>CAZHQL010000088.1:0-8053 GCA_964534915.1 uncultured Spirochaetaceae bacterium | reverse complement strand
TCATTAAGGTGCTCGGGCTTCAGAATCTCGTTAGCACAGTCAAGGCAGAAGTTGTCAGTCATGCCGGCAACATAGTCAATGACCATGCGCTTGTCACTGTTCTCATATGAGATATATTTTTCCTGCATGCCCCTGATGTGGTTATAGAATCCTGCTGCAAGCATGTTCTTCTCAGAAAGATATCCTCTTTCATCAAGGCCATAGGATGAATAGATATCCTCAAGGTAATTGACGATCAGGTTAATAAGGCGCGTAAAGTACCTGTTATAGCCATTGAGGATTTCTGAGCGGTAGATGTATGTGTAGTTAAACTCGCTGAATGCGCTTACTGCTTCGAAGATATCATCTGAAAAGCCTATTCCATCCTCAACGCTTGCACCGTCTATAAGGTCATTTACAAGAGTGTTTATTATGCTGCTGTTGCTCTCCCCGAGCCTCTGTTTTACAATCTCTGGAAGCTCAAGGCCCTTCAGGATGCCAAGGCGCTTTGCATCCTCATAGTCCCTGCCAAGGTATGCTATTGAGTCCGAAAAGCGCACCACAGCCCCTTCGAATGTTGCAGGAACCAGGTTCTTGCGTGACTTTATTGCGCTAAGGTCCTTTATCTCATATGTTGGCCTGATGCGCTTTCTTAAATCCTCTCCGTTATGGCATACAATGCCGTCAGAAACTGCGTACGTAAGATTAAGGCCCTTGCCGTTATTTGAGAGGAAATCCACGATTCTGAGGCTGTTGACTTCATGCTCAAACGAGCCAAGTCCCCTTTCTTCGGAAAGCTTTGAGATTATCCTTTCCCCTACATGGCCAAATGGAGTATGCCCGAGGTCATGCCCCATTCCTATCGCCCAGGCAAGCTCTGTATCGAGTCCCAGGGGCCGGCATATGGTAGAAGCAATTGAGGCCACATGAAGCACATGTTCCATCCGGGTGCAGATATGGTCATTGCTCGGGGCAAAGAAGACCTGCGTCTTATGCTTTAATCGCCTGAACGCAGAAGAATGGATTATGGCAGTCGTGTCGCGGTAATACTCGCCCCTGACATCCTCCTTTCTTTCCCTTTTCCTGTTCTTTAAAGAGGAGAGAACCGATTCTTCAATCTTTAAGCCTTCCATGGTATTATGATAACATATAGAGAAGTGAAGGAGTAGAACGTTTTGACAGCCTATATCATCCCTCTTATCTGTCTGTTTCTTACGTTTATGGCTACCCTTACATGCCTGCGTTTCATACTGACAAGGGAAGGCTTATATTGGTTCATTCCCTGCCTCATTTCAATAATACTGACACTTGAGAAACTCGATACCCTGCTCTATGTAGTAGAGACAGCTGAGGTTATAGACTACAGGACAATGAGAAACCTGGCGCCAGTTCTGATTGCATTCCTCTGGTATGTAATGATCATCGCATTCCACTATGCCCTCCGCTACAAGATCAAGGTCAACCGCTATCGCAACGAAAACAGGAAGAACAGAGCTGAAGCTGAGTTCATTGAGAAAATGGAAAGGCGCAACAGAAAGAAAGAGTCCAGAAAAAAAGAGAGAATCAGGAAGAACAGGACTGAGGTCCCGCATATCTATGACAGCAGCTCTTCTGATGCCTGGTCCGACCTCTTTGCTGACTAGAATCAAGCTTTTCATTCTGTTAAAATAGCTATTCAGGGAAATTTTATGAAGAACTTATTTATCATGGGAATCAAGCACTCAGGAAAGACGACTTTCGCCCGCCTTCTTTCTGAGCATCTTGGCCTGCCTTCAATTGATTCAGATGATCTGATTCTTGATGAAATCAGGCCGCTCAGCATCAGAGAATACTACAGGATGCATGGCCAGGATTCCTTTAAAAAGACAGAGGCCGCCTCTATCAGGAAATACATTGAAAACAGGCGCGATAGCGTTATCATGAGCCTTGGCGGCGGCGCATCGGATAATCCGGAGCTCCTAAAGTATCTGAAAGAGCATGGCCTGTTAATATATTTAAAGCGCAATGAAAGCGAGATGCTCTCAGTTATATTAAAGCATGGAATTCCAGCATTCCTGGATGAGAATGACCTCACAGGTTCTTTTTCAAGGCTTTATGCAAGGCGCGATAAAATCTATTCTGAGGCGGCAGACAAGATAATAGAGATGGGAAGCTACCGCGACAGGAAAGAGACCCTTCTTTCCCTTATAGAGCAGTTAGGAGATATCATCAGATGAGCGGCAACACATTCGGAAAGCATTTCAGGGTAACGACATTCGGAGAGTCGCATGGAGAAGGTATTGGAGTAATCATTGATGGATGCCCGAGCAATATAGACTTCGACATTGACTACATACAGAGCCAGATGGACAGACGAAGGCCTGGCTCCACATCCTTAGGGACTGCAAGGAATGAAAAAGACTCGCTCAAGGTTCTCTCAGGTGTCTTTGAAGGAAAGACAACGGGAACTCCCATTGCGCTCATGCTTCTTAACAGCAACCACAAGAGCGGTGATTATGAAGAGATCAAGGAAATCTTCCGCCCGGGACATGCTGATTACACATACTTTATGAAATATGGAATCAGGGACTACCGCGGAGGCGGAAGGTCATCCGGGAGGGAAACTGCTGCCCGTGTTGCAGCAGGAGCTCTTGCAAAGCTGGTGCTGAGGGGCTATGGCATAGAAGTTAATGCTGCCGTCAGAAGCGTCAAGAACATCAGAACAGAAGGAAAATTTGCTCCCCCGTTCAAGGCTCCCCTCTTTACCGTTTCAAGCGAACGCGATGATGAGATCCTTGCACTGATTGAAAAGGCAAGGAAGGATAATGACAGCCTTGGAGGCATTGTTGAGTGCCATATCACGGGAGTCCCCGCAGGCCTTGGCGAGCCCGTATTTGATAAGGCAGAAGCCCTTCTTTCACATGCTGTGATGTCAATCGGAGCAGTTAAGGGAATCGAGTTCGGCCTTGGCTTCTCTTCAACCCTTATCTGCGGCAGTGAGAATAACGACCAGATGGATGAAAACGGCTTTTTAACGAACAGTGCAGGAGGGATACTCGGGGGAATAACAACGGGAGAGGAGATAGTCTTTTCTGCTGCCTTCAAGCCGACCCCGTCAATCGCAAAGAAGCAGATTACACAGAGCACGGACGGCTCAGTGCGCGAAATTGAGATAAAAGGACGCCATGACCCCATCATCATATTCAGGGCCATTCCTGTTGTAGAGGCAATGAGCGCTATTGTAATCCTTGACCTCCTTCTTGAGAGAAAAGCATATGAGTGATGATGTAAAGCCCCTGCTGGTCCAGAGCGACAGAACGATTCTTCTGGACCTCTCATCTGCTGATTCAGATTCAGCGCGCCTTGACATAATCCCTTTTGCTGAGCTCGTAAAGAGCCCTGAGCATATGCATACATACACGATCTCTCCTCTCTCGCTATGGAATGCGATAAGCGCGGGCCTTACATCCGATGAAATCATAGCAAGGCTTAAAAAATGGTCGCGCTATGAGATAGACCAGAGAGTCCTGTTCTTTATCGAGGATTCTGCATCGCGCTATGGGAATTTTGTTCTCACAGAGGACGAAGAGGACCCAGAGAAGCTTATTCTGACTGTGAAAAAGAAGCTCTTTTACATGCAGACAGAGAATTCAGGCCTTGCTAAGAAGTACCTTTCTTCCCGGGGCGATGGAACTTTCTCGCTTCTTCGCCTCAACAGAGGAAAGATCAAGGTTGAGCTTATCAAGATGGGATTTCCAGTTGATGACAGGATTCCCCTTAATAAGGGTGAGCATGTTGCTCTCACGCTCAAAGACAGCTTTGCAGCCAGGGACTACCAGATAGGGGCAGCAGAGTGCTTCACTGCAGCAGGATTCGGGACAGTCGTGCTTCCCTGCGGGTCTGGAAAGACTATCGTAGGACTTCTTGCGATGGCATCTCTGGAAACAAGGACTCTGATCCTCTGCCCGAATGTCCAGAGCGTGCATCAGTGGATAAGGGAAATAGAGAACAAGACAAATATTCCGCATTCCATGGTTGGCGAGTACTCAGGTGATATCAAGGAGATCAAGCCGATTACTGTATCCACATATCAGATACTCACATACAGAAAGCCCGGCTCTGAGGAGTATGCTCACTTTTCACTCCTTCGTGACGGCAAATGGGGTTTCATAATATATGATGAGGTGCATATGCTCCCGGCTCCTGTATTCAGGATCACAGCTGAGCTTCAGAGCGTTTACCGCCTCGGTCTTACTGCAACTCTTATAAGGGAAGACGGAAGGGAAGATGAGGTGTTTTCCCTCGTTGGTCCAAAGCGCTATGATGCCCCGTGGTCAGAGCTTGCTCAAAAAGGCTATATCGCAGAGGCATACTGCCATGAGATAAGGGTTGCACTTAATGAGGATGATGAGATCAAGTATGCGCTCTCCCCCAGGAGGGAGAAGTACCGCATTGCAAGCGTAAACAAAAACAAGCTTGAGATCGTAGAATACCTTGTAAAAAAGCATAATGAGGACTCAATCATCATTATCGGGCAGTACCTTGACCAGCTTGAAGAGATAAAAAAGCGCTTTAACTGGCCGCTTATCACAGGAAAGACGGGCAATAAGGTCCGCGATGAGATCTACCAGAAATTCCGCGACAAGGAAATACGAATCCTGATAGTCTCCAAGGTTGCGAACTTTGCAATAGACCTCCCCGACTGCTCTGTAGCCATTCAGGTCTCCGGCACATTCGGCTCAAGACAGGAAGAAGCACAGAGGCTTGGAAGAATCCTGCGCCCCAAGAAAAGATCAAGCCACTTCTATACCCTGATAACCGAATACTCTGAGGAAGAGGAGTTTGCAATGAACCGCCAGAAGTTTCTTTCCGAGCAGGGCTACAGCTATACTTTGGAGCGCTATAATGGTTAAACAGGACTTGCCGGTGATGCTGAAGGACATCTACCTGGATGGATATGAGAATCTTGAGGCTTTCTACAGGGACAACCAGGAACTGATTGCCTCAAATGCAACTAAAGAGGAAGGCATGGTCATTTCTGCATCAGCTCTTGCCGGGACAAGGGACAAGAACCTTTTACGCTCCCTCTTTCCTTTCCTGACAGAAAGAAAGCTTGAGAACCTCAAGCAAAGAGGCCTTTTTGACATAGATAAGGACCTGATAGCATCATACTACCCTCTTCTTGGAAACAATGTGAGCATTCCATGGACTCTGGAACTCACTGATGTTGTCAAGGCCATCATAAGCTTCATAGAGACAAGGGAGCTTTATTTAAATGAGAAGAAAATCAGTGCCTTCTTCTCAAGGGATGAGTACCTGAAGACATTTCCTTCCCTTGAGAAAGAAAGAGCAGGGAATCTTACTGAGAGCATAGTAAAAAATCTTTATGAGATTGGAGTACTTATAAAGGAAGGCCGGAGAGTCAGACTCGACAGGAAAAAGGCATTTGAGCTTATAAGCCTTGATGATGCAGAGCTCTCATCCTACATAATTGCTCCCACGCTCGATGAATATGTGAGAAAGAAGAGCTTTGAGTTCCTGCGCCTTGTAAGGAAGATAAGAGGAGTCAGGAAAGATGATGCTGATATATACATAACAAGAGCGCAGATGATTTCTGGATTCAGCTTCATCACAAAAGAAGAGCTCTTTCATTTCCTCATATTGAAGGAAAATGACGGCCTTGTCTCCGGCTCAGCGGATAAAAAGACATATGGCCCGGCTGTTATCTCATCAGACTATTCTGTCTCGTTCTCAGGAGCAACTCCTGCCCTTATAAGCACACTTGCAGAACCTGTGAGCATAGACCGCACCAAGATCTATATCATCAGCAGGGAAAGCATTTTGAATGCATTCACGCACTCATACACATCTGATGAGATAATTGCTTTCCTTGAGTCCGTATCTGATAATGAGCTTTCAAAAATGCTTAAGGAGCGCATTACATTCTGGTATGAGGAGTACTCGAGAATCTCCCTTGAAAGGGCTCTGGTGCTGAAAGCTGATAAAAAGACAGCCAGGATAATAAAAAACATCCCTGATATGAAGGAGTACATCCTCGAAGAGGCAGCAGAAGGAGTCTTTCTCATGGACAGCCTCTCAGAGAACGAGTGGAGGCTGATTTTAAAGCTCGCATCCTTTGATATGCTTGCTCCCACTAAGGGCCCTGAGTTCAGTTACTCATCATATGAAAAAGAGTCGGCCTTCATCGAAAGCCCGGGCTGTATTGAATTAAATGATGAGAGAATGATTACATATGATGAAGAAAGACGGCAGGGCCTGAAGAAGTCCTTAAAGGATAAGGATCCTCTGGCACGGCGCATAAAGGAAATGATGATCTCAAGCGGAGTAATACTGAAAAAAGAGCAGGCTGCTAAAGCACTGGATGCAGAAACAGCAGATGCCTTTAACTACCCTGAAAAGCTCCGCCTGCTTGAAAAGGCCTGCAGGGATAAGAGCTATGCAGCTGTTGTTGAAAACCACAGCGGCAAAACAGCCGCAGGGCGCGTTGAGATGGTTGAAAGCTTTTCAGAGGGAGACCACATGGTCCTTGGCCACAAGGTTCTCTCAATTTCGAGGCTCTACAAGGTTGCAATAGTCCCTGCATCCCTTTTATAAACCGCTTTCTATCCAGTGGGGATAGTAGTATCCGGTAAAGGCCTCAAACTGGAGCTTTCCCTGCTCAAGAAGCATCTCAGAGCCATAGTGGAGAGTGCATCCTGCGTTTTCTGCTTCCCTTAAGAGCTTTGTCATCCTTGGCTTGTATATGATGTCATAGACAATCTCATTTCCCTTGAAAACAAAGCCTTCAATAGGATTCTCATCAACATCCGGATAAAGCCCCACGCTCGTTGTCTGAACGATTAAATCAACTTTCCCTGAATAGAGATTGGCATTCTCAATGCTGTCATAGTCACAGAGGTTAAGACGTGCAATGTTCTCAGCCCTTGAGAGTGTCCTGTTAAGGATTGTCACCTTGACACCGTAGTTCCTTAATGCCCATACGATTGCGTGGCTTGCTCCCCCTGCCCCGATTACAAGAGCATTCTTTATCCTGCCGCTCTCTACATCGGCCATTATCGGCTTTATAAAGCCATAGTAATCCGTGTTTATTCCCTTCCACATCCCGGGAACGCGCACCACTGTATTGCATGATCCTATCTGCTTTACTTCCCTTGTGACATTACCAAGGTATGAGAGCACATCCACCTTGAAGGGAACGGTCACAGAAAAGCCCCTGATTCTGATGTACTCGGCAAAGAGAAAAAATGAGCGGACGCTGTCAACCAGGAAAGGAACGTAGATTGCGTTGAAGTTTATCGCATGAAAGCCCCTGTTGTGCAAAAGCGGGGACGCTGAGTGCAATACAGGATTTCCAATGATGCCATAGATTGCAGTCCTCTCATTTACAGAGTCTGCCCTGTATTCCTTTTTCATCTTCTCTGCGCTTATATGCCCCGGGGCTGCTTCATTGGAGCTTACGAAAGTAAGGAAGGACCCAAGGCGCTTGTAGAGGATCCTTGTGCATACGCCGTAGTCCCCCATCCCGATTACGATCTTGTCCCTGCCAGAAAGCTCCTCTTCTGCGCGAAAGAGCGTGATGACATCCTGAAATGACCTGGGAGTTACAGCAGCTTTTGCAATGTCGCCCTTTTCTGAGAGATGATGGAGCTTTGAAAAAATATCCTCAGGAACGCACTCAAAGTCATGGAAGCTTCTTATTATCCTGATGCCCTTAGCTCTTGCCTTCTCCTCTGCCTCGCTTTTCTTCACATCCTCTTCGATATCAACGTATTTAAAATCCCCATCAAGGGCATTGAGAAGAGAAAGACGCCTTGCTTTCTCACTGACTGAGCACTTTCCACCGTCCTGGGCTCTTCTGAATGTCAATATAACCGGGATATCCACCATGGATGGAAAGGAGGCTGCCTTCTTCCTCTCTTCCTCATTAAGAGAGTCGAGCCTTAGCTCACAGAGGTCTATGTATTCGAGGTTTTTCCGCACAGTGGAGAGTGCATCATCCAGAGTACTCTCAGCTAAGGTCAGACAAATCATATCATCTCCTTGAAATTAAGTAGATAAACTGCTATCAATGATA
>CAZHQL010000087.1:0-8067 GCA_964534915.1 uncultured Spirochaetaceae bacterium | reverse complement strand
ACACCGGTCAGTGACTATGTTCTGTTCGGCATCATGCTTGAGGCAGCCGAATAAGGGCCAAAGGCAGACAATCCTCAGGGGGTGGATTTCCGCCCCTTGTTTTTTGTCGTACTGGATGGTTTGAAATCTTTTGACAAAAAGCTTGCAACTATCTCGATGCTGTTTCTTCTCTGTATTCCTGCGGTGTCTGCCCTTCTCGTTTTTTAAAGCAGTAGCAGAAGTATGTATTGTTGTCAAAACCTACAGCTTCAGACACCTCATATATTTTGAGATTGCTATTGTGCAGAAGTTCTTTTGCTTTGCTGATTCTCAGACGAAGAATGTAATCCACAAACCTCTCTCCGGTTATGGAATAGAATTTTCTGCTTAAATATGAAGGGGATACCCCGATCATCTCCGAAACGGAAAGAAGGGAGAGAGGCTTGTTGTAGTTGTCCGCAATAAACTTCTTTGCTTTCTGTATGTAGAGTGCAGTCGATGTAATGTTGCCTTTTATGGAGCAATTCTCCAGATCAGCAAGTGAGCTAAAGGAAATTGAATCTTCTTCAATAACCTCCCTTGAAAGAAGGATATGCCTGACAAGCAGAAGCAACAAACGCTCGCTATGACAGGAAAGATTTCTTTCATAAGCTTCCTGATAAAGTCTTCTGAAGGATTCTGTAATATCTTCACCCTTATCATAGGCATTATCGAGAGAAAGCGTGAAATCATGAATTAGGGCGAATACCTCGGCCTCATCCTTTATGCTATCATCAAAGGTGATTTCCTTGTGCTGCTTCACTGCCTCCTTAATAGCTTCCTGGGCTTTTGTGAAGAATCCGAACAGTTCATCGCTATCCAGAACAAAGGATGTGCAACTCATCACTGCTGAAACATTAAGAAAATACTTGTATATCCTCCTGACATTTCTGAAAAACTCCTCTGAGTTTCGCTTGAGACTCATCTCTTCAAGTGAAGAAATCGGGAATGGAATAAAATAGGCAGTCATCAGGTTGTCGAGAGGAATGCCAATACAATCAGGAAAACTCCTGGCTATCTCTTCTGCAAGATTCTTGAGGGGTTCTTCAATGCGTTTTATCTCTGCCTCTTCAAGCTTTTTCCATCCCCTTCCAATGGGAGAAACCAAATACAAAGAGCCAAGACAGCTGGGGAGCCATAACTCTGCTGTCTTGGGGCCTCCTCTACCAAGCAGAATATCTTTCAACCTCTCCTTACGGTCATCTTTCTTTATCTTCTTCTTCGAAAAATTCGCCTTCACCTTCATCAAAGCTTCCAGCAGAACATCTTTGTTCAGATGAGATTTAAGAATGTAGTCTACAGCCCCCAGCTTGAAAGCCTCACGGACAAAATCATAATCGTCGTAGCTTGAGAGAAGAATGAATGCCGACTCAATTCCTTCCTGTCTGCATGCCTGTATAAGCTCAAGACCATTCATTACAGGCATCTTCACATCGGATATTATTATGTCCGGACTGAATTTTCTTGCCATCATAAGGCCTTCCTTTCCGTTCTCGGCCTCGCCAACTATCTCAAACCCTTTTTCATTGAGCAAAGAAATGGACTTGAGCCCTACGCGCTCAAATGCATCATCATCAACGATTAGGATGTTTGCCATAATTCCTCCTTAAGCGGAATATGCAGGACAATCTCTGTAAATTCTCCTTTGATGGAAAAGATTTCAGGCGTATATGAAGGACCATATTCGGACACAAAACGTCTTGTTACTGACCCTAGGCCTATCCCTGTGACCTTTTTCTTTCTATCCGGTTCCTCATAGAAGCCTACTCCATCATCAAACACGCTAATCTCGATTGCAGGATGACCAGCGACTTCTCCCCGTCTGACACTGATTATCAGAGTGCAGATTCCTTCCTTTTCAGCAAATCCATGGAGAATCGAGTTCTCCACAATCGGCTGAAGAAAGAAATGAAGGCATTTTACATCCAGAAGCTTTTCATCTTCTACATTTATCTCGCTTATGAATCTATTCTTCAAGGCAATCTGTTGTATAAAGATGTAATTCCTGACGCATTCCAGCTCATCGCGAAGCCTGTACTCAATTTGCTCATTTCCCTTCTGGATATTCCTTATGAAGAGGGAAAGTTTTTCCGCATACTGCGCTATATTTTCGTTTTCGTTTATAGTTGCCATCCATCGTATAGTGTTGATGGCATTATTGATAAAATGAGGATTGATCTGATTCATCAGAATCTTGTACTCATCCTCCTTTTTCTCTATGGCCGCATTTATCTTGTCCTCCACAAGACGATCAAGTGTGATGCTTACATTGTTATAGCTCTCGACAAGATCCCTTACCTCGCCTTCAGCGTTTGGCTTTTTTTCAAGAAGAGTAAGCTTCTTGTCTTCCTCCATCCTCTTGAGGCCTGAACTGACAGCACTGATGAAATAGAGAACATTCTTCTTGAGCAGTCTCCATTCAAGAAATGAAAAGAATACTGAAAGGATAATAACTGCCAGAACTGTGACAACAAGGACGTAGAACTCCCTTGTATCGTACATTGAAGGAATAGTCCCTGCGAGTATGACGTCTATACTGTCCAGACCAATTGAGAGATAGCTATCATTCTCATTATTGATAATACTCTCAAGATTATCATCTTCATCATGCCCAAAAAGGAGTCTTCCCTCAGACGTAAAAGCAAGGACATAGGAATCAAGCTCCTCAAAGAGATAGGATGATGGAAAATGAAGGAATATCTTTCCGATAAATTCCGTGTAAGAGTTGTTAAGGAAACTCCTCATAGCTATCACCTGTGTTCCGGTGCTTCCTTCAACTATATAGAAAACAGTATCTGTGCCGTCATCACTCTCAAAAAACGGTGAAAAATCATATTTTCTGTAGCTATCCGAAAAAGAATAACAGAGTCCGGATGGACCATAGACGCTAATCTCGTCGCACTCTTCGAAATCCATGGAAAAAATCATCATACGGAGCGACTCGTCCAGGCTCTCTTCCATCTTCACCCTCTCATATGCACCAGACTCGGAGAGAGCAAGGGTTTTGAGAGTGCTGCTGGCAAACAGGAAGTCCATTATCCTGTCCACAGAAGAAAGCTTTTCCTCTATTCCATTACGATATAGTCGGAGTGTGTTCAGATATGTCTCACTGATGCCCTTCTTAATGTATGAGGATATTGTAAAGTAAGCAATGAGAAGAATGAGAAGGCCACATATGAATATAAGAGTGAAGAAATGAATGAATATGCCATTTTCTATTGACCTCTTATGTTTCATGAAGAAATTGTAACCTTAAATTATTCCTTTTCCCACTCTTTGTTGTCTTGAGGGAATTTTGCGCAGACTTCCACCTGCCAGGAATGCAACAAGGCCTTCAGCTCCTCGGCTTTCGCCTTGTTCTCATCAACAAGATTGTGTTCTTCTTTCAGATCCTGCTCGAGATTGTACAATTCATAAGTTTCGTCTTCGAAGAATTCAATGAGCTTCCAGGGCCAAAAAAGAACAGAAGAGCCAGGATGCCCGCCCTGGTTTCCATAATGGGGATAGTGCCAGAACAGAGGTCTGTTCTTTCCTGCATTTTCCAGAATTTCCTTCTTCAGGCTTTGACCATCAACATGTTGTTCCTCTTCCAGTGGAAGGCAGGCAAGATCAAGGAGCGTCGGATATATGTCAGTACTCGTAACGGGAAGAGAGGATACACCACCCTTTTTTATCATGCGAGGATACGAGATGGACAGCGGTACCCGTGCCCCTCCTTCAAACATCCAGCCCTTTCCTTCTCTGGCAGGGGCATTGCAGGTGGGAGAACCTTCTGCAGTGGCAAGACCTCCGTTGTCACTTGTAAAGATGATGATTGTATCATCATAAATGCCTTCTGCTTTAAGAACATCAACAAGACGCTTTATATTGTCATCAAGGTTGAGAATCATGGCCGCATATGCAACATCAGACTGAACAAGGCGACGTTTCACACGCATCCCCTTCTTGTCGGTTGTAGGGAAAAGTTCTCCTTCTTCAAATGCCTTTACATTTCCAAGCCCAAGCCGGTCATACTTTTCCCTGAAGTATTTTACGTATTCTTCTGGAGCCTCTATGGGAATGTGAACTGCATAGTGCCACAGATTCAGGAAGAACGGCTTCTCCTTGCCATGCTTCAAAATCAGGTTTATTGCCTCATCCGTTATTCTGTCTGTGAGATACTCCCCTTCGGGTCCATCTTCCAACGTTCTTATTCCATATGGGCTGAAATAGCCCTGATGCGGATGTCCCCACTCAGTACCGGCAATGTTTATGTCAAAGCCCTGCTTCTCGGGAAAATATTCATCAAGCCCCAGATGCCATTTACCGACATGATATGTCATGTACCCATTTTTCTTCAGTGCCCTGGCGAGGTTGAATTCATTTCTGTCCAGATGGTCCACATAAGGAGCATCTACAAGCTTTCCCTTCAATGGATGATAGGTTCCGTTTGTATCGATCCAGTCTGTCAGACCAAGACGGGCCGGATATTTTCCACTCAGAAGGCTTGCCCGCGAAGGAGAACACACAGGACAGGAAGCATAAGCATTGTCAAATTTCATTCCTTCAGACATAAGGGCATCAATATTTGGACTTTCATAGAATTC
Organism: uncultured Spirochaetaceae bacterium; assembly: GCA_964534915.1. Classification (GTDB taxonomy): domain Bacteria; phylum Spirochaetota; class Spirochaetia; order Sphaerochaetales; family Sphaerochaetaceae; genus Ornithospirochaeta. The sequence continues at coordinate 3,463 of CAZHQL010000087.1, read as the reverse complement.
ACTTCCGGCTGAGGAAAGATCCTTCCAGCCCATATCATCCATCAATATCAAAACTATATTGGGCTTTTCCATCCTGTTACCCCTTTACTGCCCCTGCAGTCAGACCTGCTATCATATATTTCTGAGTCAGAAGAAATGCTATCACGACAGGAGCCGAGGCAATGACAGAGAGTGTCATCATTCCTGCATAGTCATGGACATACTCACCCAGGAAACTCTGAACCATTCCAACAGGGAGCGTTTTCATGCTCTCGGATTTCATTATTGTAAGGGCAAAAACGAAGTCATCCCAAGAGTACAGGAATGTGTAGATACAAATTGCGATCAGGCCTGGCTTTACCAAGGGTAAAATGACAGAAAATAATGTTCTCAACCTTCCACAGCCATCTATGTGCGCAGCTTCATCCAGGCTTCTTGGAACAGTGTCATAAAATGATTTTATGAACCACACTGTAAATGGCAGGGAATATATGATATCTGCGAAGATCAGACCTGTGTAAGTATCCAGAAGTCCAAGGCCTGAATAGAAAGTAAAAAGGGATATTATGATTACCGTTACAGGGAAGATCTGGATGTTCAATATCGAAGACATCAGAAGATTCTTGAAAGGCACCTTATAACGAGAAAAAGCATAGCCAGCAAATACAGAGAGCGTCATCGACAGCAAAACAGAGAAAAATGCGACTATAAGGCTATTCTTGAAATAAGTGAAGAACCTTGCCTGCGTGAGAATCTTGATATAATTTGCAAGCGTTCCTTTGGCAGGAGTGAACTCGGGAGGGAATGACATAAGTTCCGCATTCGTATGAAATGATGATACAACCATCCAGTATACCGGGAAAATAAAAACACACAGGAACACGAAAATCATGAAAATTATCACTGCATATCTTAGATTTTTTGTTTTGCCACTCATTTTCTGCCTCACATATATGAACTGACTTTCCTGTCCGAATATTTCTTGTAGAAGAAGACACAAAGACCGAGAATCAGAAGCCACAGGATGCCATATGCGGACCCACGGCCGAAATTGAAACTTAAAAAAGCCTCCTTGTATGCTGCAACGGAAATAGTAGTAGTCCTTGTCATAGGGCCACCTGAAGTCATGTTATATATGATCGTGTACATCTGAGAATTATTGATAACGGCAACAACGACAGATGTATCAAGAACCGGTCGAATTGAAGGTAGGGTGACTGTCTTGAACCTCTGGAACCAGTTTGCACCATCAATCTTGGCAGCCTCCACCAAATCTGTTGGGATTGACTGTAGCCCAGCTATCAACATGAGCATCATATACGGAGTTTGTCTCCATACTGATGCTATGATGACAGTCCACATCGCCAAATCAGGAGACTGTACCCATAGCTTGTTGAGATTATCCTGAATGCCCAAATGGTAGAAAATATAATTGAGTACGCCGTATTGCGGCTGAAAAAGCCAGGTCCAAAGCAATGCGGTAACAACAGAAGGTATCGTCCATGGAATCATAAAAACGGCACGGAAGAATTTTTGCCCATTTATGCCGCTTGTCAGCAATAAAGCGATTATAAATGCAAGAACAAGCTGAATTGAAACAACACCCAAAATAAAAACTACTGTATTTTTCAGGGCCTCAAGAAACGCTCCGGAGCTGAAAAGCTCTGTATAGTTTTTTAAATTATTCCATCTGTGAGGCTCCACTCTGATAAGGGAATAATTGACAAGACTCATCCACAAAGCCTTTATTATTGGTGCAAAGACAACAAAGGAAAGCCCCACAATTACAGGAAGAACGCAGAGAATGGCAAAAATCCTATCCTGTTTTTCCCTTGGCAAGTCCTTATATATTTTCATTTCCCCTCCACCTCCAGGTTCCAGGTACAGGGGGAGAAACTCCCCCTGGATATGCACTTTTACATGTTTTCCTGATAGATCGTCCTGATCTTTGCAACAACCTCAGGAACTACATTTGCAGGATCTTCTCTGTTGATTCCAACTCTCTGGATGCCTTCTGCAAGTTCTTCCATTGCTGATACAAAGCCTGGATTTCTGCAAGGAAGCGCTCTGTTGGTCTTGAGAATCTCAATAAACTGTCTCATGTGAGCATTTTCTTCTGCTGCATAGAACTCAAGATTTTCTACAGAATACCTTCCTGGAGTCTTGTTTCCACCATGTTCGTTGTATATGGCCATAGCCTCGGGACCTGAAAGATATTCAACAAACCTCGCAGCAGCTTCCTTCTTTGTAGATTTTTCAAAAATCGAGATTACATGTTCATTGAAGAATCCTGTTGCGTCTCCAGGAATCTCAACGATGCCAATGTCTTCGGCAAATGCCTCTCCCTTAGGACTCAAAGGAAGGAATGTTGCATAGCCCATGTCACCATCGATATGGAACCCAAGGCTTCCATTTGCAAAGAGACTTCTCAGATCCTTGATTTCAAGTCCGGCTGGCGTTATTTCTTTATCAAACAATGGCTTTATTGCTTCAAATGATTTCACTGTTTCTGGGCTGTCCATGATGAAATTGCCCTCATCATCAGTGATGTCTGCGCCATAGTACCAGAGGTAAGGGAGGAAATAGAAACCTGTATTCACAAGCTTCTTGCTCTGCACTCCCAGTCCATAAATTCTATTGCCATTCTCATCGAAACCAAGTGCAGAAATAGCTTCTGCCATTTCAAAAAGCTCATCCATCGTTGTAGGCGGTTCTGTGTATCCAGCCTTCTCGAGAAGAACCTTATTGTAATAAAGGACGGTGGGTGATGGTGACCATGGGGATGCCACAAGCTTGCCATCGTAAACATTATTTTCGATAAGGAATGGATACATGTCGTTAAGTGTTTCTTCGGAAAGCAGTGGGAAAAGATCTGTCAGGGCTCCTGCTTTGGCCAATGCACTCACCCATATAGCATGAACTTGCGCAACATCAGGGGGATTTCCGCCTGCATTGAGAATCAGAAGCTGATCAAACACCTGATTATAAGGAATTCCAATACTTTCGATCTTTATATCTGGGTTCTTGGCTTCAAAATCGGCAATCATTGCTTCAAACGCGGATTTTGTTGCCTCCTCGACAATACCCCAGCTGGCAAATGTAATCGTAGTCACACCATCATCCGAGGCACTTTCATTGCTACCACTGGCAAAAAGAGGAACACAAAAGGCCAACAGAGAAACAATAAACATCAAACTCAGCTTTTTCATAAATAAAGCCCTCCTTTTTTGACATTCTTTAATTAAAGTCTCAATTGGATTCCCAATTCTGTAAACTTAACATTATTGTGCTAAGAGTTCTCATTACAACAAAAGGAGTTATACAAAATCACAAAAATGAAAATTTAAAAATCTTGCACTTTATCCACAGGTAAAAAGCCCCCTGCCCACTCCAAGCAGAAGCAAAAAGCCTTATGCGGTACCACCAGAAGCTGCAAGCTTGAACATTTTTGCAAAATCGTATTAAAAGTGCGTGGATGCAAATA
>CAZHQL010000086.1:888-8069 GCA_964534915.1 uncultured Spirochaetaceae bacterium | reverse complement strand
AGCGCTGCGCTATGAGAGGAGTAATGCTTAGTATTTTCATTTATCATTTCCTCCTATTTTTTAAGAGGGAAAGGTTAAGAAGTGTTCAGAAAAATCATGAAAAAAAAATGGCTTAAAGCAAATAAGGAGGAATTTTGGTTGCCTTATGATTACGGCAGTACAGGAGGCTGATGCCCTTATTCAACTTTTCTCTCTTTTCATTTACTATATGACTCATGGTGAAAGATAAGAGCAAATCCTTAATTCAGCATACGTTCTTAGATGAGAATCTGAGGTATGTTAAAGATATGGAAGGGCGTGATGTGGATGTTATGAATGCATTCAATGTGGATTCTAAATTCTCTCATCTTTTCATGGTCTTGTCAGGGAGTGCTCGCGTAGCAACTACCTGGAGGGAGCTTCCAGCATCCACTGAAGTGACAGGGATTGTAAGCATTAACGCTGGAGAGTCATGCCTGGTTCTTCCAGGGGAGCCATATCTTGTGAGAGCTGATGAAAAAAGCGAAGTAAGCGAGTTTGTTTTGGAGAATCATGTTCAGTAAGAGAATCTGCCGTGTTAGGGACATTGAGATCGGAGGGGATAACCCCGTCAGGGTCCAGACGATGTATGACTCGTCTATTTTGAATACAGATACAGACCAGCTGCTTGAGCGCATTGGAAAGCTTTGTTCTATGGGATGCGATTTAATTAGATTCAGCTATTCAGGCTTTGAGGAAGCACATCCTTTTTCCCTTGTAGCCAGGCGCAGTGTAATTCCTGTAGTTGCAGATATCCACTTTGACTATCGTCTTGCAATCAGCGCTATAGAAAATGGTGCAGATAAGATCAGGATAAACCCGGGCAATATCGGGGCAAAGTGGAAGACAAAAGAAGTAGTTGCCTCTGCCAAGGCTAATGGAAAAGCCATAAGGATTGGCCTCAATTCAGGATCCCTTCCCAAGAATGATAAAGGCCTTAGCAAAGCAGATTTAATGGTTGAGACTGCATTAAGCTATCTTGATGATTTCGAATCCTGGGGCTTTACAAATACAATAGTCTCCCTTAAGGCAAGCGATGTGAGCGTCACTATGGATGCAGCGCGCAAGTTCAGTGCATTATCTGACTATCCTGTGCATCTCGGGGTAACGGAAGCAGGAAGCGCAATAATAGCATCAGTTCGCTCTGCATGGGCACTTGGAAGCCTTCTTAATGAGCATATAGGCGATACTATCAGGGTATCAATTACGGGGGACATCGAGGATGAGGTATTATCTGCAAATGAGATCCTCAGAACACTCGGCCTGAAAAAGGGCGGAGTAAGGGTAGTATCCTGCCCCAGGTGCGGCCGTCATACATTCGATTCCCGTGCTGTCCTTGAGAAAATACAGCACCGCCTCATGGCACTTGATAAGGACATCACAGTTGCCATAATGGGATGCCAGGTCAATGGGCCGGGGGAGGCCAGGGATGCAGACTATGCCCTTACAGGAATAGGCAAAAAGGCATTTTTGTATGCAAGGGGAAAGCTTATCAGGGAAGTGACTCTTGATAATGCCGGAGAAGCACTTTTTGAGGCGATAGAAAATGGCAGATAGCAATAAGCTTGTTATAAAGGGTGCGCGTGAGCACAATCTGAAGAACATATCCTTAACGCTTCCCAAGAACTCACTGGTAGTGCTCTCCGGGCTCTCCGGGTCCGGAAAGAGCAGTCTGGCATTCGATACAATCTTTGCAGAAGGCCAGAGGCGCTATATGGAAAGCCTTTCAAGCTATGCGCGTCAGTTCCTTGGACGCATGGAGAAGCCCGATGTAGATATAATTGAGGGTCTTTCTCCTGCCATTGCAATAGAGCAGAAGTCCACTAACAGAAACCCGCGAAGTACTGTGGGTACAGTTACCGAAGTCTATGATTATTACCGCCTTCTATGGGCACGCATTGGCGCGCGGCACTGTCCTAAGTGCGGAAGGCTGATCTCTGAGATGTCAATTGATCAGATAATCGGCATAATATTTTCTCACACGCCTGATTGCCGCCTTATGATCTCAAGCCCGGTTGCGCGAGGACGCAAGGGAGAGTTCAAGAAAATCATTGAAGATGCTGTAAAGCTTGGCTATACTCGTGCATTGATTGACAGGCACATATATAATCTTGATGACGGGATTCCAGAACTGGATAAGAACGTAAAGCACAACATCTCAATCCTGATTGACAGGATAAGGAATAATACAGATCACAGGATGCGCCTTAGTGAGGCCATTGAGAAAGCATGCGAGATGTCAGCTGGCCTTGTTGAAGTCACATATGTCGATGAGGATGACAAGGTTGAGATTTACAGTGAGAAGAACTCCTGTCCTGACTGCGGGCTTACCATTGCAGAGGTTGAGCCGCGCCTCTTCTCATTTAACAACCCGTTCGGGGCATGTACTGAGTGTAACGGCCTTGGCTTTAACAAGACATTCGATGTCTCAAAGATTATCCCAGATAAGAGCAAATCATATAATCAGGGTGCTATTGCAACCAGCGGAAACGGAGCAATCGAGAGAAGCAAGTACAAGGCATTCTTCTCTTATTACGGCTACAGCCTGGACACGCCTTTCAATGAGCTCAGCGATGATGTCTTTAACAAGCTTTTATATGGCACCAGAGACAAGATAAGCTACAAAGTTGAGCACAGAACCAGAAGCGGGCACATTGAGTACTCTGATGAGTTTAAAGGCGTTATAAACGACCTTGAGCGCAGGCTGCGTGAATCATTCTCGATGAATATACGAATGTGGCTTGAGAGCTTTCAGAGTGTGAATGTGTGCTCGAAGTGCCATGGAAACCGCCTTCGCCCGGATGCCCTTTCAATCACAGTGGGCGGGAAAAACATAATTGATGCTACCAGGATGAGCGTTAAGGAGAGCCTTGATTTTTTCTCTCACCTTGAGCTTACGGATACAGAGAATGAGATTGCACGCCAGATTCTTAAGGAGATCAGAAACCGCCTGAAGTTCTTATATGATGTGGGACTTGGGTATTTAACGCTCCACCGGGCAGCTGCAACGCTCTCTGGAGGGGAAGCACAGCGCATCAGGCTTGCAACCCAGATCGGAAGTGCACTCACTGGAGTAATGTATGTTCTTGATGAGCCTTCAATCGGCCTTCATCAGAGGGATAATGCAAAGCTTATAAAGACGCTTGAGAACTTAAGGGACCTTGGAAACACCGTCATAGTAGTTGAGCATGATGAGGATACGCTCAGAGCAGCAGACTACCTTGTGGACATCGGCCCTGGAGCAGGGAGCCTTGGAGGAGAGGTGGTAGCAGCCGGTACTCCTGAAGAGGTCTCTCAGGTGCAGGCATCGATTACCGGTGAGTACCTCAGGGGAACTCTTACTATCCCGGTTCCAGAAAAGAGGCGTAAGGGCAATGGCTATTCAATCGAGATTGAAGGGTGCAATAAGAATAATCTGAAGGACATCTCTGTGAGCATACCGCTAGGGAAGATGAGTGTCATAACAGGAGTCTCAGGAAGCGGGAAATCAACGCTATTGAATGAGATCCTCCTTCCTGCCCTTCAGGATAAGCTTAACAAGAGGAGTGAGAAGTTCGATGGCTATAAGCGCCTTACAGGGCTTGAGCATATTGATAAAGTCATAAACATCGACCAGAGTCCCATCGGGCGCACTCCCAGAAGCAATCCTGCGACATATGTCGATCTCTTTACTCCGATAAGGAACCTCTATGCATCCTTAAGTGAAGCGAAGGCCCGCGGGTATACGCCATCGCGCTTTTCCTTCAATGTCCCGGGAGGACGCTGTGAGAACTGCCAGGGTGACGGACAGCTCAAGATTGAGATGCATTTTCTTCCTGATGTCTATGTAAGATGTGATGTTTGCGGTGGAAAGAGATATAATAAAGAGACGCTGCAGGTGGAATATAAGCAGAAGAACATATCTGAAGTGCTTGATATGACTGTCAGGGAAGCTCTTGTTCACTTTGATGCAATTGCTCCTGTAAAGCGCAAGCTTGAGACGCTTATGGATGTAGGACTTGACTATATAAAGCTCGGACAGAGCGCACTCACACTCTCAGGCGGAGAGGCCCAGCGCGTCAAGCTTGCCCTCGAGCTCTCAAAGAAGAGCACGGGCAAGACTCTCTATATCCTTGATGAGCCGACGACGGGCCTTCATTTTGCTGATGTCAAGAAACTTCTTGAGACTCTTAACAAGCTTGTAGACCAGGGTAATACCATCGTTCTGATTGAGCATAATCTTGATGTCATCAAGACATGTGACTATATAATCGACTTAGGACCGGAAGGGGGAGATGAGGGTGGAAATGTTGTTGCATCCGGAACTCCTGAAGAAGTAGCGCTCGTTGAGAAAAGCTACACCGGCAAGTTCCTCAAGAGGTATCTTATTTGAAGAAGATAGCATTTACAGCCATTCTCATCCTCATACTTTCATTATCCCTTTTTGCCCTTGCCGAGGATGAAGATATTATAGCAGAGAATATCTTCTATCAAGAGGGCGAGAGTCTCAGGAATATGGATCAGATGCATGGCATTGATAGAGAAGATATAAGCGCCGGCGAGATTCATGATGCTGAGGAAGTTTTGGTTGTAGAAAACACGACAGAGGAAGAAGGCACATATTCAATTGAAGTCAAAAGCGCTGACAGCCTTGAGACAAGGGGCTCATTAATAACGCTCCGTGGCAATGTCGTGCTCTCCTTTACATACAGGGGAGAGAGTACGGAGCTTATTTGCGATGAGGTTGTAATCGATACATCAGCATCCCTGATTATCGCACTTGGAAACGTCAGCTTCAGAACGGACAGAGAGTCCTCGATGGAAGAGATCTTTGCAGATATCGTGACGTTCTACTGGGAGAAGGGGAATATCGTAGTTGAGAACGCATCAACGATGAATGAGAGGAAAAACAGCGAGGATGAGACTATAAATGTCTATTCAGTCGGAGAGCGCCTTACGTATTTTGAGAGCGGGGCCGCAATATATGATGACGGCTACATCGCAAGCAGCGATGAGAATCCTCTCTCAAGCATTTCTGCAAGCCGCATTACCATGCTCCCAGGCTCTGATATGCTCATTGAGAATGCAGTACTGAAGGTCGGACGCGTTCCTCTCTTTTACTTTCCTCTCTTCTTCTTTCCAGGCACACAGATTACCGGTAACCCGGCATTCGGCTTTACTTCCAGCAAGGGAGCCTTTTTAAACACTACATTTGAGGTCTTCGGCCGCTCAGAGCTTATAGACCAGACTTCATCCTCATCTTCATTTCTCTCGATATTCGCAAGCAATGATGCAAACTCGGATGACGTTCCGCGCGGTGCATATTACACAAGCACAAGTGAGCTTACAGCACTTGAGAGCTGGGCCAGATCTTCATCAAGCTATCTGACTGTAATGGCAGATGCATACTCAGATCTCGGAGTTCACTTTGGCCTTGATTCCAGGATAAACCTCTTTGACAAGGCACTTGCACTTGATACTTTCTCTGGAGTTGCACTTACAGTTCCCGGCCTTAACAGCAGCACGCTGCGCTACTACAGCCAGTCATCGCTCTCTTACACATACAGCGGCCTTACAATATTCCTTTCATACCCTGTTTATTCAGACAGCAATGTCCTTGTTGATTTAGGAAACAGGATTACATCCTTTTCCATTGAGCCCCTGTTCTACATCTCGCCATCATTTCCAAGCACGTACTCATCATCAATAACATCCTTCACGCGCTATGCTGAGATTAAATACACGCTTCCATCAGCACTTAGAACAGATTTCCTCTCTTCCTTCTCAATCTCGCGCCTTCGTGCTGAGAGCAGCTACTCATGGAGCAGCAGCAGTAGAGAATACCAGATAAACTACATAGATCTTCCTGAGCTTACGATGACAGCCTCCGGCTCCATATTCAACTTCGAATACACGGATACAGGAGTTGAGCCTGATGAGCTTGATGCAGCAGAGCTTTTCCTTTTAAGCGACCCGCTGCTTTACGATATGTTCCATGAAGACCTTATAAGTGAGGGGCACACATCATCCTCGTATTCAATCGGAATGGGCTATACGTTAACTGAGCGTCTGGAGAACAACATAGACTACTACAATGGAGAAAGAGATGCATCCTCATTCTCATCTGTTACATCCCTCAAGATAACAACTGAGCTCGATCTTGGGAATTATTTTGTCCTCAGGAGCATCCTGACACCCTCGTATTCATACGACAGGGATGAAGATGAATCTGATGATACACTTACATATGAACATGAGTTCTCGCTTACAAACACAATAGAGGCTGAGATCCCGATGCTTGGACTTAAGTACCGGCTGACTAACACTGCATATGAATACAACAGGGTTTTCTCATCCGATACCCTGACAGAAAACAAGAGCATCTGGGACTTTGACTCAGATCATGTAAGCACGCATGAGCTCTCGCTTTCCAAGACTATCAACACGGCAGCAGGATCCTTTACGCCATCCTTAAGCTATACGCTATATCCTCTCACAGGAAGCCTGACTCCTGCTTTAAGCTACCGCTATGGAAATTTTGCAGCAGCATTCTCATACCGCTTTTTAAATGAGGAAGAGGGAAGTGTGAACTTCTCATCTGACTTGATCAGCCTCTCTCTTGCATATAACGGCACATATCTTGTTGCATCCTCATCCATTACTTACCAGAGCAGTGATTACGTTAGCTCTGATTTTTTTGTTCCGATGGAAATTTCTTCCCAGATTTCCCTCAGGAGTGCTGACAGGCGCTTCAGCATCGCTGAGCAGCTTGAGTGGAGCGGCTATGACTCATCTGAGAATATGAATAACTACGTATCCTCGCTCCGGACTGTCTTAACACTCCCGTATTTTACAGGCTATATAGATTTCAGCGGGCCATTTGACAGCCTTGAGCTCGATACTCTCTATGCGCGCGTATCTGCACAGAACATACAGCTTCGCGCCTGGCGCAACAGGATATACCTTTCTCTCGGCCTTTCAAGCACGCTTACACTCGATGTTCAGAACATGGCATCATCGAGCTTTAGCATAACCCCTTCAATCATATTCTCAATTGCAGAGTTTATGGACTTCCGCCTTTCATTCACAAGTTCAAATAATAATTTCGGTGCCTATATGGATGGAGATTCCTTCAGCTTTCCTTTGCTCTGTCCCAGCTTGACTTGAGTGACCCACCCTTATCA
>CAZHQL010000086.1:0-878 GCA_964534915.1 uncultured Spirochaetaceae bacterium | reverse complement strand
TTATGAGATCGTTCGATTTCATAGGAGATGGCCGATACAATACCAATTTCAACATGTCATCAGTTTCCCTTGAGTTCGTGCATTATATGCAGGACTGGATACTGCATTGCAAATATGCGACGTCAGTTGTATTATCTGGCAATGAATATCGCTTTGTGCCTGAGTTCAGTATCTATCTGAGCTGGAGCACGTTCCCTGCCTTAAGCATTGACCAGAGCTGGGAGATGAGCGGTTCTACATGGATAAGGAGTGATTAGTCTTGATTGAATCCCATGCTTTTTCAAGCCAGGAGAATGCAGAGAGGGTCCTAGGTGTCAATGACAGGAATTTAAGCTACATAGAGCTGCTTTTAAGCCTTGATCTTACTGTTAAGGGCAATACTGTCTCTGCATCAGAGGAAAGTGAGATCTTCTTTCCACTGATGAGGCGTCTTGAAGAGGAAGCATCCATTAAAGGAAGTTTAACTGAAGCCGAGATCTTCATGGCATATGAGGATGTGAAAGATAAAACGGATGCACCCCTTGAGGCCATAAGCGTCCTTAACAGGTCCATATGGCCGAAAAGCAGGAAGCAGAGAGAGTATTTCACTTCTCTTAAGGAAAATGATGTGATCTTTGCATCCGGCCCTGCGGGAACGGGAAAGACATTCATAGCAATTGCATACGCTCTTTCTGAAATCTATAGCGGAAAAAAGAAGAAGATAGTCCTTACGCGCCCGGTAGTTGAAGCCGGCGAATCCCTTGGCTTTCTTCCGGGGGATGTGATGGCAAAGCTCTCGCCATACCTGAGGCCGCTCTATGATGCGATGGAGTACTTTCTTCCTCTTTCGCAGATTAAGAAGATGGAAGATGATGGCATTATCGAGATAAGCCCTCTTG
>CAZHQL010000085.1:0-8102 GCA_964534915.1 uncultured Spirochaetaceae bacterium | reverse complement strand
TCTTAGCACTTTTATCCCTTAAGTAGCTCTGGATGCTCCTGACTTCATCAACTGCAAGTCCTCCCTTCTTCCTTCCCCTGTAAAGAAGATCGCTCTTGAGAGCAGCTTTATATATTTTCTCAGCAATCTTTTCAATTTTGTCGCGCTCGCCCTCAGCATCAAGCTTTGTAAGGCTATGAAGGTCCTCGTTTATATCTGCAGCCTGGTAAAAGAGCTTGTCCTTTGTGCCCTCATTCCCGCTCTTTTGAAGAGATGGATGGTACTGCATCAGTAAAAGCTTTATGCTGCTTATGAAATAAGTTAGAAAGCGTGCTGAGTATTTCTCAGAGAAAAGATTGTATGAAGCCTTTATCTCAAGCGATAGATCCCTTGTTGGAAAGTATATGATATCATCAGCTCCAATAATTTTGGCAACATCGAGTGCAAGGCTTAAACGTCCGGAATGCTCAGGACCAGAGAAAAGCATTGAAGGTGCTAACGTGTTTTCCCTGCAGCTTTTTACAATCTCGCTCTTCAGGCTCTCAGGATAAAGATTCAATCAGATTGCCTCCTTCAATAGAGAGGCTGTGCCTGAGAAGAACGGGCGGATTATGTTATCTATTATCCAGGAAGAGGAAATGTAGTCCCTGATGAGAGAGAGCTTTTCAACATTGTCTACTAAAGAGACCATGAGGCCAAGGATCAAAAGAGCAAGAGCGAGGGAAAATAAAGCTCCGAATATCTTATCTATTGCACCAAGCCCCATCTCCTCAAGAAGTGAAGAAAGCATCAGGGCAATAATCCTGATAACAAGATAGGTTCCTCCCATCAGCGCTATTACAGCTATATAAGTGCTCCAGAGAGGAGAGAGCGTGGTATTGGAAGCCAATAATTCAGCAAGGGATACGGAGAAGAACTTGACTGCCAGAAATCCGAATACAAGCCCCGGAAGCCATCCGATGCTCTTTAAAAGCCCCCTTGCGCCCCCGCTTATGAGAGAGACAAGCAATATGACTCCAAGTACGATATCTATTACGCTGAACATATCGAAGACCATCTTCTCCTCCTTCTCAACAATATTAACCCAAAAAGATGTTTTCTTCATACAGTTTTTAGATAAATGCGTAAAAGATTAGTCAATGCTCAATTGAGTGAAGCAGAAATGCCATGAATTAAGAGAGGAAAAGCACTTTGAGATGGCTTCTCATCACCCTATGCCCTCAGCTCTAAAAAAATGTTATATTATCTTCATGGCAAATTTCTTTACTGCCCTCTTCGGAGGGACCAAGCATGAAAGGGACATGAAAAGGCTTATCCCTGTAATCAGGAAAATAAACGATGAGGAATCCTGGGCTAAGAGCCTTAGCGCAGATGAATTCAAAAAGCAGACAGAAATATGGAGAGATCAAGTTAAGGGCGGTAAAAGCCTTGATGAGATCCTTCCTAAGGCATATGCGCTTGCCCGTGAGGCAGCCTTCCGTACTATCGGAGAGAGGCATTACGATGTGCAGCTCATGGGAGCTGTCACACTCCATGAAGGAAAAATCATGGAGCTTAAGACAGGAGAGGGAAAGACTCTTGCGTGTGTTCCTGCAGCGTACTTAAATTCCCTTGAGGGCCTCGGGGTACATATCGTAACTGTAAACGACTACCTGGCAAAGAGGGATGCTGAGTGGATGGCTCCAATCTATGAATATCTTGGGCTTACAGTCGGAGTCATCACAAGTGATATGGATACAGAGGCCAAGAAGAAGAACTATGCTGCAAGCGTAACATACGGAACTAATAATGAGTTCGGCTTTGATTACCTCAGGGATAACATGAAGCTCTCATTTTCTGATAAGATCCAGCCAAAGCATCATTATGCAATTGTGGATGAGATTGACAGCATCCTCATAGATGAGGCAAGAACTCCCCTTATTATCTCAGGACAGGGGGAAGATGATACGCCAAAGGTAAAGGCTGCTGCCTCTATCGTCCACCAGATGAAAGAATGTGAGAAGGACCCTGCAACCGGCACATATTATGAGCTTACCGAGATGGAGAAGCTTGATAGGGAACGCGCCATGAACTTCGATGAAAAAGGTGACTATAAGATTGATGAGAAGGAAAAGAAAGTCACATTTACAAAGCAGGGCATGACTCATATGGAAGAGCTCTTAAGGAGCAAGGGCGCACTCCTGCCTGGCCAGGATGATGAAGGAAATACAGTATACAGCCTCTATGACGGCGAGAACTTCGAGCTTGTACATTACGTTACCCAGGCTGTGAGGGCTCACCGCCTCTTTGAAAAAGATGTGGATTACATCGTAAAGGATGGACAGGTCCAGATAGTAGATGAGTTTACGGGACGAATATTGCAGGGAAGAAGGTACTCCGATGGCCTTCATCAGGCAATTGAGGCAAAGGAGAATGTTCGCGTGCTTGCGCAGAGCAAGACCTTTGCAACCATAACGTTCCAGAACTTCTTCAGGATGTATGACAAGCTATCGGGGATGACGGGAACTGCAGATACAGAAGCTGGTGAATTCAGGGAAATCTATGGCCTTGAAGTCGTCGTGATTCCGACAAACCGCCCGGTAATCAGAAAGGACCTGAAGGACCAGATATACTATGATGAGAAATCGAAATTCAATGCAATCGTAAACGATGTAAGGAAGATACATGAGACAGGACAGCCAGTCCTGATCGGTACTGTGAGCATCGAAAAATCCGAGCTGCTTTCTGCAATGCTCAGAAGAGCCGGCATAAAGCATGAGGTATTGAATGCCAAGAACCATGCAAGGGAGGCCTACATCATAGGAGAAGCAGGAGTTAAGGGCGCAGTTACGATTGCAACCAATATGGCCGGGCGTGGAACTGATATAAAGCTCGGAGGATCTCCTGAGCACCTTGCAAGGAAAAAGTGTTCAACCGAAGCAACCCTGGAGGAGTACAGGAAGGCCCTTGATGATATCATGCCGGAGTATAGAAGGTCTTATGAGGAAGTAAAGGCACTCGGGGGGCTATACATAATCGGATCTGAGCGCCATGAGTCACGGCGAATAGATAATCAGCTCAGGGGTAGAAGCGGACGCCAGGGAGACCCGGGCACATCGCGCTTCTATGTCTCCCTTGAGGATCCTTTAATGCGCCTCTTTGCCCGCGAAGGCCTCAGGGAGATGATCGGACGCCTTGGACTTAAAAATGGAGAGGCAATCGAGCACAAGATGCTTGACAATGCCATTGAGAAGGCACAGGAGAGGGTTGAGGCAAGGAACTTCGAAATTAGACGGCACCTGCTGGATTACGATGATGTGTTAAATGAGCAGAGAAACTACATCTATTCTGAGCGCGATAAGATACTTTTATCAGATGATCTTTCAGAGCGGATTCTTGAGAACGTAAAGAACATCATCACCTACTACAGTGATGAAAAGGATGATGAGAAGAAGACAGAATCTCTGAGAGCATTCTTCCACATAACGGATCCTGAGTTTACTTATGAGAATGCTTTTTCATATATCGAGAGGAATATCAGGGCAAAGGAAGAAAAAGTAAGCAAGAGCGAGTTCAATAAGTTCATCCGCTACATTTACCTCAAGCATATTGACCGCCGCTGGATAGACCACCTTGATCATCTTGAAGAGCTTAAGGACTCTGCACGCCTTATGAGCTATGCGCAGAAGAATCCCCTTGTTGAATACAAGAACACTGCAAGCGATGCATTTGATGACATGATAGGCGAAATAAGCGACCAGGTTGTCAAGACTGTAGTATCTGTAAGGATCCTTACTGAAAGGGAAAGAAAGGAAAGGCTTATGAGCGCACGTCATCAGGATTTCAGAAGGGATACAGCAATGACAGCGCGTAGCGTTAGTGATAACCAGCAGATCCGCAGGAGTGGTGCAAAAATCGGACGCAATGACCCCTGCCCCTGCAATAGCGGAAAGAAGTACAAGAACTGCTGTGGAAGATCATTCTAGCTTAGAAGTATTCTCTTAAGTCTGCTGATGCTGAGCCCTGCTCGAGCCTGAAGTACAAAATAGGCTCATCAGAATATGAACTCTCTGAGCCAGCTGTTGCTATCTTCTCGCCCTTTTTCACGCTCTCACCGATCTTGACGCTTACATCCTCAAGAGAGTAGTAGCTGCTCTTGAAGCCATCGCTATGCATTATAGTGACAAAGCGCCCGAACTCGCTGTCAGTCCCTGCATCGCTTACAAAGCCGTCAGCAACAGCATAAACAGCGCCTCCTGAGGGGCTTTTAAATATTGCTGCATCATCAAGAAAGAGGATTTCTCCATCAGAGGGTGGGAATAAGTAAAGCTGGGCATCTTCAGCGCTTTTTATTATGATCTCCGGCTCTTCATCCTTTTCATCCCTTTCAGGTTTTGAAGAAGCTATGACGCTTCTTTCCACAGCTATGGGCAAGACTTCCGGGATAGCAAGTGCAATTATTGTCTCTTCAGCTGAGCCCGGTACGTCGCCTGAGCTTTCAGATGAGCTGTATATGACGAGAAATACAATTGCAATGAGAATGATCAGAGCTGATGAGGTGATGGCATAAACCTTTTTCAGGTTTTTTGCATTTCTGGAGTGCGTGAAAGTGCTTTCATCATAATCATTGCGTCTCATGGCCTCTGCCCTCTTGAAAAATCTTTTAAAGTATAGCAGTAATAATTATGATTTTGAAGAGGTCATCTCTCTGGTGAAATTATGAGAAAGGGTAAATCAATAGGGCCAGGACTTTTCATAGTCCTCTTAATTTTAGCTCTCATCCTTATTTTCAGGATGATATATATCTACCAGACCTATGAGAGCGCAGGCTCTGCTGGCCAGGCCATGAAAGAGGCAAGCGAAATGGAGGCATTCCCCGAAAGGCTTGACGTGCCTTATTTCCATGCATGACTCAGGACTCTGTTTGGTGCGAAAATCTTTCCAGGTCAAGATCAAGGCCTTTGATATATCTTAGAATCTCCATGCTCTCTGCTGCCTTTATATCCTCAGGAACCCTCTGTCCGTCCGTTATGCATACAAAAGGAAGGCGATGGCGGCTCGAGAAGGAAAGAAGAGTACCAAGGGTTGAGCACTCATCGGCCTTGCTTGCCACAAGCGAGTCTATCTTGAGACAGGAAGAATACACAGCATAAAGCTCATCAAGGTCCTCAGATTTCGTCGTGGAAGATGCAACGAATATGAATTCAGAATTTGCCCTGTTAAGGTTATTGAGCATGCTCTTGAGCTTAAGGCTGAGCTCATCATCGCTCTTGCTCATGCCCATTGTATCGATAAGGACAATATCCGAGTCCGATGCTTCCCTGAGTGCATCCATGAAGGATTTCTCATCGTATACTCTCCTCAGCGGGATAGAAAGGGCATCGGTGAGCTTCTGTATCTGGTAAAAGGATCCGGCTCTGTAGCTGTCAATGCTTATTATGAATACACTTTTTCCCATCTTCTTGCTGTTTATTGCAATCTTTGAGCATGTAGTGGTCTTTCCAGATCCTGTTGGCCCGAGCAGAACAAGGTATTTATTATCGATGTCCTTTTTAAGTCTCATGCTGTCGATTAGGCGTGCAGCAATTTCCATCTCGACTTTCTGCTCATATGTAAAGTCCTTTAAAATAACGGACCAGAGGGGCTCTGAGATGTCATTATCCCTTAAAATCCTCTCAGCCTTTTCAAGCTTTTCAAGAGAGCCCCTGTAGACTTCAGTATCCAGCCTCTCGTCCTCAGAAAGCGATGATGGATTAGGTGTCTGCGCTTCCTTCTCAAATTCCCTGATAGCATCATCATCTCCAGCCTTTTTCTTCTCACAGGCCTCGGGTATGTAGATAGTAAGGTCGCACCTGCTCTTCTTCTTTAAAAAGAGGCCAGAGCCCGTAAGATAATCCCTTCGTGAGTGGATCCTTATATTATTGCCATAATCAAGCTCAGCCTTCCTAAGAGCTTCCTCATAGCTGTTTGCAGTTATGGTCACGTACTTCATAAAGCCTCTCAGTCAATCAGAGTATATACCTTGTAAGGTCCTGGTTCTCAACGATATTGCCAAGCTCCTTATCAACATACTCTGCAGTAATCTCAACGCGCTCTCCCTTTTTATCCTCAGCAGAGAACGAAAGGTCCTCCAAAAGCTTCTCCATAACCGTATGAAGCCTTCTGGCTCCTATATTGTCTGCGCTTGCATTGGCTTTTTCTGCTATGTTGGCAATGTGATGGAGAGCATCATCTGTAAAATCAAGCTCGACTCCCTCTGTTTCGAGCAAGGCCTTATACTGCTTCACGATTGCATTATTCGGCTCAGTGAGGATCCTGTAAAAATCATCAGCGCTGAGGCCCTTTAATTCCACGCGAAGAGGAAATCTTCCCTGGAGCTCGGGAATCAGGTCAGAAGGCTTTGCCATGCTGAAGGCACCGGCAGCGATAAAGAGTATGTTCGTAGTGTCTATAACGCCCCACCTGGTTGAGACTTTCGTGCCTTCAACAATTGGAAGAATATCGCGCTGCACACCCTCCCTGGAGACAGCTTCTGATGAAGTGTTTCCACGGCTTGCAATCTTATCAATCTCGTCGATGAATATGATTCCCATCTCCTCACAGCGCGAGCGCGCTTCATCTATGAGCTTGTCATTATCAACGAGCTTATTGGTCTCCTCTTCCCTGATAATCTCCCTTGCTCTCTTTATCGTAACTAACCTTGTCTTCATGTTTTTCGATGAGAACATGTTGTTGATATCCTCAAAGATGCTTCCAATCTCAAGCCCTCCCTCTGGATGGCCCCCGAAGACTCCGACTCCGCTCACGCGGTATGACTGCGGAACATCGATCTCAACTTCCTTATCATCGAGGGCTCCAGAGCGAAGCAGATTCCTCATGCTGTTCCTGACATCTATTACCTGCAAATCATTTTCCTTTCTCTCCTCATCTATTGCAGGAATGAGAAGATCAAGAAGACGCTCCTCTACTTTCTCTTCAACAAGGCTCTCATTCTTTTTAAGCATCTCCTCGCGTACAAGAGAGAGGGAAGCTGCCATTAAATCCCTTACCATCGACTCAACATCACGCCCGACGTATCCTACTTCAGTGTACTTGGTAGCCTCAACCTTCACAAAGGGAGCGTTTGCAAGACGGGCAATCCTTCTTGCAATCTCAGTCTTGCCAACACCGGTAGGCCCTATCATGATGATGTTCTTAGGAGTGACTTCACTCTTCATAACATCAGAAAGCTTCTTTCTTCTTACCCTGTTTCTTATTGCAACTGCAATGATCCTCTTCGCATCATCCTGTCCGATTATGTATTCATCAAGAGCCTCTACAATCTCACGAGGCATCATATCATCAAGTCTTTTCTTATCCATTAATTACCTCACAAAGCACATTGTGGTTTGTATATATGCAGATATCCCCTGCAATCTTTAGTGCCTTTCTTGCAATCTCCTCAGCGCTGAGCTCTACGCCGCAATCCAGATATGCCATTGCAGCTGCAAATGCATAGTTTCCCCCGCTTCCTATTGCAATAGCATCATCCTCTGGTTCAAGAACGTCCCCATTGCCGCTTATAAGGAACATCTGCTTTCCATCACTTGCAAGCATGAGTGCTTCCAGATTCCTCAGCTGCTTGTCCATTCTCCACTGCTTTGCCAGCTCTACAGCACTCCTTGTAAGATCTCCGTTAAACTGCTTGAGCTTTTCCTCAAAGAGCTCAAATAAAGTGAAGGCATCCGCGGTTGCTCCTGCAAAGCCTATTATCACCTTGCCATCATATAGTCTTCTGACTTTCCGTGCATTGCCTTTTACAACCGTATTTCCCTGTGTAACCTGTCCGTCTCCTGCGATGGCAACAAGGCCATCCTTCCGGACTGCTATAATCGTTGTTGCGTGCATTAACGCCTCCTGAAACCTTTCTTTAAAATAAGCACAATTCATGCTTTCGGCAATGCTTACGCATGCGGATGCGTCTCATCATAGACTTTTTTAAGCCTTGCAGAGGATGTGTGCATATATATCTGCGTCGTGGATATGCTCTCATGCCCGAGCAAAAGCTGTATGAACCTGATATCAGCACCATGATCCATCATATGAGTTGCAAAGCTGTGGCGTAGCGTATGAGGCGTCAGGTTCTTGTCAAAGCCGAGCCTGAT
>CAZHQL010000084.1:0-8110 GCA_964534915.1 uncultured Spirochaetaceae bacterium | reverse complement strand
TGCATCGCAGAGCACTTCATCCATATCCCCGATGCTGTTAAGACCTGCATATATAACATTGCTTACATGCTTTCGTATCATGTCGATTATGTCCTTCTTCGCCCTTCCAAGAACGATTGCCATATCGATCTTCTCATGTTCAATGCGGAAAAGGAAATCCTCTTCATCAGCAATGAGAATCGAGTATGAGATGTTGTAATTCTCCTCCTTCCTTTTTATCTCCCTGTCAATCTCGCTGAGTATCTCAGTGAAGAATGGAGAAAGATAGCTCTCATGCTCGCTTATGAAAATCGCATAAAGGGAAAAGGAAGTGCGCATAAGATTAAGGCGCTTTGCAACTTCCCCCCTGTATCCAAGCTCCTCAGCTTTTTCAAGGACCAAAGCCTTCGTCTCACTTCTGACTTTCCTGCTCTCATCCCCGCTGAGAATTCTGGAAACAGTGGAAATTGAAAGTCCGCATTCCCTTGCAATATCCCTGAGCCTGACTTCTCTCATCTCCTTCAGTTTAACACGCAGAGAAGGTAAGGCAAGAAAAAAGAAGCAAGGTTTTGGATAAATTAGTCCAAAAATTTGGACAACTGAATTTACTGCCAGGAAGATGAATTTGAGAGACTAAACTGGCTATAAACTGATGGTTGAGAAAAGTAAACTGACTGTCGGTTGAGTTTCTCAGCGCATCTTTCTATTCTTCAGGAAGAACAAAATAAGAACATGAGGAGTAAAAAATGAAGAAATCACTTGGTCAGATGATTGCAGAAATCAGAAAAGAAAAGGGAATGACTCAGCAGGACCTTGCAAATGAGATGGGTGTGACTGACAAAGCAGTCTCAAAGTGGGAGCGCGACCTCTCATGCCCGGACATCTCATCATTTGCCCGCCTTTCAGAGGTGCTTGGCGTGAGCCTTGAAGAGCTGATGCAGAGCAATAAGCAGCAGCAAAGCAAAAAGAAAGACGATGCTGAGAAGCTGATTCTTTTAATCATGCGCTGCATATCCCTTGCCATGGGCGTAGGAACCATTGCGCTATCTGCCGCGACCGCTCTTGATATGAAAAGCGGCTTTAGCATGCTCGGCCTGGGACTTGCCTGCCTTGCAATCAATCAGATGAAAAAACAAGAGGACTGAGAATCAGAGAGTAATCATCCTGTTACGGGCACTTACCGGCCACTTATCTGTTACGTGCCCATCTTCTGAAATGAGGATATCTGAATAAAGTGCAGTAGTCGGGCAGATATGCGCTGGAATAACGTACAGCACTGTGCTGATAGCAGGAACTTCACCGCATGTTCTGAACACCCAGTGCTCCTCACTCTGTGAAACAGGCACTGCACTCTCAAGGCCGGCAATATATCCTTTTTGCCCCGAAGAATCTGTTGCTATGGCCTTGGATCCAAGGTCGAGTGTGAACAGGCCATGGCCCGGATGGCTTATGACTCTTGTCATCAGGGCTGCGCCCGGCGTGAATGGAAGATCGGGAAGATTTCGCTTGTAGCCTGCGTCATGAATAAAGCATGTGCCAGGGGAAAGATAATAAGGCGTTACTCTTGCATGAGAGGTAAATGACGGAGTTCCTCCCATTACCATGATGCTTGTCTCTATGCCAGCCCTTTCAAGCCCTTTTTTAACAGAATCGATTGCTGAGTCTGCTTTTCTTGCCTCTTCAAGCCTTTTTTCATAGTCGCTGCTGCTGTTATGCCCGTCATAGCAGTGCATGCCTTTAAAGGAGATCGCAGGAAGAGCTGCTATTTTACGCGCAAGGCTCTCAGCTTTATCAAAAGGCACTCCGGTTCTGTTCATCCCCATGTTGATATCAAGGAGGAACTTTACTTTTACGCCTTCTTCTGCTGCACTATCTGAGAGGACTTTCACAGCATCATAGTCATCCCCGATAGCATAAAAGCTCTTATCCTGATATCTCTTAACCAGGGCAAGGAACCTTTTTACATTAGGACCTACAAGGGGATATGCAAGGATGATATCCGTAGCTGAAGTTTCTGCAGCCATCTCGCACTCTGCAATCGTTGCGGCCTTGAACCTGTGGATTCCCATGCTGATAAGAAGATCAAGCATATCAGCTGATTTATGGCTCTTGACATGTGGCCAGAGTCTCTCAGCGCTTCCTGCTGCTCTTATTGCCTCTTTTGTGTTTTCCCTGATTATATCCAGATAGTACACCAGTGCAGGAGTTGCAATCTTTCCTTCATTCTGGATCTTGTAGATATTTTCCATTGCTCTTTTTCCTATTCAGGACTGTTATCGATAAGAGGATATGAAGAGAAGTCAAAGAAATTGAAGTACTTGTCTTCAAGAGGCATCCAGAAGGATGTGAAAGCATCTATCTTCTTCTTATCGGAAGTCCGGGACTTTATCCTGTCAAGGCGTGAATCATATGGTGCATCAAGGACATAGCCCAGGTCATAGCTCTCCCTGAATGCTGGATGAAGGCTGTATACGCCCTCGATTAATATAAAGGGCTTGTCTACTTCTACAATGCGCTCGCTGATGCGCATTGATGCGCAGTCAAACGGCCTGTATGAAAAGGGCATGCCGCTTTTTAAGGGGAGAAGCACATCGCTTATAAAGCGCTCTGAGTCAACATTGCCTCCGGGCGTCTCATAGCGCTCTTTTGTCCTTTTCTCCTCAGGGAGGAAAAAGTCATCAACATGAATGATGCTTACTCTCGCGCATGCCCCGATCAAGCGGGCTAAATGGCTCTTGCCAGTCCCGCTCTTTCCATCAATTGCGACAATGACCCTCTTTTTTCCTTTCAGGACATTCTCTGCGTCCCCTAGTATACGGTTCAGTGCATCCATATGAAAATCAGCTCTCTGTATCTACAAAGCCCATCATGTCATTCAATGATGCCCCCGGCGCAACCATCGGGAAGACCTTGTCATCAATTGGAATCTCACAGTCAATGACAACAGCTTCATTAAGCTCTACTGCAGCCTTTAAGACAGCTGCAGGGTCATCATCAGCTTTAAGCCTCATGCCCTTTACTCCATATCCGCTTGCAATCGTCACCCAGTCAATCGGTGTCTCGAGCGTCGTCTCTGAGTAATGCTTGTCATAGAACAGGGTCTGCCACTGTCTTACCATGCCAAGGCAGTGGTTGTTCATCACGAGTATGATTATAGGAAGGCGGTAGCGTGCAATAGTTGCAAGCTCATTGACATTCATCTTGAATGAGCCGTCCCCTGCAATGTTCACAACACGCGTGCCCGGATGTGAAATCTGTGCACCGATTGCGGCTCCCGTTCCGAATCCCATCGTGCCAAGTCCTCCGCTTGTCAGGAACCTTCTTGCCCTGATGCTCTTAAGGTACTGGCTTGCCCACATCTGATGCTGGCCGACTTCAGTTGTTATTATGTTATCATCCGGAAGAGCTGCCTCAAGTGCCATAAGGATTTCCCTGCTTCGCCTGCTTTCAGTTGAGATTCTCGTCGGATATCTTCTCCTGTAGCCATCAATTTCATCCATCCACTGTCTGTGCTTCATCTCAGGGACTTTCTCAATGAGCTTTTCAAGAATTACTCTCACATCCCCTAACACATGGTGGTGTGAGTAGATGTTCTTATCAATCTCAGCAGGGTCAACATCGAGGTGCAGGATCCTGGCCTGGCGTGCGAATGTGCTTCCTTTCGATATTACGCGGTCTGAAAAGCGCGCACCGACTACTACCAGAAGGTCGCACATATTCACGCTCAGATTGCTGAGCTTTGTGCCGTGCATTCCCACCATGCCCGTGTTGCGCGGATTATCTGAGCTCATTGCACCAAGGCCCATTAAAGTTGTGCAGCATGGCGCATCGATTTTATCTAAAAGCCTGTTTAGTAGCTCTGATGCATCGCTCCTTATTACCCCTCCTCCAGAGTAGAACATCGGCTTTTTAGATGCCTTCAGCATCTCGACAGCCTTATCAACATCGCTTTCTTTCAAGCGGTCAGTGCGGGGAAGGATTTCTGCTTTTGGCTTTCTTGTGTACTCAACAGTGCCAACCTGAAGATCCTTTGGAACATCTACAAGCACAGGACCGGGCCGGCCTTCCTTTGCAATGCGGAATGCTTCCCTTATCGTGTCTGCAAGCTCACAGATGTCCTTTACGATGTAATTATGCTTCGTAATCGGCATCGTGATTCCAGAGATGTCAACTTCCTGGAAGCTGTCCCTGCCAAGGAGATTCAGCGGAACGTTTCCTGTTATCGCAACAACGGCAGATGAATCCATATAGGCAGTTGCAAGTCCTGTCACTAAATTTGTAGCACCAGGTCCGCTTGTTGCTATGCAGACACCGACTTTTCCCGTGCTTCTTGAGTATCCGTCTGCCGCATGGCTTGCTCCCTGCTCGTGAGATGTCAGGATATGGCGGATTTTGCCCTTATACTGATAGAGAGCATCATAAAGCGGTATGACCTGCCCGCCGGGGTATCCGAAGACTGTATCAACACCCTCTTCCAAGAGACATTCGATTATGACTTCTGCTCCAGTTAACTTCATTTTACTCCTCCCTCAAGATGGCACCCTTATCTGCTGAGGATACATGTAAGGAGTACCTGTAAAGATATCCGCTTGTAACAGGAGACGGCTTTATTACAAGGCTCTTTCTTCTCTCATTGAGTGTCTTCTCATCAACAAGGAGATTAAGAGAGAGCTTGTCGATGTCAATTTCAATAAGGTCTCCTTCCTCAACAAGTGCAATAGGTCCCCCGTCTGCAGCCTCTGGCGAGCAGTGCCCGATAGATGCGCCCCTTGTAGCTCCTGAGAAGCGCCCGTCAGTAATGAGCGCAACTTCCTTATCAAGGCCCATTCCTGCGATTGCAGAAGTCGGAGAGAGCATCTCGCGCATGCCAGGTCCGCCTTTGGGGCCTTCGTAGCGGATAATTACTACATCCCCGCTCTTGATGCGTGCATTGTAAATTGCATCAATTGCCTCTTCCTCGCTGTTAAAGACGCGCGCAGGTCCTGTGTGCCTCATCATCTCAGGGGCAACTGCGCTTCTCTTTACTACAGCTCCATTTGGGGCAAGGCTTCCTGAGAGCACTGCAAGGCCGCCCGTTTCCGAGTATGGCCTCTCTATTGGCCTTATTACATCCTCATCATAGTTTTTAGCATCCTTGAAGCTTTCCTTAACAGCTTTTCCTGTAACTGTTATCAGGTCTCTGTGAAGGAGGTTTTTCTTATCAAGCTCATGCATTACAGCCATAACTCCTCCTGCGAGCTCTAAATCCTCCATGTGATGGGGCCCTGCAGGTGCCAGGTGACAAAGATTTGGAACGCTTGCACTGTACTTGTTTGCGTCAAATATGTTTATATCCAGGCCGACTTCATGTGCAATTGCCGGAATATGAAGCATTGTATTAGTGCTGCATCCAAGAGCCATGTCAACCTTAAGAGCATTTTCAAATGCCGCCGGAGTGAGTATATCCCTTGGCCTTATGTTCTTCTTTAAAAGCTCCATGACCTTGTAGCCTGCTTCCTTTGCAAGGCGCTCACGCGCAGCATAGACTGCAGGAATCGTTCCGTTTCCGGGAAGTGCCATGCCAATTGCCTCAGTCAAGCAGTTCATGCTGTTAGCTGTGTACATTCCAGAGCAGGATCCGCAAGTGGGGCATGCAGAGTTCTCCCACATGAGGAACTCCTCATCGCTCATAACTCCTGCCTTCTTCTTTCCAACAGCCTCAAACATGCTGCTAAGGCTCATTCCTCTTTTATCCCCTCCCCTGACGTGCCCTGCGAGCATCGGGCCGCCTGAGACAAAGATTGAAGGAAGGTTCATCCTTCCTGCTGCCATAAGCATGCCAGGAACTATCTTGTCACAATTCGGGATGAATACAAGGGCATCAAATGGATGTGCTGTTGCCATTATCTCTATTGAGTCCCTTACGAGCTCGCGGGAGCAGAGTGAGTACTTCATGCCCATATGCCCCATTGCTATGCCATCGCAGACTCCGATTACAGGGAAGGACACCGGGTTTCCTCCCTCTTCCCTGACGCCTGCTTTCACAGCCTCTACGATTCTGTTCAGTTCCTTATGGCCCGGGATGATTTCATTAAAGCCGGAGACTATGCCTACTATCGGCATATCTATCTCCCTGTCAGTCCATCCAAGTGCCTTCATCAGTGATCTGTGAGGGGCCTTCTCATCCCCTTTTTTCATGCTGTCACTTCTCATCATATATTCTCCCTGATAAGTCTTCCCATTTCCTTTGTTCCAACGCATCTTTCTGTATTCTCTGCGATATCGAATGTGCGCCAGCCGCTGCTGATCGTCTTCTCAACTGCTCTTTCAATCGCTTCAGCCTCCGCACTAAGGTCAAAGCTGTAGCGGAGCATAAGGGCTGCTGACATTATCGTGGCAATCGGGTTTGCAATATCCTTTCCTGCAATATCCGGCGCAGAGCCATGTATCGGCTCATAGAGCCCTGCCTTGCCATCTCCCAGGGAAGCCGAGGCAAGCATTCCTATGCTGCCAGTAATCTGGCTTGCCTCATCAGAGAGTATGTCTCCGAACATGTTCTCCGTTACGATAACATCAAACTGGCCGGGGTTCTTTACAAGCTGCATCGCAGCATTGTCTACATACAGGTGATTAAGCTCAACATCAGGATAGTCCTTTGCAACTTCTGTTATTGTCTTTCTCCAGAGGCGCGATGTTGAAAGGACATTTGCCTTATCAACGCTTGTTACTTTCTTTCTTCTCTTCCTTGCTGCCTCAAATGCCTTTCTTGCAATCCTCTCGATCTCAGGAACTGTGTATTTCATCAGGTCCGATGCCCAGGACATATCCTCTGCTGTCTTTTTCTCTCCAAAGTATATTCCTCCCGTGAGCTCACGGACGATCATGATGTCAAGCCCGCCCTCAAGGATGCTCTTCTTAAGAGGGGATGCATCCGAAAGTGATTCATAGATTACAGCAGGGCGGAGATTGCAGAAAACTCCTAAGCCGCTCCTTAAGGCCAAAAGCCCTTTTTCGGGCCTGAGAGATGAAGAGAGATTATCCCACTTTGGCCCCCCGAGTGCGCCAAGAAGAACGCTGTCTGCGCTTCTTGCTTTTTCAAGGGTCTCATCAGGAAGTGGAACTCCGTACGCATCAATTGATGCGCCCCCTGCTAAAAGGTATTCATAATTGAACTTATGCCCGTATTTCTCTGCGACTTTATCGAGAGTAAGAACAGCCTCAGCTATGATATCTGGTCCTATCCCATCCCCGGGGATTACAGCGATGTTCTTTTCCATATCAGTAATTCTTCCTCATATACTCAGCAAGACCGCCTGCATTGATCAGATCCTGCATGAAAGGCGGAAAAGGCTCAGCCTTGTACTCTTTCTTGCTCGTAAGATTTGAAATCTTTCCAGTTGACAGATCAACAGTGACTCTATCGCCTGCCTTGATTTCCCTGCTTGCATCCTCGCACTCAAGGATCGGAAGCCCGATATTGATTGAATTCCTGAAGAATATGCGCGCAAAGGATGATGCGATTACACAGCTTATTCCTGCTGTCTTTATTGCAAGGGGCGCATGCTCGCGCGATGAGCCGCAGCCAAAGTTCTTTCCTGCCACGATGATATCCCCAGTCTCAACTTCCTTTATGAAGGCGCTGTCGATATCCTCCATGCAGTGCGATGCAAGCTCAGAAGCATCATTTGTGTTCAAATAGCGCGCAGGGATAATGACATCCGTATCTACATTGTCCCCATATCTGAAGACCTTACCTTCCAGTTTCATTATCACTCCTCCTCCAGATCACTTGGATCTGTTATGTATCCGGTAACTGCACTTGCAGCAGCTGTTGCCGGGCTTGCAAGGTAAACCTCGCTCTTCTGATGCCCCATACGGCCTACGAAATTCCTGTTTGTAGTGCTTATGCACCTCTCGCCTTCTGCAAGAATTCCCATATAGCCGCCAAGGCAGGGGCCGCATGTAGGTGTTGATACCACAGCACCTGCATCGATGAAGACATCAAAAAGGCCCTCATTCATAGCCTCTTTCCAGATCTTCTGGGTTGCAGGGATTATAATGCACCTGACTGCTGGATTTACCTTCCTTCCCCTTAAGATCTCTGCAGCTGCTCTCATGTCACTGATTCTTCCATTAGTGCAGCTTCCGATTA
>CAZHQL010000083.1:0-8133 GCA_964534915.1 uncultured Spirochaetaceae bacterium | reverse complement strand
CTCTTGTCTGCCTCCTGATGGCAAAAAGTGTTTCATCATCATGCATGACATGCTATGATTTAACCATGCAGTTAGACATATTACTGTTCTTTCAGAATATTGATTCACCAGTTCTGATCATGCTTGCAAACCTCTTCTCGGCATTCGGGGAAGAGAATCTCATGATTTTAATCCTGATTACAATCTATTGGTGCTTCGATAAGAAAAAGGGCTTTGCAATATTCTCATCCCTTCTGCTTTCGCTTTTAACGATGCAGGTCCTCAAAGCAATATTCAGGCATCCAAGGCCTTTTGAAGTCCATCCAGAGCTGATTAAGGCAAACCGCGTTGATACCGCCACAGGGTACTCATTCCCTTCAGGACATAGCACAGGAGCATCATCTTTTTATTCCGCCATTGCATCCCTGTATACTAATACAGCTTTAAGAATTCTATGTGTGATCCTGATAGTCGGAGTACCGCTGTCGCGCCTGGTCCTTGGCGTTCACTGGCCAGTTGATGTTCTCTTTGGCACCATAATCGGTCTTGGCATTACGATCTTCTTAACTGATTTCTTCTCTCGCTTGTTTGATAATAAGAAGAAGGCCAGGAAAATCTATTTCCCGCTTGGCATCGCATTTCTTGCAATTGCTCTATCTCTTGCAGTGCTATTAACGCTCTCCCTTATTGATGAGACTGCATTCAGTGACCTTATGAAAGTGCTCTCTGTCTTTGCAGCTGCATCAATCGGTGCTTCAATTGAGCTTACAAGCACTGATTTTGTCCCTGCAAAGAAATACAGGGAAAAAGCGCTCTCTTTAGCAATTGGCCTTGCATTAGTCATTCTCGTTCAGGCAACGAGTGCATTCATGCCTGAAGGAATTTATTACATCTGGGCATTCGTGCGCTATGGCATGATTGGAGCTCTCACCACATTATTCGTGCCAAGGATCTTGCTCAAGGCTAATCTTGTAAAAGAAAGGAAGTACTACACTTCCATGTTCCGCGACGTGCTTTAAGACAGCACTATGCGCCTTGGATAGCCGGATTGCCTTCTTCCGTAAAGCCTTCTGATAAACCCGTCAAATGCATCCCTTTCTTCAAGATTCCTTCCGCAGAGGTTATGGAAGAGATACCCTGCTACCAGTGCATCATCAAGTGCCATGTGTGAGCGATAGTTCCACCCATAGTAGCGCGCGATATTGGAAAGCCTGTAGCTCTCAAGATCCAGAAGCCTCCGTGAAAGGGAGAGCGTGCAGTAGTATTCGTTATCCAGGCCAGCAAGGCCGGAGGAGGATGCGCTCTCAAAGAGCACGCTCATATCAAAAGGGGCATTATGTGCAACTAAGATCCTGTCACCGATGAATGCAGTAATCTCGCTCCACAGCCTTCCCAGAGGAGGTGCTGCAAGGATCTCGTAAGGGTTTATATTATGCACTGCTGTGCATCTTGGATCAAAATAGGGCCTCTCAGGCCTTATAAGGCTGTAGTAATCATCAACGCACTCACCGCGCTCATTAAAGAGGCACATTCCTATCGCACATGCGCTGCTTCTCAAAGTGTTCGCTGTCTCAAAATCTATGGAAACGTACTGCATGAAGATCAGGCCTCTTTTGCACTCTTTTCAATCATAATCCGCAAGATGGTCCTGTCTGTCTCTTCCATTCCCTCATGACTTATCTGCGAGAGATACTTGATGGACTCAAAGCAGTCCGAGCCGACGATGCCGGACTCATTCGCAGCTCTCTTATCCTGCATTGCCAGGTGCACAGCCACGCTTGCCGCAATAAGGGATGAGTATATCTTGAGAGCGCATGTCTGCTTTGCCCCGTCGCATATTATCCCTGTGAGGTTTGCTATCATATTGTTTATGGCTGCATCCATTTCCCTGCTCGTACCTCCGATAAGGTATACCCAGCTTACTGCAACTCCAATGGCGGCTGTGAATGCGCCGCAGAGTGCAGAAAGGCGCGTCTTCTTGCTTGTAAGGATCAGGGCCACAAGCTCACTAATGGCAAGAGCAGAGATAAGACGCTCCTCTCCCGCCTTTAAGTACTCAGCAATCACAGCAACAGGAACTGTCACTGTCATTCCCTGGTTCCCGCTTCCGCTGTTGATTACCACAGGACGCACTGATCCTGACATCCTTGCATCGCTTCCGGATGCTGCAAGGGCCGCGGCCTTTCTCATCGCATCATCGAGGCTCTCAATTTTCCTGACGCTTGAGAACATCGTCCTTCCCACAGAAAGTCCCCAGTCCTTCTCCAGTCCTGCATAGCTTATTTCAAGATTGGTCCTGTATGCATTTCTCAAGAGGTCCTTTACATCATCAGAGAGGCTCTCTGCATACTCAATGACATCCTTAAGGGTTAACTCATCCAATACATCACTCTCGATGCTTTTATCGCATTCAGAGAAAAACGATGAATTGTCCTCCAAGACAGAGCCGTCCTTGATTATCCTGGAAAACCTGGTATGCTCATTCTCAATTCTCACCCTGGCAGAATGCCCCTCCTCTTCTGCCATTACTTCGATAAAGAGCGATGGAACGCCAGAGGCAAGATCAAGATCTATTTTGATTTCCTTTGCCTTCTCTCTTTTCTCATCATCCAGATTTGAAAGCACGCTCAAGCCCAGATTGCTCTCTCCGGATGCAAGTCCGAGGGCAACAGCTGCGCTTATTCCCTGGAGCTCGCTTCCAGGGATTGAGACGCCCATAGCGTTCTTCATCATATCGCGTGAGACAGATACGCGTGCGCTTTTTGGCATGAAACCTAACAGGTCGCGTACTTTCGCACCGATGAGTGCCGCGCATGCAGGCTCAGTACAGCCAAGTGCGAGAGTAAGCTCTGAAAACAGCAGTGAATTTATCTCGTTACTCTTTACCATGCT
Source organism: uncultured Spirochaetaceae bacterium (assembly GCA_964534915.1). Lineage (GTDB taxonomy): Bacteria > Spirochaetota > Spirochaetia > Sphaerochaetales > Sphaerochaetaceae > Ornithospirochaeta. The sequence goes on along the minus strand of CAZHQL010000083.1, from coordinate 5,262 downwards.
TCAAAGTCTACCAGAAATATCAGCAACGTGCATTATACATCTACTGTTCCAGCTCTTATGTACATGTTATATTTTATCAAAAGGAATAAAGCGTGAAAGAATTTGAAAAGATGGCAGTGCTTATCGATGCTGATAACACTCAGCTGAATAAGCTTGATGATATTTTAACGGAAGTCTCTGCATACGGCAGGATTACAGTCAAGAAAGCGTACGGGAACTTCAAGAAACCCGCGCTCGCAAAATGGGAGAGCGTCATAAAGGACCTTGCAATCAAGGCAGAGCAGCAGTTTGACTATGTTTCAGGAAAGAACACTACGGATATTGCGATGGTAATAGATGCCATGGACCTTTTGCACATAGGCCTCTATGATGCGTTCGTGCTTGTCTCCTCTGACAGCGACTTCACTCCCCTGGCTGTGCGCTTAAAGGAGTCCGGAGTGTTCGTAATCGGCGTTGGAGAGAAAAAGACGCCAGGTGCGTTCTGCAATGCATGTGACCAGTTCGTATACCTTGAGTACATCGGCAAGGAAAAGAAGGTTGAAAAGACGATGAAGAAGAACAAGGTAAAAAAGGAAAAGGAAGTGAAGCCCGATATATGTGATTCGCCTGATGCTGAGGATGAGAAGGAGATTGAGGAGCTTCACAGCCTTATTCATATAGCATACGAAAAGTACCAGGACGATGACGGTTTTGTAAACGTCTCGAGCGCAGGAAACTACATCAAGAGGGTGCGCCCTGAGTTCAACCCCTACCAGTATGGATACTCAAAGCTCTCAGATATACTGAAGGACTATCCTGATAAATACGAAGTCAAGAAGGAAGGAAAAGGATCTTCGGTCCTCACTTATAAATGCCTCGACAGAAGCTGAGATCATGCAAACTGGCTTCTGTAGAGCTCATAGTAAAAGCCTTTCTTCTCTAAAAGCTCCTGATGAGACCCGATTTCCACAACAGAGCCATCCTTCAGGACAAGGATTACATCTGCATTCTCAACAGTTGAGAGCCTGTGTGCAACCGTAAATGCCGTGCGGCCTTCCATGAGGCGTGAAAAGGAGCTCTGAATGAGCCTCTCTGTCCTTGTATCTATATTGCTTGTCGCCTCATCAAGGATCAAGAGAGGAGGAAGTGAGAGCATTATCCTGCTGATTGACAGAAGCTGGCGCTCTCCCTGGCTAAGCTCTCCTGCCTCATCTGAAAGCACAGTCTCATAGCCCTCTGGAAGGCGCTCAATGAAATCGCTTGCGTAGCTGAGCGCAGCAGCACGCTTGACATCCTCAAGGCTTTTATTCCTTCCCATCAGGATATTATCCTTTACTGTGCCATGCATTATGTACGTATCCTGAAGCACCATGCCAAATAGCCTCCTGAGGCTTTCTCTGCTTACATTCTTTATATCCTTTCCATCGAGTGAGATCACACCCTCATCTGCATCATAAAAGCGCATTAAAAGATTGATAAGCGTGGTCTTTCCTGCCCCGGTTGGCCCTACGATGGCAACATGAGTGCCTTTATCAGCTCTGAATGAGAAGTTCTCAATTAACGCTTTTTCCTTATCGTATGAGAAAGAGACATTCTTGAATTCAACATTCCCGTCAGATGAGATAACATCAGTCTCCAGGGATTTCTCTTCCTCCTTCTCATCAAGGAAGGCAAAGACGCGTGCTGATGATGCTATTGCATTCTGGAACTCTGCAATTACACCTGATATCTCATTAAAGGGCTTTGTGTACTGATTTGCATAGCTTAATGCAGATGTCATCAGGCCGACACTCAGCCTTCCGTTTATTACCAGAGCAGCGGCAGCAAGGGTAGTAAGTGCATAGACAATTGAGTTAACAAAGCGCGTCATGGGATTTGTAATGGATGAGTAGAAAGTTGCCTTGAATGATGATGCTGTATATTCATCATTTATCCTCTCAAAGACTTTCCCTGCCTTTTCCTTAGCATTATAGATCTTGATCTCATCATCCATTCTGACCATCTCATCTATGCACTCTGTCAGGTGGCTTCTGTCCTCTGCCATCACGCGGTACATCCTGTTGGTCCTGCTGGATATCAAGGATGCGGCAAAGAGGCTTAAGGGAGTTACAAACAAGACAAGGAGGGCAAGGATGTAATTAAGGCGAAACAGCAGTATAAGGGTTCCAAGAATCGTCATTATTCCTGTGAATATCTGGGAAAAGCCTAATATAAGGCCATCAGAGAGAGTGTCTATGTCGCTAACAACTCGCGAGAGCGTGCTCCCGCTCTGATGGCTGTCCAGATAGGAAACAGGAAGACGTGATATCTTGGAGAAAGACATGTCCCTCATCTTCCGGCTCACGCTGTATGAGATCCTGTTGTTAAGCCGCGCCATAAGATAGGATGATAAGAAAGAGAGCAATGCAAAGAGTGCGATCTGAATTATCTTTTCTATAAGGGATGGAAAATCCACATCTCCCTTCGCTATAACATAGTCTATTGCGCTTCCGCTCAAGAGAGGGATTACAAGGCTTGATGCAGTATAGAAAAGGGCCATCAGAATGCTCAAGAAGAACGATGCCTTATGCTCAAATACTAAAGTGATGATGCGCTTCAGCGTTCCTTTATACACTTTTGCTCTCCTTCTCAAACTGCGTGTAGTAGATATCGCGGTAGATTTCTGATGTTTGCATGATCTCATCATGCCTTCCCATTGCTGCAATCCTGCCGCCTTCAAGGACTATGATCTTATCTGCATTGAGCATCGAGGATGCCCTCTGCGAGATTATTATAAGAGTAGACTCGATTTTTCCCATCTCCGCTCTGAGCTCCTTTTCCGTCTTATAGTCCAGCGCACTCGATGAGTCATCAAGGATGAGTATCTTGGAACCCTTCAGGATACCGCGTGCAATGGAAAGCCTCTGGCGCTGCCCGCCTGAGAAATTCTTTCCAAGGGATTCTACATTTGAATCAAGTCCTTTGGATGAGACAAAATCCTTTGCGCGCGCTGTCTCCAGGGCCCTTTCAATATCCTGCTCTCCTGCATCATCCTTGATAAAGTTCATATTGCTTCTTATCGTCCCTTTAAAAAGACGCGATGTCTGGCTTACTACGCATACTGCATCAGAAAGGCCTTTCTCACTATAGTCCTTTACGGGGGCGCCAAAGAGCATCACGCTCCCGCTCTTTGCCTCATATAGCCTTGCAATTAAGGAAGCAAGAGTGCTCTTTCCGCTTCCAGTTCCCCCTATTATGCCGACTGTCTCTCCTTTTTTAACGGTGAATGAGATATCACTGAGGGCAGGCTTAGCGTTTTCTGAATATGCAAATGAGACGTGGTCAAATACTATTGCATCGTCGCTATCGCTATCATCCAGTGCACCATATTCAATGGAGCTCTTGAGCTTGAATACATCGCTTATCCTATAGCCTGAATTAATGGCCTTCGTGATGGTTATGATCAGGTTTGCAAGCTTGATAAGCTCAACAAGGATCTGGTTCATATAGTTGATAAGAGCAACCAGCTCACCTTGTGTAAGGGAACCAATGTTTACATTTACAGCACCGTAATAGAGAAGTGCTATTATCGAAAGGTTGATTACTGCGCTTGTCAGGGGATTAGTAAGAACTGAGATCTTCGATGCTGCAATCTGCATCAGGTAGAGGCTCTCATTTTCCTTCCTGAACTCCTCTTTCTCCCTCTTATCAAGCGTGAACGCCCTTATTACCCTGACTCCGACTAAATTCTCCCTTGTCCGTGACAGCACTCCATCCAGCATGCCCTGCACCCTTTTAAAGCGCGGAAGAGAGATTGCCATCAGGATAGTGACAATGAGAGAAAGGATTGGAATTGCAATTGCAAATATAACAGAAGCCCGGGCATTTACCGTAAATGCCATAATAGCTGCGCCAAATACTACAAACGGGCTTCTCAGGGCTAAGCGGAGCGTCATATTCACTCCACTCTGAAGCAGATTCATATCGCTTGTCATGCGCGTAATGAGCGTTGCCTGCCCTACCTTATCTAAATCTGCCTTGCTGAGGCTTTCTATCTTTTTAAAGAGAGATTTTTTCACATCACGTGAATAAAGAGATGCTACCTTTGCCGAGAAATACTGTGCAGTAACTGATACTGCAAGGCCCAGGAGGGCAAGGAGCACAAGCAGAGAGCACATCCTTGCGATGTACGGAATATCATTATTGTAAATACCATAGTCGATTATTGAAGCAACAACCAAAGGAACGAAGAGTTCAAGCAGTGCCTCTAAAAGCTTGAAGAGAGGCGCGAGGGTACAGCTTTTCCAGTATGGCTTCATATATGAGGGCAGGCTTTTTTCCATAGCCCTCATATTAGAATCTTAGCCCTATTTTCTCAAGTAAGCTAATAGACTATCATAAAGGGCGGGCTCCCATAGCATAATGGATAGTGCACATCTCTCCGGAAGATGGGATGGCGGTTCGATTCCGCCTGGGAGCAGCTAAAGATATGTAACAGTCTCAGCCTCACTCTTAAGAGCTCTTTTCTCAAGAGGAATATCCTCAGGATAGCCCAGAGCCAGGCACCCATATACCCTGTAGCCCTCGGGAACGGAGAACCTGGTCATATTGGATGCCTTCTCTTCATTCCTGTTTATGATGTTGATCCATACAGAGCCAAGTCCGAGAGAGTATGCAGCAATCATCATATTAGTCAGGGCACTGGATGTATCCTCTATTGCAAAGCGCGAGGATTTATCATAGCTGACCATTATGAATACAGGAGCGCCATAACATATGGAATTATCGCTTCCTGTAATGTATTCGTTGACTTCCTTCATTACACCTGGATCTGTTATAACCGTAAAATGCCACGCCTGAGTATTCATTCCGCTTGCTGCGCTACGCCCTGCAAAGACTACTTTCTCAATGAGATCCCTTGAGGGGACTTCCTTCCTGTACTTCCTGATGGACCTGCGCCCTATTACAGCTGAATAAGCATCCATATGAACCTCCTTATATCTTTTTCTGAGTTTAGCAGAAAAACCATGACAGTGCAGGAAAATCACATGAGATGATTCAGATTCGATTTAGTCAGGAATGCTAATTAAAGTATTTCCGAAGATCCTAAGGAAAAATATTAATAATTTTTCACACACCATTTTGATGTCTTAAACCGCTTTATATCAGCAATAGATTAACAAATAATCATACCCACAGGCCTTCATTAGCAAGGTTGCATCAGAGTGCGATTAAAAAAAGAAGAAAATTTTTTGTGAACACAATTTCAACTTGCCCGATTAATTAAGTAAATACCTTTTAAAA
>CAZHQL010000082.1:4631-8225 GCA_964534915.1 uncultured Spirochaetaceae bacterium | reverse complement strand
ATAATTTGAATTTGCATAAGAATAGAGATTGTCATAAAATAAGGCATCAAGCAAAGCAAAGGAGTAAATGATGAGCAGAATTTCCACGTTCAAGAGAGGTGGTGTGCATCCTCTTGACAGGAAGGAGCTTTCCAGGGATTCAGAAATCGAGAAGATAGCCCTTCCAGGAGAGTTGCTTTTATCCATGTCGCAGCATGTAGGACAGCCAGCGACTTGCCTGAAAAAGAAGGGAGAGAGCGTAAAAAGGGGAGAGCTGGTCGGATCGGCATCCTCCTATATATCAGCAAATGTCCATTCTCCTCTCTCCGGCGTCGTCACAGATGTCAGAAGCGTAAGGCTTGCAAGCGGGGCTGTTGCTGAGGCGCTTGTAATTAAGGTGGATGAAAAGCAGGATGAGGGCATGTTCGATGCCGTCTATGATTATAGCTCTCTAAAGCCTGAGGAGCTATTGGAAATCATAAAGGATATGGGTGTTGTAGGCATGGGAGGCGCAGCATTCCCGACCCACGTCAAGTTCACACTTCCAAAAGGAAAGAAAGCAGAGGCTCTTGTTATCAATGCAGCTGAGTGTGAGCCGTATATCACAGCTGACTACCGGCTCCTCATTGAGAGAGCAGAGGAGGTGCTCGAAGGCATCATGATTGCATCCAGGATAGTCAGTCCGGAGAGAATCATAATCGGCGTTGAGAATAACAAGAGGGATGCTATGCTGGTCCTTGAGGAAAAGATCAGAGCCCTTGATTATCCAATTGAGGTCATGGCTCTTAAAGTCAAATATCCTCAAGGAGACGAGAAGCAGCTTCTCAAGGCCACTATAAAGAGGGAAGTTCCGAGCGGAAAGCTCCCGATAGACATCGGCGCTGTTGTGCTGAATGTAAGCACATGCCGTGCAATCTATGATGCAGTTGTGCATCATAAGCCCCTGATTGAAAGAGTAGTGACAATCTCAGGCGAGAGCGTGATAAGCGCGAAGAACGTCCTTGCCCCGATTGGAACAAAGGCAGCAGACCTCTATGCATTTGCAGGAGGCCTGAAGGATGATGCGAATAAGCTCATTTCAGGCGGCCCCATGATGGGCTCATCATTTGCCCTGGAAGAGACCCCGATAACGAAGGGAAGTAATGGACTTCTTGCAATTCCTGTTACGACTGCTAAGGATACAATGCCCTGCGTCTCCTGCGGCAGGTGCGTTAATGCGTGCCCGATGCGTCTGATGCCCAATAAGATGTACCGCAACATCATTTACGGCAATTACGATACAGCCAATGACTATGGCCTCCTGGACTGTAAGGAGTGTGGAAGCTGCGCATACGTATGTCCTTCGCATATCCCGCTTGTCCAGGGCTTCAAGCTGGGTAAGAAACTGGGGAGGAAGGCAAAATGAGAAGAGTATCAGTAAGCCCGCACATACATTCGTCCTTATCTACTGATAAAGCGATGCTCTATGTACTCATCGCCCTGCTTCCCTCTGCTGCATGGGGAGTATGGGCATTCGGAGTGCGCGCACTTATCGTCCTTCTTGTCTCTGTCGCATCATGCACTCTCATTGAATATGTATTCAACAGGATAAGCAAGGAAAGCACATTAAACGATTATACCGCGCTGGTTACAGGGCTTCTTATCGGGATGAACATGAGCCCCATAGTTCCCCTGTATATAATCGTCATCGCATCGCTTTTTGCTATAGTAGTCGTTAAATGGACATTCGGAGGAACGGGCAACAACTGGATGAACCCGGCCCTGGCTGGAAGAGTATTCGTATTCTTCAGCTTCTCAAGCAAGATGAGTGCATTCGTTGCCCCGCGCTACATGGCAGTTGATGCTACATCGAGTGCTACAATGCTCTCAACTATAAAGACGATGGTATCAACAGGAGCATCTGCAAGCAATGCAGAGCTGCTCTCATCATCTGCTATCGGGATGACAGAGTTTGCAAGCAGCATCCAGAGCTCAACTGGAATAAGCGGCTATATCGTGGATGCGTTTTTTGGAAACGCAGCAGGATGTATCGGAGAAGTAAGTGCGCTTCTTCTCCTTGCTGGCGGCATATTCCTCATTGCCAAGGGCATCATCACATGGCATATTCCTGTTGTCTATATCACATCCTTTGCCCTTCTGAGCTGGATCTTTGGCGGCATCCCGCGCGGCTGCGGACTCTTTAAAGGAGAAGTAATCCTTCCGCTTCTTACTGGCGGCCTGATGCTCGGTGCATTCTTCATGGCAACGGACTGGGTAACGAGCCCGACAACTATAAAAGGGCAGGTAGTCTATGCTGCAGGATGCGGCTTATTCACGTTCATCATCAGATACTTTGCGTCCCTTGCAGAAGGTGTTTCGCTTGCAATAATCCTGATGAATATCGCAACTCCTACGATCGACAGGTACATCAGGCCTAAAAAATTCGGCTATACGAAGCCTGAGAAGAAAGAGAAAGAGGGGGATGCAAAATGAAATCAATCTTCAAGACTGGAATAATCCTCTTCTTTATCTGTGCATTCAGCGCAGGACTATGCGGCATCGTAAACAGCATCACAGCGCCTGTGATTGAAGCAAATACCCTTGCTGAGCGTGCCCTGGCACTTTCGGTAGTCACGGGAAACTACGATATAAAAGAGGAAATCGATATCGACACACCGATTGCCAACATAGCCTATGTCATCTCGGAGGATAATACTCCGATTGGCTATGTATTTGAGCTCAATGCATCAGGCTATGGCGGTGCAATGACAATAATTGCAGCATACAAGTTCGATGGCGAGCTCATAAGCGCAAAGCTTACAACCAACAGCGAGACTCCGGGACTTGGAAAGAACGCGGAGAACTCATGGTATATGGATATGTTCGTAGGACGTAATCCGCTTCCTGCATCGACTGCAGACCTTACAAGGGATGAGGCATCAACAGTCAGCGGCGCAACCATCACATTCTCCGGCGTCTCTGCCGCGCTCAGAAGCGGAAGCAATCTTGCTAAGAGCCTTGCAGAAGGAGGCCCGATTGCAGAGCCTGTAGTAGCTGAGATTCCTGAGCCAGTGCTCGTGGAAAATCCTGAAGAGCTCAGCACTGCTCTCAGAGAGGTAACAGAAGGCTATACGCTGGGAAGGGAAGTTGCAATTGACACACCGATTGCCAACATAGCCTATGTCATCTCGGAGGATAATACACCTGCTGGCTATGCCTTTGAACTCAATGCAACAGGATTTGGCGGTGCGATGAGAGTCGTTGCATCATACCTTTCGGACGGCACTCTCATTGCAGCAAGGCTCACAGCCAACAATGAAACACCGGGATTTGGCAGGAAGGCTGAAGATCCTTCCTACATGAACATCTTCACAGGAAGAGAATCAATTCCAGCTTCTCTCTCTGATCTCTCAAGTGATGAAGTTGCCGTAGTAAGCGGAGCAACAGTCACATTTGATGGCATCTCAGCAGCGCTTAGAAACGGAAGTGCACTTGTGCGCAGCCTTGAAACAGGAGAAGAGGTTGAACCAGTTGTCGTAGTAAGTTCAGCATCCACAACGAGCTCAGCATCTACAACCAGTTCAGCATCTGCTACAAGCTCCGCATCCACAACGAGCTCAGCATCGAGTGCAAGTT
>CAZHQL010000082.1:0-4531 GCA_964534915.1 uncultured Spirochaetaceae bacterium | reverse complement strand
AGTAACATTTGATGGCATTACAGCTGCTCTTAGAAACGGCAGTGAGCTTGCCAGGGCATTAGGAGGTAGTGTATGAGCGGACACATTAAAGAACTCACAAAGGGTATCTTCAAGGAAAACCCTGTATTTATAATCATGCTTGGAATGTGTCCGACACTCGGTGTTTCGACACAGGTTTCCAATGCTCTTGGGATGGGAGTAAGCGTAATCTTCGTACTCACATGCTCCAATATGGCTATTGCAGCCTTGAGAAAGATTATCCCGGATACAGTCAGGATCCCGTCATATATCGTAATCATTGCCTCATTCGTTACAATCGTTGAGATGATACTGCACGCCTATGTTCCGAGCATTTACTCAGCTCTCGGCGTGTATCTTCCACTGATTGTTGTAAACTGCATTATATTAGGGCGTGCTGAGGCATTTGCCGGCAAGAACACAGTGCTGGACAGCGCACTGGACGGAATCGGCATGGGAATAGGGTTCACGCTCTCGCTGACACTCATTTCTCTTATCAGGGAGGTCCTTGGAAGCGGGACGATCACGCTCTTTGCTGTGGGATCCTTTGATGGCGTGATCAGGATTCCTCTCTTAAATGACTCCCCGATTGCGGTAATGACGCTTGCAAGCGGAGCACTGCTTGTAATGGGCTATCTGAAAGCATTCTTCCAGTGGAAGACTTCGAGGGGGAGAGAAGAATGAGCTATATCGGAATCTTATTAACATACATATTCATCCAGAACTTCATACTGGTGCAGTTTTTGGGACTCTGTCCTTTCATCGGAGTCAGCAAAAACAGCGAGAGCGCAATCGGAATGGGAATTGCAGTAACATTCGTAACCGGCATTGCATCAGTTGCATGTTATGCCGTTTACCAGTTCCTGCTCGTTCCCTTCGGCCTTGAGTACCTCAATACGATTGCCTTCATCCTTGTTATTGCGGCACTTGTGCAGTTCGTTGAGATGGTAATAAAGAAGATGAGCCCGGCCTTATATAAGGCACTTGGAATCTATCTTCCGCTCATTACAACCAACTGTGCGGTTCTCGGTATTGCAATCATCAATATCGATGAGGGCTATAATCTTCTTGAGTCCTTTACAGCAGGAGTTGCTGCCGGCCTTGGCTTTACTCTTGCAATCATCCTGATGAGCAACATCAGGGAGCGCCTTGAGATTACGCCTGTAAGGAAGGTATTCCAGGGAGTTCCTATCGCATTCATATCTGCAAGCTTGATGGCGCTTGCATTCATGGGCTTTGACAGCAGCTTGATCACCAATCTGCATCTGGCATAAGGGGGAGAAAAGATGGCTATATTTCTGGCATTCATAGTAATTGCAGTTCTCGGCCTTGTGCTTGGAATCGGACTGCAGTTCGCAGATGGCAAGCTCCGTGTTGACAAAGATGAGAAGCTCATGGAGCTTGAGGAGGCCATGCCGGGTGCAAACTGCGGCGGATGTGGCTTCGCAGGATGCTCAGCGTATGCTGAAGCAATATATAAAGGGGAAGCTGAAGCAGGGCTCTGCAGTCCCGGGGGCCCTGCCCTTGCTGCAAGGATCGGAGAGATTCTTGGAATTGAGGTCTCTGCTAAGGAGCAGGAAGTTGCATTCATCTTCTGCAGGGGCTCAAAAGAGCTTACGAGCTCTGAATTTGAGTACAGTGGCATTTCTGACTGTAATGCCGCATCCCTTGCTCAAGGGGGCCCGTCAAGCTGTAAGGCAGGATGCCTTCACTTTGGATCATGCATGGCAGTATGCCCCGCTGGTGCAATCTTCAGAGCAGGGGATGGAAACATCGCAGTGGATAAGCAAAAGTGCATCGGATGCAAGAAATGCACAAAGATCTGTCCAAACGGTGTTATAAAGATGGTTCCCCTTCATGCATCACACCTTGTTGCATGCAATAACCACGAAAGCGGTGCAAAGGTGCGCTCATACTGCCAAGTCGGGTGCATCGGATGCAAGCTTTGTGAGATAAAGGTTGAAAATTCCTGCTTCAAGGTAGATAATTTTCTTTCATATAATACTTATGCTGAGGATCAGAGTGCAGGAGCAAAGGCAGCTGAGATCTGCCCGCGCAAGTGCATAGTCGAGAGGTAGGAAGTGAAAGTCGCACTAGGCATGTATACAACGCTTAGTATTTCCACACCGGCGCCCGCGTTCAAACGGGCGCTTTCACTCGTATACCAGCCAGTGCTGCGCTACCTCTATAACAGCGAGGGAATAAAGTTCAATCTCTATCAGTCAAGCGGAGTGATGAAGTATTTCGAGAACAATAATCCCGAGATAAACATGCTTATATCCGCGCTCTGCAAGAGAGGGGACATGGAGATTCTCAGCGGCAGCTACAGCCAGGCCATAATAAGCCTGAGCATGCCAAAGGACAGGGGAGTGCAGATAGAGAAGATGACGACGTTCATACGCAAGACTTATGGCACGAAGGCACGCTCTGCCTTCTTCTATGGCCAGATCTGGTCTCCTCAGTTCATATCAACGCTGAATAACTGTGCGCTTTCTTCTGTAGCTATCTCAAACTATAAGGCGACGAGCAGGAGCACTTCATTCAGCTCATGCAGTACCATGAATGAGCTTGGAAAGAGGATCAGGATAATTCCGATTGCTGACTCGCTTTCATCCCTGATATCGAAATACGCTCAGCGCGAGATTGACTTCAAGAGCCTTAAAAGCGGGGTAGAGAGAATAATAGGATTGCTTGATGAGGATGAGGACGTATTCTTCTTCATCAATCTTGATCAGCTTCTGCAGGGCATGGCGCTCCGTGTGGAAGATGATGAGGATGCATCCCAGCTCTTTCCGTACATCGTGAATCTTGTCAGGGACAGAAACGGAGAGCTTGTAAACGTATCGGATCTTGAATCACGCGGCCCGTGCTATCTGGATTCAGGATGGTATGGAAGGGACTCATCGACAATGGGCCTTTCATCATTTAACGAGCTCTTTGTAAAGGACGGAACAAGGTGCTACCTTCTTAACAGGCTCTTTTATGTCTCTGAGGCACTCTCATCATATAAGAAAGACAGGTTCATAAAGAGGCTCTGTGAGGATTATATAGCAAATGCAGGGGCTGGCCCTCTCTTTATCCATGACTCGCAGTCAGGACCGCTGAGGACAAGCGAGAGAGAGATCTTCTGGCGCTCAATATTAAACGTTGAGAAGCTTCTTTACATGTCCAATGAGCTTTCCCTTGCATCTGAGGCAGAACTTGAGGACAGGGGAGGGGGAAATTATTTTTCGCGCAACCAGAATTTCACTGTTGTCTATTCTGCTTTCGGCGGCTCTGTAGTGGAGCTTGACTTAATGGATAAGCTAATAAACGTAATAGATGCCAAGTCTTCCTTTGAGATTGCACAGGATAGCAGGATGATGAAACATTCGTTTTCCGATGTAGTCTCAATAGGAGGCGTTAGCTATGAGACTGTCAATTACAAGTTTTCTGCAAAGGAGCTTAACAAGAGCAGGAGCGATTATCTCTTTACGCTCGATGAGAATGATCTTCCCTTCAGGCTCGAGAAGCACTTCAAGCTGAGAAACCAGACGTTCAGCGTGGAAAGCACTTTAATGCTCCGCGAAGATGCAGAGAATGCTGCATATGCACTTAACTGCTACCTGATGCTTCCAGATCAGCTTGATTTAAGCAGCGAGCAGAACCGTGCGATGCTCCTGGGGACACTGGAAAACATAAGGACGCTGCGCTCATACAGCGAGTTAAGCGATGTCCAGATAGTGTTTACAAGCACATCGCTTTTTTCTGTTAAGCAGCAAGTGCGCACGCAGAGCCAGTTCACAGTACTTGGCAAAGAGACATTTAACCTTTATAACAAGTTTACCTTCTTTTTCCCTTTCAGCGGGAAAAAGGGAGAGAGTTTTACCTTTAAACTCATACTCAGAAGCGCAGATAACAAAGTGAAGGAGTAATATTATGTTTCTGGAGAATAAAGCAGAATTTGACAGCGTAAAGGAAGAAGCCTACCAAGTATGGAGGCGTCTTTGAAGAGAGTAACGTTCTCTCAGATATAAAGGCCGAAGAGGAAAAAACCCTCTCTCCTGATTTCTGGAATGACCCGAAAGAGGCTGAGAAGACCTACCAGAGGCTCAATGCACTTAAGGAGAGCTACTTTCCGTGGAAGGCCCTCATTGAGGCAATAGGGGATCTTGATGAGCTGATCGAGCTCTATAGCGCAGAGGATGATGAAATCTTAAGAGCCGAGCTTGAGGGCCAGATAAGGAACATAGCAGACGAGTTCAGGCCCCTTAAGACCAAGACTCTCCTTGATGGAGAGTTTGACCAGAGCAATCTCTATCTCTCAATCCACTCAGGAGCAGGAGGCACTGAGGCATCTGACTGGGCTCAGATGCTTATGAGGATGTACCTCAGATGGACTGAGCGCCATGGCTTCAAGACAGAGATCCTTGAGATGGAGGAAAACGAGGGGGGCATCAAGAGCGTGACAATCAAGGTAGACGGCGCATACGCATTCGGCTACTTAAAGGGCGAGGCAGGCGTTCCCCGCCTT
>CAZHQL010000081.1:0-8420 GCA_964534915.1 uncultured Spirochaetaceae bacterium | reverse complement strand
TAGCGCTTTGCTAACTGGAGCACGGGATAAAAAACAATTTCAAGGAGGGAAAGATCTGATGCATCCAGGAGCACCTTTCTTACAATGAAAAGAGAAAAGGCAATGCATGCAAGAATGAGAAAGCAGCAAACAGCGCTCTTTCCTGCCAGGCGCCAGCAATGATCAACCAGGTGATCAAGAAATCTCTTATTGCCTGGCTCTCCGAGAAGAGAAAAGAAGTCATCAATTGATTTCTCTCCGAATCTTATTTTCCTGTTCAGATTGCGGATGTACTCAGAGATGCCTTTCTTGATGCTCTTCTGACCCCATATGGTCTTTATAAGGGCAATAGTATGTCTGTTCCTTATTGCCTTGATGCCTGAGATCAGAGCAAGGGCAATCGAAGAAAGAAGAAAGCCTGAGGCAATTATGCTGCTTAAAAGAGTGCCAAATACTGGAAAGATGGAAAAGAGAAGAGCAAAGATAAAGAGAATGAGATTGAAAAGGGAAAAAGAGAGCTTTCTATAAAAGATCAGGTCAAGCTTCTCTTCAACATACCAGCTGATGACATTGTCAATCTTGCTTACTATTTTCTCTTGGTTCTTCTCAACTACCTTCTTAACAAGGGGAACGGCGGCCTTCTTAGCAATGCTATAGGCCATTGCATCGGCAAAGGCCATGATTCTGTTCTTCTTCTTTTCGCTGAGGCTCACAAAAGCAGAAAAGTCTCTTTCAGCTTCTGCTCTCTCAATTTCTTCTCCCTTGTTCATCTGAGCCTGGTTTTCAACCATCTATGAGTACTATCTTTGCATAGCGCTTCTTGCCGCTTTTTAGAAGGAATGAATCCTGGTCAGCATCCGTTGTCTTAAACGCTGTTTTGATGTCTGTTATCTTAACGCCGTTTACTTCAGCTCCTCCCTGCTGCACTATGCGCCTTGCTTCTCCGTTTGAAGAAGTGAGGCCTGAGAGCGTGAACATATTAAGTACTCCCATGCCCTCATCCGGCCATTCAGACTTCTTTACTTCCACAGCCGGAACATTTGCAGCATCCCCTCCTCCATAGAAGAGTGCCTTGGCAGCCGATAGGGCCTTTTCAGCCTCCTCTTCTCCGTGGATTATCTTGGTAGCCTCGTATGCAAATTTTTCCTTTGCTTCGTTTATATTCCTCTTTGCATCTGTATACTCAGCAATCTCATCAAGACTCATGAACGTAAATATCTTCATGAACTTTTCTACATCGGCATCCGCTATGTTCCTCCAGTACTGGAAGAAGTCATACGGGCTATAGAGCCCGGGGTCTAAGAACACTGCTCCCTTCTCGCTCTTTCCCATCTTCTTTCCGTCTGCCCTCATTATGAGATTAAACGTGAGTCCGAAGCACTCAGGGCCGCCTGTGCGCTCTATTAAATCAATTCCTGCTACGATATTCCCCCACTGGTCTGCTCCTCCTATCTGAAGGCGGCACCCTGTTAATTTATTGAGCATATAGAAATCGTAGGACTGAAGCAGCTGGTAGTTAAATTCTATGAATGAAAGCCCTCTCTCGAGGCGCTGCTTTACTCCTTCGAATGTAAGCATCCTGTTTACAGAGAAATACTTTCCAATGTCCCTCAGGAACTGGATGTAATTAAGGCCTACAAGCCAGTCAGCATTATTCATCATCCTGGCCTTGCCGCGGCCCTCCTTAGGATTCTCAGAGAAATCCACAACGCTCTGAAGCTGCTTCTTTATAGCCTCTGCATTCGATGCAATTTCTTCTTCTGAGAGGATCTTCCTCATCTCAGTCTTGCCAGAGGGGTCCCCTATTAATCCAGTTCCCCCTCCCACCAGGGCAATCGGGTTGTGCCCGGCCTCTTGCAGATGGTGCATGGCAAAGAAGGGAACGATGTGTCCGATGTGGAGGCTTTTTCCTGTCGGGTCTACTCCGCAGTAGAATGTAACGCTCTCTTTGTCCATAAGCTCTGAAAGGTGATCAAGCGCTGTACAGTCCTTAACAAAGCCCCTTTCATATAGTACCTTTAAGCCCTTGTTCATTTTGCGCACCTCTGATAAGCCTTGTCTGCATCGTGTATAAAGGAAGAGATCTTATCAGAAGAGATCCTTACCTGCTCCATTGAGTCTCTCATGCGCACAGTCACGCTCTGGTCCTCTAGGCTCTGGTAGTCTACTGTTACGCAGTATGGCGTTCCAATCTCATCCTGGCGGCGGTATCTTCTTCCAACTGCTCCGCTCTGGTCATAAAATGTCCTGAAGTCACTCCTGAGGCTTTTCTCAAGATTCTTTGCATACTCAGCAAGCCCGTCCTTCTTTACAAGAGGAAGCACTGCTGCCTTCACAGGAGCAATTGACGGGTGGAAATGAAGGACTGTCCTTACATCTCCCTCTGGTGTTTCTTCTTCATCATATGCATCACTTAGTGCCATGAGGACATTGCGAGTTAATCCTGCAGATGTCTCAACTACATATGGAATGTATCTTTCATTGGTATCAGGGTCTAAGTACGTTAGATCCTTTCCGCTGAACTTCTGGTGCTGCGTGAGGTCATAATCGGTCCTTGAGTGTATTCCCTCAAGCTCCTGCCATCCCATCGGGAAATTAAACTGGATATCATATGCATCCTTTGCATAGAATGCAAGTTCATCTGCTCCGTGCTGATGCCACCTTAAAGACTCCGGATTAATTCCCATCTTCTTATAGAAGTTCATCCTCTCTTCTCTCCAGTAAGGGAAGAACTCATCCTCAGTTCCAGGCTTGCAGAAGAACTGCATCTCCATCTGTTCAAACTCACAGGAGCGGAATATGAAGTTCTTGGTCGTGATCTCGTTTCTGAAGCTCTTTCCAACCTGTGCAATTCCGAATGGAATCTTGACGCGGCTTGACTGCAGGACGTTCTTGAAGTCCACATAGATTCCCTGTGCAGTCTCCGGCCTGAGGTACACTATTGATGCGCTGTCTGCGTTTGCACCGATATGGCTTTCAAACATCAAGTTGAAGTTCCTTGGCTCTGTGAAGCTATCTTTATTGCCACAGACAGGGCATGCGGCAGCAAGGTCTATCTGGTCTGCGCGGAAGCGGCTCTTGCAGATTTTGCAGTCAACCATAGGATCAGTGAAATTAGAGACGTGCCCTGATGCTTCCCATACCCTTGGATGCATTAGAATCGAGGCATCGAGTCCCACGATGTTATCATGCATCTGCGTCATTTCCTTCCACCAGAAATCGCGGATATTGTTCTTGAGCTCAACTCCCATTGGACCGTAGTCATAAGCGCCATTTAAGCCGCCATAGATCTCGCTTGACTGGAAAATAAATCCACGCCTTCTGCATAGCGATATGATCTTATCCATTGTTACTTCTGCCATTTTGTTTCTCCTTAATCATCTTCAGGGCTCTTTCAAGCCGCCTTGAGGCTTCTTCTTTCCCAAGCAGTGCAATAGAATCAAATAATGGAAGCGATACAGTGCTGTTTGTAATAGCAACCCTTATAGGCTGGAATACCCCGTTTACCTTCAGGCCAAGCTCCTGGCTGAGCTTGACAAGCTCCTCTTCTATATCTTTCTCTTCTTTTTTCTCTTTAAGGCCCTTGAATAAAATTTCTCCGCCTTTTTCAAGTGCCATTTTTGTCTTCTCTAAATCAGATCCCTTAGCTATATAAACGCTCTCATCCTCAACCGGCTCATCTGTAAAGAGGAATCTTGAGAGATCCACGATGTCTGAAAGCCTCTTCATCCTCTCTTTCGCGGGCTTTACAAGCTTTCTGACTTTTTCCCTTTCTTCTTCATCTGGAGTGCTTCCTATAAAGCCAGCAGATACCAGGTGTGGCATTATTAAAGATGCAAGCCTCTCATCAGAAGCCATCCTTATGTACTGGCTGTTAAACCAGTCAAGCTTCTTATAGTCAAACTTCGCAGGATTCTTGTGGATGTTCTCAAGCTTGAAGCAGTGCTCAAGTGCCTCCTTTGAGAAGAACTCTGAAGATCCATCTAAGGACCATCCGACAAGCGTTACATAGTTAATGAGTGCCTCAGGAAGATAGCCTTTTTCCCTGAACTCCCTTACTGCAGTCGATCCATGGCGCTTTGAAAGCTTCTGCCCGTCATTTCCCATTACCATGGGAAGGTGGCAGTACTGGGGCGTCTCCCATCCGAAAGCCTCGTATAAAAGCACATGAAGAGGCCCTGATGGAATCCACTCCTGTGCCCTCATTATATGAGTAATTCCCATTAAGTGGTCATCAACTACGTTTGCCAGGTGGTATGTTGGAAAGCCATCGCTTTTCAAGATTACAGGGTCAGGGGAAATGTCCTTGTTCTTCCTCGTGATATCCCCCATAAGAAGGTCATGAAGCGTAGTCTTTCCTTCCCTCGGGACCTTGAACCTTATTACAGGCTTTATGCCCTTTTTCTCTGCTTCCATCCTCTCTTCTTCTGTTAAATGCTCACAGTGTCTGTCATAGCCCTGGTACTCGCTTTTGGAGGCAGCCTGCTGCTCCCTTAATTTTTCAAGGCGCTCTGGCGTGCAGTAGCAGTAATAGGCCTTTCCTTCCTTCACAAGCTTTTCAGCATACTCCTTGTAGATCTCAAAGCGCTCTGACTGGATATAAGGGCCATACGGGCCGCCAACTACAGGGCCTTCATCCCAGCTTATGCCAAGCCATGAAAGGGTTGAATACAGGTCCTCAAGCGCCTGGTCGCTATAGCGCTCCCTGTCCGTATCCTCGACTCGTAAGATGAACTTACCCCCGCTTGAGCGTGCGAAGAAATAGTTATATAAGGCGGTGCGGATTCCGCCGATGTGCTGCAGCCCGGTTGGAGACGGGGCATATCGGAGACGAACACTCATAAGATTCTCCCAAAAAATAAGTGAAAGCCACAGAAGAAAGCGGCTGTGTCTATACTATGTGTTTTTTCTTTTTTGCTCAACATCAGAGCACGAAATTGGCATATGGAGGAAATGAGAATCCATCAAGGAAATTACGCGTCTCAAGTATAGCCTGCATCTCAGAGATCTCACTCCTGTCATAATAAAGGTAGTGCGTCCCGTCCTTTATCCTCACAGGATTTACCATGCTCTTAAGAAGGGCTGGAGTATAGCTACAAATTTCATCCTTAGAGCCATAGAGGACCTTGTAGCGCGGACTTGAGAAGGCAGGGCGGGATCTCTCCATGAGGTCATAGAGATCGAGCATCTGAGAGGGATACAGATGCGACCAGTACTCTTTTCCATAGTACTCATCGTCTGCAGGTGCATTCTCATAGTGCAAGCGGTAAGACGCATCGCTTTTCCATGGAAGATCGAGAATCCTTTTCTCTCTCTTGAGCTTGTATAAATCCCTGGTTGAAATCCTTGCTTTCATCTTTATCGCAGGCGCTGCCATTACAGCTCTTTCCAGGCGTCCTTCATCTGCTAAAGCGATTAAAGCGCATCCCATTGAGTGCCCTACTGCATATACTTCCTGGTAATTAAGGCATAAATCGGTTATTGCATTGTCAACAAGTGAAAGCCAGTCCGAAAGTCCGCTCTTTGAGAAATCCTCTCCGCTTGTTCCCATCCCGGGAAGGCGCGGAACATAGCAGTCAAAGCCTGCTGTATAAAGGTAGTTTGCAATGCTGACAAGCTCGCCCGGGTATCCTGCATAGCCGTGTACAAGAAGGCATGCTCTCATAAAGTCATTGCTGAGCGTGAAGCTCTTTGCGCTCTCCCTGGCCTCTGTTTTATCCTGATAGAGAGAGTAATACCATGCTGAAGGAACGCTCTGAATCACCAGGATGCCTCCTCAAAGAGATTCAACAGGTCTATGCGGCAGCGCACGCCCGTCTTTGTAAATATGTTTGCAATGTGGTTATTCACTGTATTGACGCTTATATTAAGCTCTCCTCCGATCTCCTTATTGGTAAGGCCGCTCTTGATAAGCCTGATTATCTCTACCTCCCTCTCTGTTATGTGATACTTCTCAATAACGAGCTCGGCAAGATGCTTCTTCTCATCGATTAAATCCTCATTTCTCTTTCCCGTCCTCCTCTCCTGGTGTCCTATGGCAACAAATAAAAAGACAAGGAGCATGATGAAATACAGAAGGGAAACGAGTGCAAAGACCAAAGGGGATATAAAGGGAAAGATGAAAGTAAGGATGAAGGCAGCAAGAGCTGCAGCAGAGACTGCAATTATCGTAACTGCAACCTTCTTTACTCCCCTGCTCTCAATATTTGAAAGTGCCCTTGCCATTATGACTATCGTATAGATAATGACAATGGCAAAAGAGAAGAACTGCAGGAATGTGTATATGTATCTTTCACTGATTAAGGATGCTGCGTAGCTGAGGGAGAAAACTGCAGTCACAAGTGAAAAGAGGACCTTCTCCGATGCATTCACAGGCCGCGCAATCGTCCAGTTAATGAAAAGCGGAATGAAAACAATTAAAAACGCAACATCCACATGAAAAAGCACATCCCATACAACACGGAATACCTTCAGCGCAAGCGTCTGCTCAAAAAGAAGTGAAAACTGCACTATGGCATAGCTGAATACGACTCCCAGAAGTGTTGATGAAAAGACCACAAGGAATTTTGACCATCTGAAAGAAGCCTTTCGCCCCCATATTATAGCAAGCGAAAGGTCCATTGAAGAAATTGAAATTGCCAATATACAGAATATCAGCGTCAGAATCTGCATTACCTGCATTACTTGAATGCCTTCTGATTGTGGCTCATGTCTGCCTGGCCGCAGACAGTCTGTATGCACTCATTGAATGAGGGCATCGCAGTTGCCTCTGCTCCGCTCTGGATCTTAGCAACATCGTTGTAGTTCCTGGCATTTAAATCTGCCTGCGCATGGCGTGAAAAGAGCTGTAGATGTAAATTTAGCCCTGCTGTTAACAGGTAGTCACTCGTCATCTCAAAGCCCTTTATAGCGCTCTTTACGCGGCCCTTAAGCGCATCAGCATCCGTTATGTATGCACTAAGCGGCCCCAGATGCAGTGCAAACCAGAGCTCGAAGCATGGATTGAACCAGCAGAGCCTGACTTTCTTCCTCTCAGCATATTCCTTCATATCTTTCAGTTCTTCAAGATTTGCTCCTACTTCATCGAGCCCGAAGAGTGCCCATACATGCTGGTAGCGCCCTGCAAGCCTCTTCTTGCCTGCAATATCTACAAGCTGCTTGAGAGAGAGGTTCTCGCTTCCTGCATGCTCGACTGTGAGGTTCATGTATCTGCAGTCCTTTCTCATCTGATTGAAGTAGATGGATTCCGCCTTCGTTGCCGTAACGAGGAGGATCGTGCCTTTGGCTTCCGTTATGTTCTTCTTGCGCTTTGCCATCCTAGTTCTCCTCCCTATTCTCTCTTCTTTCTTCTGCCTCTTCTGTATCATCATCAACTGATGTACCGTCATGTACGAAGTAGAAGTCACTTGTTACAGGAAGCGATCCGAATGCACCCTGTAAGTACCTGTTATAATTGCTCGTCCTGCTTCTTCCCTTGAAGTCTGAAAGGCTGTAAAAGACTGTAGAGGACTCGTTATCCTTCTGAGCAAACCAGATAGCGTCCTTCCTTAAAAGTCCTTCCTTTAAAAGCGACGGGTTGCAGTCAACTACGAGCATCTGGCTCTGCTTATTACAGCTCTCGAAGATCTCTACAAGGTGACAGAGCACATCCGGGTGCAACAGCTGCCCGAAATCATCTATCAGGAGCACCTGGCACTTGACAAAGCTTGTGAAGAATGCAATTCCAATTGCTACAAGCCTTCTTAATGAGAGGCTTTCCATCATGAAGGAGTTGGAGTAGCCGTCTACCTTCTTGTCGTTTACATACACGTGCGTGAAGACAACGCTCCTCGTGCCATCCTCTTTTTCTCTTACTCCGACTCTCCTTATATCCGTGATATCAAGAGCCCAGAGGTAGTTTACAAGCATATCCCCCCAGCCCGGGTGCTTCTTAAGGGCATCTGCAACAAACTGCTCAGCCTGGGTTCCAACACCCATTGGAAGGATGTTTAAAGTCTTGTCAAACCAGCGGTACATCTCACTGCTCGTAGCACCGCCGGAGAGTGCGCTCTCACTTAAGAATGTCCTGCTTGGAGCAAGGTGCTTTGCAGCCCTCTTCTTCTCCCCCCTGTAGAGCTTGCCGAAGCGGTAGTCGTACTCATCTGAGTCATCCCTCTTCTTTCTTTCGAACATGAGCTTCTTCGAGCCGTTTACTATGAAATGAAGTGACTCTTCAAAGACCATCTCGCGGTTTGCTGAAAGAAGGTAGCGCCCGATGCATGTAGGATCTTCATCCACGCCTTCGCTTCCCCTTCTTAAGAGCACATCGATGCTTATCGTTGCCGGCGTCTGCTTGTCGATTCCGTATGCGAATACGGTTCCCGAAAGACTGGGTGCAAGAGGATTCTCAACATCACGCGGAGAGAGAACAATCCTTCTCAGCACTTCAAGAGCTCTCACGA
>CAZHQL010000080.1:5360-8444 GCA_964534915.1 uncultured Spirochaetaceae bacterium | reverse complement strand
TGTATCCCCCAAGCGTATCTCCCATATGCATGTTCACAACACGCCAAGGAGTCAGCACTGTTTCCTTGTCAGGATTCTTAAAGGTAGAGAATATCTGGCCAATCCTCATCACTCTTTCTGTAGGCTCAAGGGCATCCGCACCTTTTACATTAGCCCTGATCCGCTTGCCAGCTGCTATGAAGATGTCCCTGTCATAATACTTCTTGAACTTGTTGAAAACTGCCTTTGTAACACCTTGTGGCATGAATTCTTCCCAGGAGGCATCATCAACGCTCTTAACAAAGCTGTCGATGGTAATATCCTTATCGAAATCACCTTCCATGCCGTAAATCAGCATAGGGATACGAATCGAGATGGCCCTGAGAATCTTGATAGCCTTACCCCGCTCTTCTTTTGCTTTATTCAGCTGTTCAAGAAGTTTCCTTTCCTCGTCAGAAAGCTCCTTTTTCTTCTTTTTATTAATCTCATCAAGCTTATCCCTTTCCTCATCAGTCAGGCCCTGATTGTTTATGACAATGTCCTTATCTACATCATTGGCTTTATTACTGCTGACAATATTCTTCAGCTGTTCAAACTCCCTGATATCAACATCATCAAGCCTCAAAAGTTCATCATTATAAAGACGGATATCAGCAAAACCGGAGTCAGCAACCTTCTTCGCATATGCACGTTTCAGCTGCTGGAGCATGTTATCGACATTGTATGGAATCATCTCTGAGCCATCTATTGCAATGACAGGGCAGAAATTCAGGAATGCTCCCATATTAGATCTCGACTGTGTCTCGCCAGGCCTGATGCCAAGCTTTCCAGCCTCTGCGACCATCTTCAGCGTTCTGTCAGGAGCAAAATCAAAGACATAGCACCTGTCCTTCATTCGCCCGTTGATATTTGCCGGAGTCTGCACGCGGAATATTGTCTGAAGATAGCTCGATGCTGATGTTGAATATGTACCGGCAAGCATCATTACAGCTGTCCAGGGCCTAACTGATACTCCCGTTGTGAGCCTTCCGCATGAGAGGGTAATGGTCCATGTCTCATCAGGCTTATCACCAATGGCGGCCTCTACCTTTTTCAATGCATCACTGCTGGGCTCCTCTTCATCCCCATCGCCTGCGACATTCACTATTTCAAACTGTCCAAACACCGGATGCGCTTTCAGGAGTTTACTCAGGGCCCGTGCTTCCTTAACGCCCGGAAGCATCCAGAGTGTGTGCCTGAAATAATCGCGGTATTCTTCTCTTGAGAAAGGATAGTTTGAATCATCATCGCTCTTGCAAAGAAGATTGAGAAAGCTCCTTACTTCCCCTTCATGAACAAAATCCCCGACTATTCCACCCTCAGGCATCTGCCTGCGGTCATATCTCATTTGTCCTGTCCAGGTCCTGAAAAACTCTGCGAAGTTGAATGCATTATCCTCTTCTTCAACAAATCCCCTGATCTTATCTCCCAGGTTGTAAGTGTAAATCTCCATTTTCGGGAGCACTTCATACGGATTGCTGTCAAGAGCATTGTTTGCATCCCAGTCATACTTGGCCTTCTGCTCTTTGACATAATCCCATGTGTAGATCTCATCCTCATTAAAATCATCAAGGAGATTGAACGGAGTTCCAGAAAGTTCAAGCACCCGGGTCTTTTTATATGTTTCATCCTTGACGATTGCTTTTTTAACCTCGCTTCCAAGGCTTGTCAGCGTTCCTTCATGAGCCTCATCAATTATGACAAGATCCCACTCCGTTTTGAATACGGCATCATTCTTGTCAAATATGCCACCGACTTCTGATGATCCCCTGAGGTCCTGAATTGAAGCAAAATAGACAAAGGGAACTTCTCTTTTCAGACAGTCATCAAGGAGTAATGTGCCGCTCCCCGCTTCCTTAGAAGCAAAGTAATATCCGTCTGCCTCTCTGAAGATCTTCCTGAAATCCTCCCTCCATCCCTCCTTTACGACAGGCCTGTGCGTGATAACGATTGTTTTTCTGTACTTGAGCCTCTTTACAACCTCAAGGGCGCTGAGGGTCTTTCCAAAACGCATTTTCGCATTCCAGAGCATCTTCTTGCTTTTTTTGAACCGTTTTACCGTTTTGTCTATCGCCTCAAGCTGTTCAGGGCGGAATACTATTGCCTTATCTGAAGAGACAATCTCTGAAGAGGATAGCGAAAGCCTGCCCTCCTTCACAGCCTCTATTGCATTAACAACTGTTTCAAGATTGGTCTCAAACCATTCCCTGCCCCCATTCTTTCCAAAGGTTTTCCTTTTGATCCCAGAATTCAAGAGGACTGCATGAACATCATTATCCTTGAAGTTATCAAAACCTCCCTTGCCGTTATTCCTGAGAGCAATCTCAGTATATTCGAGCCTGTACTCTATTCCGGCTGTCCTGGTATAGCTGTCAATCCTTTTCTTCGCGGCAGTATTGAGGATGTTTGAGTTTGGCCTCATAGCACTTGCAAGCTCTTCCTGCTTCAGCTTTACTGAAGCCATTCCGACTTTCAAGCATCCCTTGTGAGCATCATCGGCAATAGAGAAAACATATATCAGGATATGAGAGAATGCAGGTTCAAACTTCGACATAAAACACTCCTCAGAGCAGCATGACAGCTTCAATCACTTTGTTCTTGCTCCAGTCTTTTATTTTACAATGAATGCCATTATGTTTCCTGATATCATCATCCTGGCATCCGGGGCATGTAAATAGAGTCTCTTCTGCATCGCCAAAAAGATCGAGCTGTACACTAACCTCATTTACACAGGAATAAGGAACAACGAACTTAAGCCCGTCCATCTGCCATATATTCCATGAAATTATTGTTGCAACTTCATCAATAAGCGGCTTTTCAGGGAATTTGCTGAAACGCTTATGATAGTATTCCAGGAATGAGTAAAGAAGGTTCTCTCTGGCAAGAAGCAGGCTGTCTCCCTGGAACTCATAGCCATATGTGGCCTTATATGCCTTAAGAGCCCATTTTACCCACTCTTCTTCGCCCTCTGTATTCTCACCAACAATCCTGAGCTTTCTATCAAGAAGACCAATACGCTCAGAAACGGGAATCTCCTCTCCCGTTGTAGTATCATAAAGGCTCACA
>CAZHQL010000080.1:0-5350 GCA_964534915.1 uncultured Spirochaetaceae bacterium | reverse complement strand
TCCCCGCATGCCATTTCCATTCGCAGTGCCGTTACATAATCTTTCCAGCTCTTGCCCTTAACATTCTGAAAGCAGATTTTCCCTTCAGCTGTAATCCAGCTGTTTCCGTTTTCTCTATTAAAGACATCCTTTCTTCCAAACCACGCCTCATCTACAAGATTGTTTTGTTTATTGCAGAGCCAGGAAGGCGTGAAAGTCTCTGCCCTCTCCCTTGTACGGATACTCTGCTCTTCCTGGGATTTCATAATACGCGGCTTAATCAGCTGATTGCTACCTCCTGTTATCAGAGGAAGCTCAATTGTTTTCTCTTTTTGGTATGCATACCCATGAGAGATATAGTTATCCGTTGCCCATATGATATTCCTGTGTGTGCTCCTGTCTTTTAGGAGAATTTCAAGAGTATCAGATAGCAATGCATTGAATATGTCTTTATTCGCTGCTGTAACAGGAATATCGAAGGTTTTCTCACAGGCTGTCATATGCTTTGATTATATCCTAATCTGTAAAGATTGTTTAGAGAGACAACTCCATCATCAAAGGACAAAAAGAAAAGGCAGCCGCTCACTAATTTATATACCGACCTCTATGGATCACATGTTATGTTCCGAGCATAGCTGCCTGATAAAAACTATAGCAATGTCTGGATGGCAAGTCAAGAAAATAGATAGAAGCTGCTTCCGGGCCTATTTCTGTCTCTTTTCCTGTTTTTCTACCATCTCTTTGTACTCTTCCATTTTCTCATCGTCAATCTTGTGCCCCAGTACTTCAAGCAAGCTTTCAAGAAATGCCGCCTTTGCTCTGAGGTATTCAAGCTCATCATGCTTTCCCTTCTTTCCTCTAATACCCATATTCACTTCCTCTGGCCATTGCTATTCATATTTTAGGTACTTTTACATCTTTGACAACCTCTTGGGGCAAATGCGTTTAAGATATTCGGCGCAAGTAATTTATGCATTTTTATTGACGTTGTGCATAGCCTTATTTACGCTGAAGTTGGAAAGGAGACGACCTATGGCAAATACAAACATTAATATACGTATGGACTCTGATTTAAAAGACCAGTTCGAGAAGTTTTGCTCCGATATGGGGATGACAATGACAGTTGCATTCAACATATTTGCAAGGACTGTAGTCAGAGAATACAGGATTCCATTTGAGATTGGAGCTGAGAAGCCAAACAGAGAGACTCTTGAGGCATTGGATGAAGTAAAGAAGATGAAAGCCAATCCGGATTTTGGCAAGAAATACTCTGATGCTGATGAAATGGTGAAGGATCTTCTTTCTCCTTAGGTTATAGCTTTAAGAATCACACATGCCTGGATTCAATCCAGTTAATCTGCTCTTCTATCATAGAGGCTGTTTCCTCTGCGCTGAGCCTTCCTATTATTGCCTGCTGGATTGCAGAGCCTACGATGGTCTCAAACTCCCCTATTGAAAGCTTGTCATATCTCTTGAATCCCCTGACTCCAATAGACAGGCTTTCCTTTGCAACATTTAACCAGGGGAATGTCATCTGATTGCTCGGGTCATCATAGACAGCCTTTAAAGGCGATGTTCCTCCAAGCATAGTAACTGCAGATGAAATATCATCAGAGTAGTACCATTCTATGAATCTCAGGCACTCATCAATGCATTCGCTGTATTTGCTTATTCCAAGCATTCCTCCGCCAAGGAGCGTTGCCCCGCCTGGTATTACAGTTGCACCTACCCTTCCAACTACATTTGAATGCTTGCTGTTCATCAGATAGTTGATATGGTTTGAATATGTAATCACAGTTGCAGCCTGGCCAAGTGCAAAATCCTGAACGCATGCTTCCCACCACGAAGGGCTGACGGGGTTTGAACACTTAACGATGCGGAGGAAGAACTCTATGCTCTCGCTCAGCCTTTCCTTATCTATGATGATTTTTCCCTTTTCCTCACCTATTGCATTGTTTGAAAGCGCAAAGACGAGAAAGTTATTGGAAAGGGTTGTTGTATGCCCGGATGCTGCTGTCGTGCCATAGAGCATGGGAGACTCAGGATTGATTGAACGCGTGAAGAATTCAGAGACACGCGCATAATCCTCAAGAGTTTTCGGCACTTCCAGCTTCTTGCGGTATTTCTCATAATACATCCTTCCAAGAAGCGTGTCAGAGAAAAGGTCCGTGCGATAGAGCATTATAAGGGAAGATGGCTCAAAGGGAATGGCATAATTACTGAGGTCGCTGTGCCCATATTCAACGAGTTCAGAGGAAATGATCTTTGAGATTCCCAGATTGTTCAGGGGCCTTAAATGCTCTCTTTTCATCTCGTCCACCATTGCGATATCAAAACGGATGAGGTCGTGATGAAATAGCGGGGACTGCATCCTCACATGCTTTATTACCTCGTCATAGGGTGCACTGAATATCGAGAGCTCTATTCCCGTCACATCGCGAAGCATGGGAAGAAGTGCTGATAGCGCATCAATCGATGGGGAGGGAAGCGTCAAAAGAGTGAGCTTCTTCGGTCCTATGTTCTTGATTCCTGCAAAGGAAAAAGGAAAGCCTTTCGGCATCTCTATCGTTTTGGATATCTTTCCCTTTATTATCGCCTTTGAGATGCATTTGGCGATAAGAGAATAATCCAGCTGATAGGTCTTATAGTGCGGATGGGGGAATTTATAGGACGATGAGAGTGCGATAATCTCCGGCTTCTTGCAAAAGCCTGAGATATTAAGCACTGTCTGAAAGGCATCTGCGCGCACGCTGCTTGTTGCGACAACAAGATCCACGCCTGGCATGTCCTTGATTATTGCAAAAGCCTTTACCACGGACAGGTTGATATCAGAGGAATAACGGATGAACCGTACACGCCCGTCCAGCGCTTTCTTAAGAAGTGAAAAGAGAATCGCATCATCACAGAACTTGCTCGGGGATGAAAAGAATGCAACCTCCTTATAGCCCTTTGAAAGAATATGCTCTGAGATATCCTTGCCGGTCTTTTCAAGGTCAAAGCCCGCAAAGCCATATTCGCCCTCCCTCTTTTCTACTTGTCTGTCAACAAAGAACACAGGGCATGCAAACTGGGAATAAAGCTTCTCTGCGCGCGATGAAAGGCATGTAACGGAAACAATCGCAGCAAGGCTTGACTGCGCAATCTTTTCCAGCACTGATTCCTCAATGTTCTCGATATCATGAGTGATTGAGAGGTCAATGGAGAAACCCGCACTCTCAAGGTCAGTTCTGAGTGTCTCATGAAAATCCCGGTATTTATCAATCTCAAGGGAGGGAAGAATGAGGGATACGACCTCCAAAGATCCTTTTCTCAGCTTCTTTGCCTCATAGTTCGGGATATAGCCAAGTTTTCTTGCAGCTTCCTCAACAGCCCTGATCTTCTTGATGCTGACCTTATTTGTCTTGTTGAAAACATTGGAAACCGTGCCATGAGAAACGCCGGCTTCCCTTGCTATATCCTTTATCGTTACCATAAGTCCTCTTTTTTTTGAAATAATTATAGATTCATCAAAATAATTTAGCAACAAAATCAAATAGAATGTTGTTTTTGAAAGGTTTCAATGGATAAATTAGATGCAATGTGATTAAAAGTAATTATAATGCTTAATCTTGCGGCATTATTTTACATATATTTCACCTTTATAAATTTGACACGTGCCAATTTGTCGTTTAAACTTTGCTTAGTTTCAGAAAAGGAGGAATCCCATGAAGAGATTCACAACACTTATAGCAATACTTCTTCTTGCTTCATTAGTATTTGCAAGCGGATCATCAGAGAGTCAGGATGTTCCTGGTGCAGTACTTACCGTTTACAGCAATTCATTCTCAGATGGCCGAATGGAATGGCTTATTGATCAGGCAAAGGAAGCCGGATTCAATATCCAGGGCGTGTCCCTCGGAGCTGCAGCTGTACAGCAGAGACTTCTTGCTGAGAAGAACAGCCCCATTGCAGATGTAGTCTTCGGCCTTAATTCCATTATCTGGGAATCGCTTAAGGATGAAGAGATCCTCATTCCATATGTTCCTTCCTGGGCAGATGAGATTCCTTCAGGCCTTAATGACCCGGAAGGCTATTACCACGCAATAGTCACACAGGCAATCCTGCTCTGCTATGACCTCAATCAGGTAGATCCTGAGAATGCTCCGACAGACTGGCCGGACCTCTGGCAGAAAGAGGAGTTCAGGGGAAAATATGAATTCCAGACATCCCTTACCGGCGGAACGGTAAGAAATGTTCTTGCTGGAATACTTACGCGCTATGCAGATCCAAGCGGAGAGCTCGGCATTTCCGATGAAGGATGGGAAGCAATTGCCCAGTACTACAGGTATGGAGTTCCAAGCGAGAGCGAGGTTGACCTCTATGCACAGATTGCAAGCGATTACAGCCCTGTTCTCTTTGGGCAGATGTGGTCTTCAGGAATTGAAACGCGCGATGCTCAGTATGGCACGAACACATCCTTTGCTTATCCTGAGGTCGGAGTTCCCATGGCAGTCGAGGGCGTTGCTATCGTAAACGGCACTGACACTCCTGAGGAAGCAAAGAGATTCGTCGACTGGTTTGGCTCTGCAGAGCTCCAGGGCAAATGGGCACAGGAGTTCTCCACCCTTCCTGCAAACGTGAACGCAGTCGGCATGGCAAATGATTTTAACCGTATTATCGCAGAACTTCCTGCGCAGGATATCGACTGGCAGCTTGTTGCCCGCAATATCGATGCATGGTGTGAGAAGATCATACTTACATACATGCCATAAGGCATCCGGGCTGCTGCACGAGTGGCAGCCCTTAGCTTTACCAGGGAGGGCAAGATGATCAAGATAGAGAATATCGAAGTTAAATTCGGAGACTTTACTGCGCTTTCAGGCGTGAATATAAACATAGAAGAAGGAGAGTTCTTCACTTTTCTCGGGCCATCGGGGTGTGGAAAGACTACGACGCTCAGGGCAATTGCAGGATTCATTCACCCATCGAATGGCAGGATAAGCCTTCGCGGTGTGGACATCACGGATGTTGCTATTGAGAAAAGGAAGGTCGGGATGGTTTTCCAGAGCTATGCGCTCTTTCCTACGATGTCTGTCTATGAGAACATTGCATTCGGCCTCAAAGTACAGAAACTGGATGCAAAAACGATTGATGAGAAGGTACGCGCCATGGCTGAGAAAGTAGAGCTTAGCGATGATCAGCTTAAAAAGAAGGTTGCCCAGCTCTCAGGAGGCCAGCAGCAGAGGGTTGCCATTGCACGAGCACTTGTCACTTCTCCTGAGATTATCTGTCTTGATGAACCCCTATCGAATCTTGATGCAAAGCTGCGCGTTCAGCTCAGGAATGAGCTGAAGGAACTTCAGAAGCGTTTTGGCATCACGACAGTCTATGT
>CAZHQL010000079.1:8186-8444 GCA_964534915.1 uncultured Spirochaetaceae bacterium | reverse complement strand
CCTCAACCTTCAGAGTGCAGATTACCTTGCCGCTCTCATCATCAAGGACATTGCAGAAGCTGATGATGGATATCCCGTTATCTGCAAGGACTTTTGAAAGGCGCGCTATAGTGCCGACCTTATCCTCAACTGTAAATGTAATCCTTGTGCCATACAGCCTGGCTCCGAAGAGATCCATCAGGATCTTGAACATGTCCGACCTGGACACAATCCCCTCAAGCTTTCCCTCCCTTACGACGGGAAGGAACGAAAGATCCT
>CAZHQL010000079.1:0-8176 GCA_964534915.1 uncultured Spirochaetaceae bacterium | reverse complement strand
TCACCATGATCCTCGCAGCTTCCTCAATGCCTGTTTCAGGAGAAATTGATATCACATCGCGGGTCATAATCCGCTCTATGCTGGTTATTCCTACCTGATGAGCCATCTCTAAAAGTGAAAGGCCCCTGACTTCCGGAAGGGAGGCCCTGAGTATATCCTTTTCTGTAAGAACGCCGACGAGATTGAAATCATCATCAAGAACCGGAAGCTTCTCCACTCCCTTTCTCTTCATTAAATCGAGCGCCTCCAGCGTACTCATATGCTGATTGGCCACTACCGGATGCTTCGTCATTCTTCTTGCGATTATCATAATACTCCCAATTGTCTATGCTTAAGGAAAATAATAACTTTTAACCTTCCATTTTGCAATTCATATTGCCGCTGTGCTATATTAATAGCGATGCCTTATTACATTATCTTCTGTAAAAGCGCCAAAGAGAGAAATACTCTTAAGAGTCTCAGGCGCATTGCAAAAAAAGCAAGCATTGACATAGCCTTCCGCCTTCAGGAAAAGGAGATGATAAACCATACGAAAACAGGAAGGATCACGAAGAAATACAACCTGATTCCCGGATACATATTCGCCTACGCCGAAAAGGAAGTAGATAAAGCCTCCCTTGCTGAGCTCACAAGAGCAAATGATTTCTTCTTCTTTCTCTCCTACAGCGACAAGAGCATCCAGATGAGGGGCGAGGATAAGGCATACTGCGCCCTTCTTTTCGAGTTCCCGAGCGTTATAAGAAAGAAGAATGTATTCATAAGAGCCGGCCAGGTCATAATAGTCACACGTGGTGCCTTCACATCCTTAAAAGGCAGGATTCTGAACATCGATATGAAAAGGGAGCGCGTTGAAGTTGAGATAACACTCCTTGGAAAGCCAACCAAGATATCTCTTCCTGTTGACCATGTTGAAGAAACGGAGGCTTGAGGCAAAACCAGAGTAAAAGCCCTTGTATTTGTACTGAAAAAACGCTATATTGTCATATCGTATTGAAGAGATCCTGTAGCTCAGCTGGATAGAGCGTCCGCCTCCTAAGCGGAAGGTCAGCAGTTCGAATCTGCTCAGGATCACTTTCAATTTAAAATGGCACCTTTCGATGCCATCTTGAATTCCAGAACAGATTAAAGCTTCTTGACAAAGAGTGCCCTTATCGCATTGAGCACTGCTATTATCATGACGCCCACATCTGCAAATATTGCAAGCCACATATTGGCAATTCCAAGGGCACCGAGCACAAGGCATATGAACTTCACGCCTATTGCGAGCGTAATATTCTCATATACAATCCTCAGGCACTTCTGAGAGATTCTGATTGCCTTGGAAATCTTTACTGGGTCATCATCCATTAAAACCACATCCGCCGCCTCTATGGCAGCATCAGAGCCCATGGCACCCATTGCAATCCCTATATCTGCGCGGCTTAAGACCGGAGCATCGTTGATGCCGTCCCCTACGAACACAAGCTTTGCTTTTCCGCTCTTTCTTTTAATGAGCTCTTCAACCTTATCGACCTTGTCAGAGGGAAGAAGATTCGAGTAGTACTCATCAATTCCAAGCTCTGCAGCAACGGAGGAGGCAACCTTCTCTGAGTCGCCTGTGAGCATGATGATCTTCTCTATGCCGATCTTCTTTAAATTCTCTATGGCCTTCTTTGAGTTCTTCTTGACAACATCGGAAATAAGGATGTGTCCTGCATACTTCCCGTCGAGCGCGACGTGGATTATGGTTCCCGTACTTCTGCATGCCTTTGCCTCAATGCCAAGGCTCTTCATGAGTTTATCATTGCCGCAGGCAACGGAAATTCCATCAACAGTGGCCCTCACTCCGTTTCCGCTTATCTCCTCGATGTTTGACACCCTCTTTATATCTATTTGCTTTCCATATGCCTTCTGTATGCTGCGGCTTATAGGGTGTGAGGATGCACTCTCTGCGAGTGCTGCATACTCAAGAATCTTCTCATCCTCAAGCGCATTATGGTGTATTCCGATTACCTTGAATATGCCCTCAGTAAGAGTACCTGTCTTGTCAAAGACTACAACAGATGCCTTTGAAAGGGTCTCAAGGTAGTTTGAGCCCTTTATAAGCACTCCTGCATTGCTTGAGCCGCCGATTCCTGCAAAGAAGCTTAAGGGAATGCTTATTACAAGTGCACACGGACAGCTTATTACCAAGAACGTAAGTGCCCTGTAAATCCAGTCTCCCCAGGAAGCAGCATTACCAAGGGCCATATTAAGAAGTGGCGGAAGGATTGCAAGTGCAAGGGCCGCAATACACACAGCAGGCGTGTAGTAGCGCGCGAACTTTGATATGAAATCCTCGGACTTTGACTTTCTTGAGCTTGCATTCTCAACTAAATCAAGGATTTTGGATGCAGTGGACTCACCGAATTCCTTTTCTGTCCTTACTTTCAAAAGCCCTGTCATGTTGATGCTTCCGCTTATGACTGAGTCTCCCTCAGTTACATCGCGCGGGATGCTCTCGCCTGTCAATGCACTTGTATTAAGGCTTGTTGTGCCTTCAACGATTACTCCATCAATTGGCACCTTTTCCCCTGGCTGTACGATTATAAGAGAGCCGACAGCAACTTCATCAGGCTCTACCCTGACAATCTTTCCATCCTTCTCGATATTTGCATAATCCGGCCTTATATCCATCAGCTCTGTAATGTTCTTCCGGCTCTTTCCGACAGCGTAGCTCTGAAAGAGCTCGCCTGTCTGGTAAAAGAGCATTACAGCTATGGCCTCTATGTAGTCCCCGCTCCTTGAGTATATTGCAAGTGCAATAGCCCCCACTGTTGCTATTGCCATTAAAAAGCACTCATCAAAAACCTGAGCGCGGATAATCCCCTTGAGAGCCTTTATAAGGATGTCATAGCCAGCAATCAGATAAGGGACCATGTAGAGGGCAAACCTCAGCGCACCTTCAAGTGGAAGGTAATTCAGCACTGCCATCAGGAATGCCGATATAAGGATTCTTATGAGCATTGTCCTCTGTAATCTGTTCATATCAGATGTAGACCTCTGAGTCGCTCTCGACTTTCTTGCAGTTCTTTCTCACGCTCTCCATGACATCCTTCACATCCGCGTTTTCCTCAAACTCAACAATCATCTTCTGAGTCATGAAATTAACAGTGCAGTCCTTGACACCGCTTGTTTTCTTAGCAGCACTCTCCATCTTGTTTGCGCATGCTGCGCAGTCAACTTCAATAGCGTAAGTCTTCTTCATAAAATGCCTCCTTATGAAAACATATGAACATTTGCTTAATTGTTAAATTAATCATACATGCATATGTTCTCCCTGTCAACAGGCATTTTAAATGCCCTGCAGACACAGGGCATCAGAGATCATTCGCGAACAGAATCAAGTGCTTGCGCAAGATCCTCTTTCAAGAGGTTTATATCCTCAAGGCCTGCATGAATCCTTATAAGGGAGACGCTGTCTTCCGGCACCGGCTTTCCAGGAATCATATGGACAGCAACAGGGTTAAACAGGCTCTCATAGCCTCCCCAGCTTACAGCACGCTTGAAGAACTTAACCTTATTCGTGATCTTCTTTATCTTTTCTACATCCCTTGTCTTCAGGCGGAAGGAGAAAAGTCCGCTTCCTCCCCTCATCTGGCTCTTTGCAAGCTCATACTGGTCAAAGGAAGGAAGGAACGGATAGAGCACGCTCTCTACATCGTCCCTGGCCTCCAGGAACTGGGCAAGCTGAAGCGCGTTCGAGTAATGCACGCCCATGCGCACGTGAAGGGTGCGGAGATTCCTCATGATAAGCCATGCCATGAACGGGTCTGGAACGGGCCCGAGCGGCTGGAACTCTGTTGTAAAGATATGATTGATATCCTCTTTTGAGCCCATAATCACACCGGCAACAAGATCAGAGTTTCCTCCGATATACTTGCTTGCAGAGTGAACGACAAGGTCAATTCCGTAGTCTATCGGATTCTGATAGAAAGGAGTTGCCCATGTGTTGTCTATTATCGTCTTGATGCCCCTCTCTCTTGCAAGAGTTGCAACCTCCCTCAGAGGCTGTAGCTTGAATGTGAATGTTGCAGGGCTCTCAAGATATATGAGCCTGGTATTTGGCTTGAGAGCATTCTTGAAGTCCTCGATATCACAGCCATCAACATATGTTGTTGTTACGCCGAATCTTGGCAGATACTTTGAGAACATATAATTTGTCCAGCTGTATGTATCCTTTATTGCTATGCAATGGTCCCCTGATTTCACCTGGCCAAGGATTGCACATGCAATGGCCGCAGATCCGCTTCCAACAAGCTTTGCAGATTCTGCATGCTCAAGAGCAGCAAGCTTTTCCTCACATAAGTTTACAGTAGGATTATTTCCTCTTGAATAGAGGTAATGGGAAGTCTCATCTGCTAAGGCCTCCTGAAATTCCTCAAAGGATTCAAAGCAGAAAATCGAAGTCTGGAAAATCGGGGGAGAAACTGCATTGTATGGCAGTCTCCTCTCTCCCAGATGATGAAGGATTTCGCTCACCTCATATTGTTCTACACTCACTTAACACCTCCTAACCTTTAACGCCGCCGTCTGTAAGGCCTGCGACAATATATTTCTGTCCTATTCCGAATACGATCATCGTCGGCACAAGGGCCACAACGATGCCTGCACTCATGATATCCCAGCTGACACCTGCCTTGGAAACAAAGGAATTGAGGGCCACAGGGACCGTCATCTTCGCACTCGTGTTTAAAAGCATTACTGCAAGAAAGAGGTCGTTCCATATGTTGATGAATGCAAAGCAGAAGATTGCGGCCATCCCGGGAAGCGTCATGGGAAGTATTACCTTCGTTATGGACTGGTACATATTGCAGCCATCAATCTCTGCAGCCTCCTCAAGGCTCTTCGGGATCCTGTCGAAGAAGCTTCTGCTCATGATAGTGCAGAAAGCTACGACAGTTGCTATGTAGACAACGCCAAGTGCTCCGCGGTTATCTATTGCATGAATGGATGAGAATATCCTGAAAAGCGGAACCATTATTATGAAAGAGGGTATTGTCTGCGTAAAATAGAGCACGAGCTCTATGCCTCCCTTGATTCTCTTGCGATTGAATCTTGAGAGAGCAAAGCCGCTGATGATGGCAACAACCATTGCCCCTAAGGATGATGCAAGGGAGATTGAGAGTGAGTTCTTGAAATAAACTCCGAAGTCACTTATTGCAAAGAGCTTTCTGTAGCTGTTTAAAGATGGACTTGATGGAAAGTATTTCAAGGGAAATGTATAAATCTCATCAAGGCTCTTGATGCTTGTGATGAATATCCAGTAAAGCGGGATTATTGCCGCTAAAAGATATAGCGTCAGCATGATTGCACGAAAGACCTTGAAGGCTGATCTTCTTTTTCTGTTTATCATAAATCCTCCGCAGTTGATTTCGTCAGTTTCAGATAGATAACTGAGTAAACGAAGAGAATGAGCATGATTATCACACCGATGGCAGAACCCCTTCCGTAATTGTATTCCTTGAAGACCGTGTTTATCATCTGTGTTGCAAGGATGTTGGTCCTGTTTACAGGTCCGCCATTTGTCATCGAGTATATGATATCCGGGAAGTTGACAATCCACATCGTCCTTAAAAGAAGCGTGCTTACAATAGTCGGCTTTATATAGGGAATGGTTACATAGAAAAGCTGACGGACCGGCCCGCATCCATCGAGAAGGGATGCCTCATAAAGCTCTTTTGGCACCGACTGAAGGGCCGCAAGGAGCATGATGCCGAAAAAGGGAATGCCATACCAGACATTCGTTATTATTACGCTTATCATTGCAATGTTGGGATTTGAAAGGAAGCCGATCGGCTCCTTGATCAGCCCGATACGCATGAGCATATCATTGAAAAGTCCGAACTGGCCGTTAAAGAGCCATGACCACAAAAGACCGATAGCAAACCCAGAAAGTGCGTATCCGTAGAAAACAAACCCCGAATATACTCCCCTTCCCTTGAATGGCCTTTTAAGAAGAAGCGCAAGGCCAAAGCCTAAGACAAACTGCAATATCAGGGAACAGAGTGTCCAGACGAGTGTGTTTACAAGAATCTGAACGAAACTTATATTCGGATTTTCAATAACGGCCCTGAAGTTATCGAGCCCTATGAAATGAACGTTCCTTAAATCGAACATGTTATAGTTCTGAAAAGCCATGACGATTCCACGGGCAAGCGGAAAATACAGGAATACAGCAACCAGCAGGAACGCAGGAAGCATCATAAGAATATACCATTTATTCTTCACTATTCACTTTCCTCAAATAACGATAGAGAGGCTGCCCTGAAGCAGCCCCTTTGCTGACAAAAATAAGTAATTAATATCCCCAGTACGATGACCACTGCGCGATGGCCTGATCGATTGTGATATTGCCGAGAAGGAGTGACTGCATGGACTGCTCCTGAACCTGAGGCCATCCCGGATAGGACGGGGAGTCAAGAGGATACTTAACGAAGATAGTGCCTTCGTCAGCAAATGTCTCTGCCCATGCTGTATAGACTCCGGTGCTGAAGTATTCATCTGTGTCATATGTGGACTGATGAATCGGGAGCGGGCCATATGCCTTGCACAGCTCAGCATTCTTCTCAGCTGAGAGCATGTATGCGATGAAATCCCATGCCTCATCCGGATGCTTGCTGTCTGCAGCAATTGAGAGTCCGCTGAATCCGTAGTCAAGATACCTGACTCCCTCACTTCCAAGTGGAACAGGAGCGGCTGCATACTGTGATGGATCAAGCTGACCTTCGAAGGAGCTGAATACATCAGGATCCTGGATAAGGAAAGGAGTTGTTCCGGATACAAATCCTGTGATCTGCTCGTTGTATCCCCAGTTGATTGAGTCGGATGGGCATGCTGTCCTGAAGAGGTCTACATACTTGGCAAGTGCCTCTCTGCCCTTCTCGTTGTCCAGTGAGAACTTTCCATCCATGCTTTCATAGATATTGTCAGGATTTACGTTGCCAACATCGCCAAGAAGCATTACATCACTGATCTTGAATGCGTTTGACTTGCCTCTGAAGCTGTAGCCGTACTGCCCGGTGGTTCTGCCCGTAATTGCCTTACATGCCTCATAAAGCTCATCCATTGTTGTTGGGATATCGATTCCATACTGCTCAAGGATATCTGTTCTTACAACAAGAGCCTTGATGTAGAAGAACTCAGGAATCAGATAAGGTGTGTTATCAACAGTGTTTGCTGCCTGCCAGGCAAGATCAAGAAGATCATCTGCCTCATCCCACTGCTCAATGTAGGGTGTAAGGTCAAGGAGATTTCCATTGTTTACAAACTGCTTTACTGTATGATCCCTTGTTTCTACGATATCAACAGCCTGATTGCTGTTGAGCATCTGTGTTACCTTGTTATCTGCCTGCTCATATGGCGGAGAAACAAGCTCAATCTCAACGTTTGGATTCATCTCCTGATACTCATCAATCATTCTCTGAAGAACCAGAGTTCTCTGAGGGCTTGTCATTGTCTCAACAAAGACCAGCTTAACCTTGTCAGAAGATGACTCATTCGCACCTGCTGCAAAGAGCATGGAAGCAGAAACAAGCACTACAAGAGCAACAAGAATTGCCTTCTTCATTTTATCCTCCCTTTCATGGTTATCCATGAGATTATTTATTAGGAGATTATAAACCTAAAGAAATTTTATGTCTTCTAAAAAGTGATACTCGCATAAAAATTATAGGTAAATTATAGACTCTATTACTGAGTTAATGCCCATGCAGGACAAATAAAAGCGACTTGAACGCCATCAACCTCATTGCCCCGCATGTAAGAATCATCTGCTATTTATAGCCAGTCAATTTCAGATTGGGCGAATCTCATCTCCGACTTTTATACTAGTTAAAGAACTGCAATTATTAAAAGCAGTACTGTCTATACTAATATTTTTATTCGCGATTTCAACGTTAGTTAAAGAAGTGCAACCACCGAAAGCCTCACTACCTATAACTGTTACACTATCTGGTATCTCTATGCTGGTTAATAAGCTACAGTTCGCGAAGGCATATTCTCCTATTTCTGTGATACCATCAGCAATTTTAAATCCATCTTTTATTCTAATAAGAATAGGTCGCTATGGCTAACGGGGCGGCCTTTCCTATTTTCATCGTTCTTCATAGCCACGAGGACTAATCCAATTACAACAAAGACTAGGCTGAGGATTTCA
>CAZHQL010000078.1:0-8549 GCA_964534915.1 uncultured Spirochaetaceae bacterium | reverse complement strand
TAATTGTCGGCCATTAAAAGATCGATAAAAAGAGGTGCCGAGATTACGCTTACTTAGGAAACAAAGAATTTATTTGACAATACTGCACGGGGGGGGGGGGTATATTTGGTATGAATTCAGGCATATTTCATGGAGGAATTTATATGATTAAGAAGCTTCTGATTTTGATGCTTGCGACTCTGATGATTTTCGCATTCGCATCTTGCGATAATTCCAATAGTCCAGAGGACAATGGGACTAATACAGACGAAGGTGCAGTAAGGACAGAGCCTCTGAGTGCTGATGAGGAATCAGCTTTAAAAACCTACCTTAAGGCTGTCGATGTTCCAACTCTGACTTCTGATTTACAGTCTTTATCAACAGAAGACACTTTTGAGAAAGGAACAGCGGACTGTGATAGGACTCAATTTTCTTCAGGGATACTAACCTTCACGCTCACTGACTATGTCTTTAGTACAGGCACTGAGTATAAGGCAAGTGGAGACCTTACTGTCACTTTCACGTATTCTGGCACTGATGCTTCCGCTATTGAAAGCTACACCATCACAGCAAATGAGCTGACGCTTTCCGGTGGAGACATGGATCTGATAATTACAGATGTAAGTGTCGAAGGCGAGTTCCGGGATACAGAAGGCAATACCAAGAAGCCAACCCTCTATTCGTTATATAATGACTCTTCGTCCACCAGGTTCTGGGTCTCAAAGGGAACTCTTACTGTTAATGGTTTAACGCTTAGTGTTGAAGACATCCTGAAATTCTATGCATATACCATCAAGTTCTCATTCTATGGCCTTGCTGAAGATATTGAAGAATATGCAACCAGCTTCAGAGTTCCTGATGCTGTTGCAGCCAGAGTTTCTGAACTGTTTGCTTCCGCCGACGCAGTCGAATGGTACGATGCTGATGGTACATACACAAAAGGTGGAGCTTTATCAGAAAATGTAGTCGTGTCCCCAAGGGCAAGCGACAATCTTCTTCAATTAGCTGCTGGTTATGAAGGCTATCCTGGCTATTATGTCATATACAATGAAGCTGCACTCAAGGCATGGGGTTCGAAAGCTTCATCTGATACATCTATCAGCGCTTTACTTGTTGCTGATATAACGCTTACAGATAACTGGACGCCTATAGGCTCTAGCAACTCACGATACAAAGGTATCTTCGAGGGAGCGGGATTTTCGATAAACAATCTTAAAATCGAATCAACAAATAGCTATGTCGGCATGTTCTCTTATATAGGTTCTGGCGGAGAAGTGAGGAATCTTTGCCTTGAAAATGTAAATATTTCAGGTAATGCGAGGGTCGGCGGCATAGCAGGAATAAACTCAGGAGGTACAATCTACAATTGTTATGTCGGAGGAGAAGTTACAGGCAATAGTAGTTATGTCGGTGGCATTGTAGGCCAAACTACAGGCGATTCTTTTGTTGTTTACTGTTATTCAGATGCTATAGTTTCTGGGGGCAACGCCAATGTAGGAGGCATCGTTGGAATTCACCAAGGTAAAGTTGTAGTAGCATGTTATTTCACAGGAACTGTTATGGGAACTAGTACTGATGGTAGTTCTGATGCTGGCCAAGATCCCCATAACGTTGGTGGGATAGTTGGATTAAACAGTAATAATAATTCCTCAATCATAGCCTGCTATTCTAACGCAACTATTAATGTCCAGTCTAACTACACTGAAATTGGTGTTATATGCGGAGGTTTAGACTACGGCTCAACAAATGCGTGCTACTATTTTGAGAATGAGAGCGAGTATGGCGGCGTTGGTAAAACGGACAACACAGAAGATACCACTAAGAAAATCAACGATAACACAACCTGGACCGATGCTGCAGCGGCAATGAATAATTATTTATCAACATATGAAGGTGGTGAATACACTGATTACATCTATGCAAAAACAGATGATGATAGCATGCCTCTGATACTGGTTCCAAACGATAATGTAAAGGAATAAACAGTAAATTCCATCTGCCTGCAGGGCCTTGGGCTTTGCAGGCTCTTATGGGTGAAAGTAAGACAGGGCCTCTGAAGAAGCAATTTTCTCAGGGGTCCTCTTTGCTTTAGCACAGAGATTTATCAGCTCTTCTAACCATTGAATGAAGCCATGAAAAGAGGCGTGAGTATTCTTCTTTTTTCTCCTTTACATCTGCTATGAGGCGGCAGACAGGCTCAGTTCTTGAGTGCGAGAGCCATATATATGCAATTGCATTTCCCTCCTTGTCGCAGAACTGCACTTTATAGCCTCCGCTGAGGAAAGGAGTGTTATAGTCTTTCCTGATTTTCTCCACCTCTCCTTCGTATTCCCTGATCTCATATGATGTGGCATTTTGTGGCATGTTTTCATCTATTTCAGAAAGAAGGATCTTCTCAAATTCTTTTTTCAGCTCTGCATAGTCAGAGTCTGCCTTAAGCGTTGCCTCGCTTGAGAATGCAGATGTTGTGTAGTAGCCTGGAAATGCAGAAAGAAGTGCATCTATTGACACATCTTCGGCTTTCTTTCCAAGTGCATTTACAAGGTAAGAATAGAGATCCTTATTTGAATAGAGCTTTGCTATCGAGATAACAGAGTCCATCGGGTCACGGACTTTTGACGGGTGCGTGATGTTTCCCCCGTTGCTTCCCTCTCCTGCAACAGGAACTATGTAGCCTTTCTGCCTTAATCTTTCTGCAAGATTAACTACATTTGCCTCTCCTACATCAGACCTGAACACTTCAACATTAAGGGCTCTGGCAATCTCATCTATAAGAAGGGAAGTAGGGCCATTTACAGCTATTGCAATCTTTTTGTCTTTCTCTTTTATCCTTGCATCAGAGAGCTCTATTGCAGCAACGAGTGCAAAGACAGTCTGCGCATTTATTATCTCGGCCCTTCCTGCACTCATATAGACAATGTTGCCTCTGTCCCCGTCATTGTCCGGCATAAGGCCAAGGATGAAGGACTTGTCTTTCCTGTTTGCCTCTTCAAGTGCTTTTCTTACAGTTTCCAGATTATCCCCCTCTGGAACAATTCCATGAACGACTTTTCCTGCATCCTCATTGATTGTTAAAAGCCTGGCCTTGTGCTTTTTCAGAAAAGCCTTGTCAATGGATGCAGCTCTTGCTGATCCATTGAAGTCTATTACAATGCCAAAGGGAATAGTGAAAGTGCTGTCTATTTTCTCAGTTTTCTCAACAAAATCTGAGTAATAGGAGAGTGCTTTCATTTTCTCTTCATCCTGAGCTCTGAGGATTTTGTCATACTTTTCTCTGCTAAGGGATGCAGAGAGCTCTCTCATCTCCTTTGCAGGATCTCCTTTGATTGAGGATAATAAAAGTTCCTCAACAAGCGTTTCCTCGCCCTTGTCGAGCACTCCTCCCGATTTTCCGAACTTAAAGCCATTGTAGCCAATGGGATTGTGGGAGGCCGTGATAAAGAAAAAGCCATCAAAGGAGGAGTTTGAATAGGCCATGACCTCAGGAGCAGATGCAATTGAGAGCATTGAAACTTCTGCTCCGAGTGCGCCTAAGATTCTTGTGACAATTGAAAGAAGAACTCTTCCTGTCGGGCGGCTGTCACACGCGGTTATTATCTTAGCTCTTTTCTTGCCAAGGTATGTATAGAATGCCTTTGCAGAGAGCGCTGTAATAATCTTGTCTGCGTCCTTTACACTTTCAGTGCTGTCTTTTTCGTCCTTGCTTGATGCAAATATGCATCTCCATCCCGAAGCAGAGAGGATATAGCCGCTGAGCGCATCCTTTATCTCGCTAAGGGACGCGCCTGCATCCTTTAGCGGATCTTCTTCTGATTCTGAGATGTATATTCCCGTTCTTTTGTCGTAGTACTTCATGCTGTCAGAGCACCTCTCCTTTTTTAAGCTTTTCAATGTTTACATCAAATGGCGGATAGATTATTCCTTTTTCTGTGATGATGCCTGTTATGTTCTGGTGCGGCGTTACATCGAAGGCCGGGTTATATACATCGATTTCCTTTGGGGCAACGAGAGTCCCAGTCGGGCGCTTTACTTCGTCCTCAGATCTCTCTTCAATCGGGATATCCTTTCCGCTCTTCATATTAAAGTCTATCGTTGTCGTCGGTGCAACAGAGTAAAAGGGAACACCGTAAGCCTTGCAGATTACAGAGAGTGAGAATGTTCCAAGCTTGTTTGCAACATCCCCGTCAGTTGTAATCCTGTCAGCTCCAAGCATTACAAGATCAACCTTTCCATCCCTTATGAGCGTTGCAGCTGCGCTGTCTGGGATGAGCTTTGAAGGGATTTTAGCCCTTACAAGCTCCCATGCTGTAAGGCGCGCACCCTGGAAGCGCGGTCGCGTCTCATCTGCATAGACGAATATGTTTTTCCTATCAAAATGAGCTTTCTTGATTACCCCTAGTGCAGTTCCCCAGCCGCATGTAGCGAGGGCTCCTGTATTGCAGTGCGTAAGGATATTAGCATTCTCCGGTATTACCCTTGAGCCGATTCTTGCTATCTCGCGGTTCATAGCAATGTCTTCTTCAACAATCAAGGTGGCTTCCTTAAGCAGAAGTTCAGGATCGCATCCTGTTTCCTCTGCTTTCTTTACCATCCTGTCAACTGCCCACATCAAGTTCACTGCAGTAGGGCGGCTTGTCCTTATCTTCTCAGCTTTT
Organism: uncultured Spirochaetaceae bacterium; assembly: GCA_964534915.1. Classification (GTDB taxonomy): domain Bacteria; phylum Spirochaetota; class Spirochaetia; order Sphaerochaetales; family Sphaerochaetaceae; genus Ornithospirochaeta. The sequence continues at coordinate 3,915 of CAZHQL010000078.1, read as the reverse complement.
TCCAAAAATGCCTTGTAGTCCTTTTTTGCTTCCAGCGCTGCAAAATAAACTCCGTATCCAGCAACGCCCCCGATAGCAGGTGCTCCGCGCACTACCATGTCCTTGATAGCAAAGACAACATCATCTGATGTCCTTGCTGTAAAATACTCAAGCTTCTCCGGAAGCACTCTCTGGTCAATCAGAGAGAGAGTGCCATCCTTAAATTCCAATGCTTTGAAATCATCTGTCATATCCTTACCTTCCTAAAAGATCTTTCCACTGTTTCTTTACATTCCTTACAGCCTCATCCTCATCGATTGTAGTCAGCTCTCCCTTATCAAGAAGGAGGGAGCCTGATGAGAAGACATACTCTATGTTTCTCTCGCCCGATGAGAATACTATAGCAGAGTAGGGGTCATTACCCGGTGCTGTATTTGCCTTATCTAAATTCATGATGATGAGGTCTGCATCCTTTCCTTCCTCTATTGTGCCTATTTTCTCATCAAGGCCAAGAGCCTTGGCGCCATTAATAGTTGCCATCCTTATTATCTCATAGCAAGAGAGCGCAGAAGGCTTCTTTGTTGATACGCTGCTCAGCATTGATGAGATGCGCATCTCAAAGAGCATATTGAGGTTATTGTTGCTGCTTGCACCGTCAGTGCCGAGTGCTGTGTTGATGCCCTTTTCTCTGTACGCAGCAATTGGAGCAATGCCGCTTGCAAGCTTTGCATTCGATGAGGGGTTATGAACAACAGAAACATTCCTTTCTCTTAATATTTCCATCTCCTTATCAGAGAGGAAAACGCCATGCGCAAGATAGACGTTTTTATCTAGGACTCCAAGACTCTCAAGGTATTCAACGGGCCTTAATCCTGTTGCTTTTAGTGAGTCTGCAACTTCCCTCTCTGTCTCTGATGCGTGCGTGTTAAGGCGCGCTCCGTTTTCCTTTGCCCAGGCGAAGGCTTTTATATAGGCCTTATCCGTGCATGTATAGATTGCGTGAGGGGCTGCATCAGCTCTTATATTCTCGCATCCATCCTTTGCATCCTCAATGCGCGGAATATACTCCTTAAAGCAGCGCTCTGCTTCTTTATCATCTCCTATAATGGGAATGCCGATGACTGCCCTCACTGCGCTCTCGCGCGCAACTTTTGCAGTTTCCCATGGATGAAAGTACATGTCAGCAAAGCTCGTGCATCCGCTTCTGATGAGCTCAGCAAGCGCAAGCTTGCTTGCCCAGTAGACATCGCTTCCTTCCAGCTTTGCCTCAATCGGCCAGATTTCAGAAAGCCAGGCCTGGAGGTTTTCCCTATCATCCTTGAAGTTCCTCATCAAAACCATTGCAAGGTGCGTGTGGGCATTTACAAAGGAGGGAAGGATAATTCTTTCACTCGCATCGATAACGTTGTGAAAGTCACCTCTGATCTCATTTCCTATCTCTTTGATTTTGGCCCCTTCAATGAGTATGTCTGCCTTCTGTGAGTCCTCTTTGGCTGTCATTGGAAGGATAAAACCGTTTTTAATCAGTGTTCTCATGCCTTGATTATAACCTGAATGAAAGAAAAAAGAGGAGATAGCTCTGTGCTTTATTGACAATAAGCTTTCGTTGTTTTTATCTAAAGGAGGAGGAGTAAATTCATGAGAAAGACACTTGCTTTATTTCTGGTTTTAATCTGCTCATTCTCAATTGTGTTTGCAGCTGGCTCAAGTGAGAGTGAAAGCGACTCTGATGCTCTCAGGATTGCTATCATCTCAAGCCCGTCAGGAGTTGATGACGGATCATTCAATCAGGACAACTACAATGGAATCCTTGCATTCATTGAAAACCATCCTGCATCCACTGTCACTGCAGTAAGGGAGCCGACCGGGGACTCTACAGCTGCTGTAAGGGCTGCTGAGGATATCGTAGCTGATTACGATGTCGAGGTCTTAACTGGCTATCAGTTTGCAGGAATAGCTGATTTAGCTGCTGAGAACCCTGAGACCAGGTTCATCTTGGTTGACTCATATCCAACGGATGCAACAGGAGCTGAAGTTGTGCTTGAGAATGTCTATGCAATGCAGTTTGCAGAGCAGGAGTCAGGCTTCTTTGCAGGAATTGCAGCTGCTATGGAGACTAAGAGTGGAAAGGTTGCTGTTGTAAACGGAGTAGCATTTCCCTCAAACGTCAATTACCAGTACGGCTTTGAGTGCGGAGTAAAGTATGTAAATACGCTCTTTGGAAAGAGCGTTGAGTGCATTGAGCTTCCATCTCGCGCTGGCCTTGATGTAACGGGCGCCAATGTCGGGGGCAACTACATCGGATCCTTTGCAGATCCTGCAACGGGAAGAATTGTTGGCCAGCAGCTTATTGAAGCAGGATGCGATATCATATTCGTAGCAGCGGGCGACAGCGGAAACGGTGTGTTCACAGCTGCTAAGGAAAGCGGCGGCGCCTGCATGATCATCGGATGCGATGTTGACCAGTGGGCTGACGGTGTAAACGGAGACTCAAACATTATCCTTACATCCGTTTTAAAGAACATGGCTATAAACGTTGAACGCTCTCTTGAGCGCGTCCTGGACGGCACATTCGAAGGGCAGAATGTCCTTTTGAAGGCTGATTCAGATTCAACAGGATTTGTAAAGACTGAGGGAAGGCATCAGATGAGTGCAGGGACAATAAGCGTGCTTGATGATGCATACGAGCTTGTTAAGAGCGGAGAAATAGTTCCTGCATCGAACTTCGGCGGCTTTACGCCAGAGGAATTTACGTTCTGATTTATTTTCTCTGGGGCACTCAGTGTGCCCCTGTTCTGATAGCATGAGTGAAGATATCGTCATCTTAGAACACATTACCAAGCGCTTTCCCCGCATCGTTGCAAATGACGATGTCTCGATATCAGTTAAAAGAGGCGAAATCTATGCGCTCCTTGGGGAAAACGGCGCTGGAAAATCAACTCTTATGAGCATTCTCTTCGGGCTCTATGAGCCTGATGAGGGAAGGATTTTCATCCGCGGAGAGGAAGTTAAGATACACTCTCCGAGAGAGGCAAGCGCATTAAGCATCGGCATGGTGCATCAGCACTTCAAGCTCGTTCAGGACCAGAGCGTTACTGAAAACATAATCCTTGGCATAGAGCCAAAGAGGAAGGCCTTTGGATTTTTACCCTGCATAGATAAGAAAAGTGCGCGCGAAAGGATTATAAGGCTTTCTGAGGAGTATGGCCTTGAAGTAGACCCGGATGCCCTTATTGAGGACTTATCCGTTGCTGCAAGACAGCGCGTTGAGATACTGAAGATGCTTTATCGCGATGCAGAGATCCTTATTTTTGATGAACCTACAGCTCTTTTAACACCGCAGGAGATCGATTCACTTCTTAAAGTCATAAGAGCTTTAAGGGATGGGGGAAAGACAATAATACTTATCACGCATAAGCTTGATGAGATAAAGAAGGTTGCAGACCGCTCTGCAATACTTTGTCGTGGAAAACTCGTGGGAGTCTATGATGTTGACTCAATATCAACAGATGAGATGGCATCCCTGATGGTTGGCTATGAGTACCATGAAGAAGAGAATGTGAGCACCTTTACAACAGGTGAGAAAGTACTTGAAGTAAAGGACCTTACGCTTGTGCAGGACGGGGTGAAGGTAGTAGAGGGTGTATCCTTTTCTCTGCACTCTGGTGAGATTTTGTCTCTTGCAGGGGTTGCCGGAAACGGCCAGGTTGAGATTGCAGATATGATCTCTGGCATGCTTTCATCATCTGGCGGGGCTATAATCTACAAGGGAGAAGACATTACGTCTAAGAGCATCAGGGAAAGAACAGAGAAAAAGATTTCATACATCCCTGAGGACAGGCAGGAAGTGGGCCTCCTTCTTGACTATGACCTTGGCATAAACCTTGCCCTGAGAAGCTACTACAGGGAGCCATACTGCAAAAAGGGCCTCTTGCA
>CAZHQL010000077.1:0-8586 GCA_964534915.1 uncultured Spirochaetaceae bacterium | reverse complement strand
TGATATCAGCGCCATGATCCATCATATGAGTTGCAAAGCTGTGACGGAGCGTATGAGGCGTCAGATTCTTGTCAAAGCCGAGCCTGATGCGCGCATTATCAAAGATTAAATGCGCAGTACTGAGCGAGAGCCTCTTTTTGTTCTTTGCAACAAAGAGCGCATCCTCCTTTTCTCCATCAAGATATGCATTTCTTTTCTCTATATAGTCCTTAAGCTCAGCAACAACGCTTCTGTTCAGAAATAAGAAGCGCTCCTTTGAGCCCTTTCCCCTTATCCTGATTCTTCTGTTTGTCCACTCTATGTCAGTAACATTCACACTCAGTGCCTCTGATATCCTTGCTCCTGTTGAATATATGAATAAAAAGAGAATGTGATCGCGAAGAGAGAGAAAGTCATCTCCTTTCAAGGCAAGAAGGCGTGCAACTTCATTCTCTGTAAGCACGCCAGGAAGGCGCTTTTCAATCCTCTTGAGGGATATATCCTTAAAGGGATTAAAATCAAGTGCATCCTTTCTCATCAGATAGTCATAGAACATCCTCAGGGCACTGAGCTTTCGAAGCATTGTATACTCCTTGTATTTTCCCATAAGAAGGCGCACATACTCACGCGCATCATTGCTTGAGACATCAGCAAAATCAAGATCAATGCTCTCAAGGTACTCCCTATACTGCCTTAAGTCTGTGCCATAGCCGATCTGAGTATTCTCACTCTCGCTTTTGACAGATGCTATGAACGAGAGGAAAAGATCAATTTCATCCATACTTAAAGCATTATAGCACATCATGGAATCCTAAGTATCTTTAAAGACTCTTTACCTTCCTTGATTTGCTCATAGGCAATGAAGGAAGGCAGCGTAAGCCAGGATGAGAATGTGTCAATACAGGCAGCGCCTTCCCTTACAAGGGCCCTGTTATCTTCTTCATACAAAAAATCCCTGAGCACTGCTACATCCATGCCCTTATCCAGTGCCTCCCTGGCAAGATTCGGATATGCCCTTCCTGCAAAGATAATCCTCTCTGAAAGATCAAGCATCCTGATGTTTGATCTAAGCAGAAGCTCCTTTGAGTATTTTCTCTCATCAGTAAAGCTTATAAATGATCCCCCGCTTAGAAGGACAAAGCGGTCTTCAAGAGATAAGGAAAAGTTCTCAAGGCGGGGATTTAAGACAACGCTTATCCTCCTGCCAGATCTTAATACCGGATAGCATATGCTCCGCCTTGCGCTGTATATGCCGTTTGTAATGATGTCATAGCCATGGAGGGAGGCCTCAACAGCAGTCTTTATCACGCTCTTTAAATATCTTTTCTCAACTTCTGATGAGAAAAAGATAATGATGCTCTTTCTCTTTTTCTCAAACGGAGAGCCATAGTAGTAATAGCTCTCTTTCCCGATGCTTGCTTTTAAACTCTTCACATATATTAAGTACGTGAAAGCTAGAAGATGTTAAGAACTTCTACATATAAAAGGATAAGGACAACGATAAGCATCGGCCTTATGATCCTGCTGTCAAGCCTGATTGCAAGTGTAGATCCTAAAGTGTTTCCTGCTATCGAGCAAAGAGCGCATGGAATTCCAAGTTCAACGTCCACACTGCCGTTAAAGAGGAAAACAGCAAGTGCTACGACATTGCTTGAGAAATTTATGACTCTGGAGGATGCTGCGCTCTCAAGCATCTTGAAGCCTATGAAAGAAAATGCAAGAGTTAAAAACATTCCCGTTCCTGGCCCGAAGAAGCCATCATACATTCCGATTAACAGGGAAAACGAGAATATTATGATTCTCTCTTTTCTCTTTTCAAAGCGCCTTTCTCTTTCTTCCCCTTTCTTTTTGAGCGTAAGAAGTGTTACAAGGGGTATCATGATGATAAGAAAGATCCTGAAATAATAGTCTGAGAAAAGAATGGCAAAATAGCTTCCAATGAATGATCCGATCAATGCCGCTATTGCCCCGGGAATCACTGACGATATTATAATGCTTCTGTTTCGTGCGTAGTTCATTACGCTGAAAAGCGTCCCGCATGTTGAGCTGAACTTGTTGTTGCTCAGCGCTGTAATCGGATCAAGGCCATATGCATAATAGGCACTCAGGCTCACAAGGCCACCTCCTCCTGCAATTGAGTCAACAAAGCCTGCAAGAAAAATTAGAAAGAAAAGCAGGGCCCTACTCAACTCTTTCATCCTCCTTCAGCTCTGGAAGCACTAAATAGGCATCAAAAGCATCTAACAGCTTCTTAGTGTCTAAATGCGTATAGACCTGCGTCGTCTTGATATCGCTGTGTCCGAGCATCTCCTTAAGGCTTCTTATGTCTGCGCCGTTCTGGATCATGTGCGTTGCAAAGCTGTGGCGGAGCGTGTGAACAGTTGCATCAAGTCCAAGAGCAGTTACATGCTCATGAAAGCGCTTATGAACAGCCTGGCGCGTAAGAGAAGAGCCCGTTCGCCCGAGAAACAGTGCCTCTGTCTTTCTCTTTGCCCTCGATAGAAGCACGGGGCGCACATTGTCTATATAGTATGAAAGTGCATTGGACGCAACCTTTCCAACAAAGACTATTCTCTCCTTGTTTCTCTTTCCAACAACCCTTATAAAGCTTTTTTCCCTTGAAAATGATGAAAGCTCAAGGGATATTGCCTCGCTTATTCTCATGCCGGATGAATATATGAGCTCAAAAAGGGCATAGTCACGGATCATGAGAACATCCTCATCGTCCCTGAGGGCAAGCAGGAGCTCTTCAACGTCCTCTACAGAGAGGCTCTTAGGAAGATATTCATGTGCTTTGGGCCGCGTCAGCAAGAGAGCCGGGTTGTCACTCCTGTAGGCATCATGAACAAGGAATGAGAAAAAGGAACGAAGCGCAGAGAGTATCTTGCTAAGCGTCCTCTCATCAAGAGATGCCTTTTTCTTCCTTTCATCCAGAAATGCAACAAGATTCTCAAATGACAGAGTTGAGACATCGAGTGAATGCTCTTCTGTGTATGACAATAAAATGGATGCCTCAAGTGAATAGGCATCCCTTGTCTTCATGCTGACTCTTTTCTCAAAGAGAAGATAATCTGAGTACATCCTGATTATCTCAGTATTTACAGGATCAATCTTTATCATTCTCTTTGCGTGAGTATCTTAAAACAGCAGGGATTGAGTAGTCATTTGGATTAGCGCTCCTCTTTCCAAGCTGACTCTGAAGATCCTGCCAGCGGTTAACGGTAATCGCAGAGGCATCTGCATCTCTCATTTCCTTCTTCCGCTCATCCCTCTCCTGATATGCATCTCTTTCAAGGCGCTCTGCATAGCGGCTCCTGTAGCTCTCAGTCTCCCTTTCCATGATATCAACTGTTACATCCTTGTTGTTCTCAAAGCCAGTTGCAACAACTGTAACCCTGATCCGGTCTCCGAGGCTCGGATTATATGACTGCCCGGCAATTACAAGAACATCATCTGCACAGCGCTCTGTAATTACTTCAACCACATCCTGGTATTCCTGGATCGTGAGATTGTCTCCTCCTGCAAGATTTACAAGAACGTGCTTTGCACCGTCTATCGTAGCATTTTCCAGAAGAGGATTGTTAACAGCAAGCTTTGCAGCCTCAACAGCCCTGTTAACGCCTTCTGCATATCCTAGTCCGATTAAAGAGTCTCCCTTTCCTTTCATAACAGTCTTGACATCTGCAAAGTCTATGTTGATCTCGCCTGGCTCCGTAATCAAGTCCGAGATTCCCTGAACTGCCTGTAAAAGTGCACTGTCTGCCATTATGAATGCCTGCTTGATCGGAGTGTTGTTGTCAACAACATCCAGAAGATGCTGGTTAGGAATGATGATCAGAGTATCAACCTGCTTTCTGAGCCTCTCTATTCCCCCTTGTGCAAATGCCAGCTTCTTCTTTCCCTCGAATGCAAAGGGAAGGGTTACAACAGCAACAGTCAAGGCCCCGCAGTTACGTGCAGTTTCAGCAACAACGGACGCAGCTCCGGTTCCTGTTCCGCCGCCCATTCCTGCAGTTATGAAGACCATATCCGCATTCTCAAGAGCAGCGCGTATCTCATCCCTGCTCTCAAGGGCAGCCTTTTCGCCGATCTCAGGCTGGCCGCCTGCTCCCAGGCCCCCTGTGAGCTCCTTTCCAATTGCAATGCGAACAGGCGCATTCGAGCGCTGAAGTGCCTGCACATCAGTATTAAGTGCTACAAAGTGCACTTTCTTAAGACCTGCTGAAATCATGCGGTTAATGGCATTTCCGCCGCCGCCTCCGACCCCTACTACCTTTATAATCGTAGGAGCCGTTGCCTCTCCTCTTGCAGTTTCCTCAATGTTGTAAATATCAAAACTCATATAAATGCTCCCTAGAACAGCTTAGTAAAAAGTCCCTTCATCCTGGAAGAAAGACTAGCCTTATCCTTATTTCTTGAAGAAGAATGGTTCATGCTGTCTCTGTATTTCTTTGCTTCTAATTTAACAAGTCCAAGGACTGTTGAGAATTTAGGATCTATGTATTGCCTGTCAAGGCCGCTTATTGCCTGAGGAAATCCAAGGCGCGCAGGAAGACGGAAGATCTCAGCACAGAGCTCGGTAGCACCGCTGAGGAGACTTCCTCCGCCTACAAGGATAATGCCGGCTCCGAATGAGTATGGAACCTCATGCTTTTCCAGCTCGCTCTGAAGAAGGGAGAAAATCTCAGCCATCCTCGGCTCAATTACCTTTGCAAGCTCCTTTCTGGGAATCCTCATGCTCGGCTTTCCGCCAACAGCGGGGGTAATTATCATCTCATCGGATCCTACGCTGGGAGTATGGCATGATCCGTCCGTGATCTTGATAGCCTCAGCAGCTACGCGCGGAAGCTGCAGCATGTATGCAATGTCCCCGGTGACATTGTCCCCGCCAAAATCTATTCCTCCGACATAAACAGGAGAGCCCTGGACATAGCAGATCATATTTGTATTTCCTGCTCCGATGTTTATGACGATGGCCCCCATCTCCTTTTCCTCGTTCGTGAGTACCACTTCGCTGTCTGCTAGGCTCTGAAGGACCATTCTCTGGACCTGAAGTCCTGCTTTCTGAACGCATTTTCTCTGGTTCTGGCAGATTGAAGAAGATCCAAGGACCAAGAGGATCCTGGTCTCAAGACGGTGTCCTATCATGTCAATCGGATCCTTTATGCCTGAGCGCGAGTCTACCTGGAAATCCTGCACGAGAGTATGGAGTATCTCCTCATCCTGAGGAATGTCGCGTGCCCTGGCAATCTCAATGGACTTTCTTATATCATCACTCTTTATTTCCTGGTCCTTGCTCGTAATTCCTACAGCACCATTGCTTGATATGCCCTCTATATGGGAGCCTCCGATGCCAAGGATTGCAGTTGTCATCTCCGTACCGCTCTGAAGCTCTGCATCGCTGATTACGCTGTTGATGGTCTTGAGTGTCTGCTCAATGTTTACGATGCTTCCTGCCTTTACACCCTCACTCGGACGCTCGGCAATTGCCTCAATCATGAGGTGAGCGTCCCTGCCAACAGATGCAATTACGGCCCTTATTGAGCTTGTGCCTATATCCAGTCCTAATAACGTCTTATCATTAGCCACTATTCTTATCCGCCTAAATAAAGATATTGTTGCCTTCCCTTTTCATGCTTTGCTCAGCAAGAAGGAAAGGAGAATCCTTCAGCTCTTCCAGGCTGAGGATGAAAGAGCCATTTTCCCCATAAAAGGCCAGTCCTCCGCCTTCATCAGAGTATTCACACCTTTTAATCCAGAGTCCATTATATTCATTTTGTGATGAAATATCCATTAACAAAGAGAGCAAAAATCCGAACTCATCACTAAGAGATAAACTCAGGGCATTTGAAAGCACCTCTGAGCTCACATCCAAAAGGATATAAAGGGAAAGAAGAGGGAAGATATCGCTCTCATCAAGCAAGTCAATTCCTTTTTCTGAATAGAAATAGAATGATGACTTGTCTGAGAGTATCAGGCCCTTTCTGTAGCTTACGCTCACAAAGTACTGCATGAAGGCATCCTGGGTTATCTCAACGCTCTCTACATAGCCCAGGCTCTCAATATTTCTCCTCAGGCTCTGAAAACGGCGTGAAAAGTAATTTGCACCCATTGATCTTTTTGCAAAGCGCTCAAGGCTTGCAACGCCCGATGAGAAATCATCAAGCCTGATGCTCCTGACAGAGAATGTGCTCATATAGCTCATGCTGTATACAGAGAGGGAAATTATCAAAAGCAGGCTTATGCTAAGAGTAGATTTTCTCATAGCCTCTTCCTGTTATATGCATGAAACGGTAAAGGAACGCACATTCAATCAGTGTGATGAAGTACGAAAATCCATCTGCGCTGAAGAACGGCATCGAGATTCCCCTCGAGGGTATTATGCCGGATGTTATTATCATGCTTAATATCGCTTTGCAGACTATCAGGAAAGTAAATGCAATCGTTACGATTCCTATATAATCATCATCCATCTTCCATGCCCTTTCTGCGCAGCGCAGTCCCAGGAACAGGAATAAAAAGAAGAATATGAGAATCATCATAACACCTAAAAGCCCTATTTCCTCAGCAATGGAAGCAAAGATATACTCATCCTCAATTCCGTCAATGAGCCCGAGCTTGAAAGAGGATGCGCCTATTCCCTTTCCAAATATTCCGCCCTCTGCTATTGCAGAGACGCTTCTTGCTGTATTTGCAGGATCTGCAACGCTTATGCGTTCAGGATAAAATGGCGAGAAAAGTGAGCGGATTATCTCTTCAGGAGCAACTCTCATGAACAATATCAGAACTATGCTGAAAAGAGAATAAAACATTATGAACTTCTTATCTGTTTGAGCCATGCAGAACGTGATCAGAAGCGTTGAGAAGAAAAGAAGTGCATATGAAAGCCCAAGAGTGAGCATCATGAAATATGTAATTACAAGAGATAGGATGAATATCAAGAGGTATACATAACCCCTTAATGCATTCTCCCTTACTCTTGGAAGCACATATGCAAGTGCAAGAACTGATGAGAAAACAAGCGCATCAGAGCCGCTCAGGCTCGGAAAGCCTGAGAGATTCACGCCAAATGCTTCAAGTATGTTAAGCGCAAAGAGAATGAGCGAAAGTGGAAGTGCAAAATAGAAAATCCTCTCAAGGCTCTTTCTTGGCACGAAAAAGAGGATGAATGCACATACAAGCGCAATTGCACCATGGAAAACAAGGGCAAGGAGAAAGTGGTAATGCAGCCTTCCCATTCTTGCTGCCTCGTCATAGGATGCGCTGTAGCACATTATCAGGCCAAAAAGGATTATGACAGCAGTGACACAGAGAAACGTAAACGGGCTTAATGAGCCAGAGATTTCCTGATTAGAGTAATCAGCTAATGTGAAATCATCATAATCCTTCTCGTATATTTCTCTCATATTTTTCAGCTCTGTCCAGAAATTAATTAATAGATGAAAGTCTCACGGAAAGCCTGCCAGAAGAAGAGAGTTCATACCAGTCCTGGTCATCCTCAGTTCTCTTTCCATCCTCACCCAGATTTGCAAGAAGAGATGTCTTTTCGATCTCTACTGAATGATTGGCACCAATCTCCCATAGCGGAATGAACAGCGAAAAAAATATGAAGGCAAATGCAAACAGAACCAGCGCCTTCTCCCTTAAGTTGATTTTCAGAGTGCTCTCTCCCATAGTTTCTCCACAACCCTAAGTTTTGCGCTCCTGCTTGGAGCGTTCTCTCTCTCTTCCTCAGCGCTTGGAAGAATCGGCTTCTTCGTCAGAATCCGAACGCTGGGTCTATCCTTTTCTGCCTCTTCGCGGAATGTCCATTTGACAATCCTGTCTTCAAGGCTGTGAAATGTGATAATCCCGATTCTTCCGCCACGCTTAAGAACCCTTATAGCCTCGAGTAAACCTGGCTTTATCCTCTCCAGTTCCCCGTTGACCTCAATTCTGAGGGCCTGAAAAGTCCTCGTCGCGGGGCTTATCCTGCCATAGCGGTAATCTTTGGGTACCGCATGGAAGATAATATCCTCGGCCTCTCTGCTCGTCTTGATAGGTGCCTTACTCCTATTTGAGACGAAAGCCCTCGCTATGCGCCTTGAATATCGCTCTTCCCCGTAGCGGTAAATGAGGTCAGCCAGATCCTCTTCGCTGTACGTGTTCACGATATCGGCAGCACTTAGCGAGCCGTTCTTGTCTAATCTCATATCAAGGGGCTCATCCTTTCTGAAGGAAAAGCCTCTCTGACTCTCCTCGTAGTGGAATGTAGATATTCCCAGATCAAACAGGATAATATCTGCACTCTCACCAGGAGAGGATTTTAAATACTCATCGAACCAGGCATTTACAGGGGTAAACCTTCCTGGGTAGATAGAGAGCCTCTCTATCGCTTTCTTCTGGATCTCCTCATCTCTGTCGATGCCGATGACATGCAGACGGGGAAAGCGCTCTAGAAAAAGGTTGGAGTGTCCGCCCTCCCCCGTCGTGCAGTCAATCATTATAGCATCTTCATCCGTACTCAACGAAAGCATTTCCAGCACGCTTTTATGAAGCACCGGGTAATGAAGGATATTCATTATCAGGTACTCCTGAGCCTGTCAGCTAAACTGGATAGGCTTTCAC
>CAZHQL010000076.1:0-8674 GCA_964534915.1 uncultured Spirochaetaceae bacterium | reverse complement strand
ATTCAGCAAAAACTCCTTAGTTATGTATCTGCTTAAAAGGTAATTTCCTCTTTTAATTCCTCTTCTCATACTCCTGTCGAACCAAAACCGCCACATCCCCGCTCTGTATCGCTGAGTGAGTCTGATCTGACAAGCTCAGCCTTCTCGCATTTACAGAGCACGAGCTGCGCGATTCTCTCGCCATTGTTAATTATAAACGGAGTTTCAGAGAGATTGAAGAGAATTATCTTTACCTCCCCCCTGTAGTCAGAATCAATGGTTCCGGGGCTGTTAAGTACAAAGACATTGTTCTTCAGCGCAAGGCCCGAGCGGCTCCTGACCTGCACCTCATAGCCTTCTGGAATTTCAAGAAAGAGGCCTGTTGGAATTGCCTCAGCCTTTCCAGGCTCAAGGGTTATGCTTTTTTCGATATGAGCGCATACATCCATACCGGAGCTGCCTGAGCTCTGGTATGATGGAATAGTAACGCTTTTTTCTGCTTTATATTTCAAACAGGCCAATCTGTACTCCTATTTGCATTAATTCTTATCTGAGCGCGCTTTCTTTCTCTCAGGCCTTGAGTTTTTTTCATCGCCATCTTTTTCAGAAGCCCCGATTGCATCGATATAAGAAAGATTTAAGCGTCCCATCCTGTCAATCTCAATGAGCTTGACATCAACTTCCTGTCCCTGAGTCAGTACGTCAGTTACATTCTTTACTCTCTTTTTTGAAAGCCTTGAGATATGGCAGAGCCCTTCTTTTCCAGGAAGAATTTCAATGAATGCACCGAAGTCAACGATCCTCTTTACAGTGCCATGATAGATCTTTCCTTCCTCCGGCTCCTCTATGATGGACAGGATAAGCTTCTTTGCCTCCTGTGCAGATGCATTGTTCCTGCCATAGATCATGACTTCGCCATCATCGTTGATATTGACTTCCGCTCCGCTCTGGGCAATTATTGCCTTGATGGTCTTTCCGCCAGTTCCGATAACAGCTCCGATCTTATCTTCCTCAACCTTGAGCGAGATAAGCTTGGGAGCAAGCTCGCTGACTTCACTTCTTGGCCCGGAGAGAGTTTCAGCCATGATTGAAAGGATGTGCATCCTTCCATCCTTTGCCTGCTTGAGAGCCTTGCTCATGATCTCTGGAGTAACGCCAGCAATCTTGATATCCATCTGGAATGCCGTGATTCCATCCTTTGTTCCTGCAACCTTGAAATCCATGTCCCCAAGGTGATCTTCTTCTCCGAGGATATCAGAAAGGACTACGTACTTTGAATAGTCTGCGCCCTCTGTTATAAGGCCCATTGCGATTCCTGCAACCGGCTTTGAAATTGGAACGCCGGCATCCATAAGGGATAAACATCCTCCGCATACGCTTGCCATTGATGATGAGCCATTGGATTCCATGATCTCAGATACGACGCGGATTGTATAAGGGAACTTGTCCTTCTTCGGGATAACAGCCTCAAGAGCCCTCTGAGCAAGGTGCCCGTGTCCGATTTCCCTTCTTCCTGTTGTCAGTCTTCCGCACTCACCTACGCTGTATGGAGGGAAATTATAGTGCAGCATGAAGTTTGAATATGTCTTTTCACCGTCAATCGTGTCAAAGAGCTGCTCATCCTGCACAGTTCCAAGAGTAATAACAGCTAAGGACTGTGTCTCACCGCGAGTAAAGAGCGCAGAGCCGTGAGTGGAGGGAAGCAGGCCTGCCTCACATGTAATCGGGCGGATCTCTGTAACCTTTCTTCCATCAGTGCGGATGCCATCATAAAGAATTGAGTGCCTCAGGATATTGTACTCCATATCCTCAAAGAGCTTATCAACCTGCCCTTCTCTCTTCTCATCTTCTGCAATTGCCTCTGCAAACTTCTCCTTTACGCTCTTATGAGATTCCTCGAGAGCAGCATACCTGTTTGCCTTGCCCTTTACAAAGGATGCCTCCTTAATAAGGGGATATGCATACTCTTCAAGCTCCTTAAGCCACGCTGTATCGAGCTCTTCTATTTCCATCAGGGCAAGCTTTTCTTTTCCGCAAAGCTCTCTCATCTTCATCTGTGCCTCACAGAGCTCGGTGATTACAGGCTGAGCTGCTTCAATTGCTCCAAGCATCTCTTCCTCGCTTACTTCCTTAGCCCCTCCTTCTACCATCGTAATTCCGTCGTGCGTTCCTGCAACTACGATATCGAGGCGAGCAGAAGCAATCTGCTGGAAAGTCGGGTTAATGACGTACTCTCCATCCAGCAGGATGACGCGCACAGCTGCAACAGGCCCGTTAAACGGGATATCTGAAATTGTTACAGCACAGCTTGCTGCGTTGATTGCTATGATATCAGGGGTATTCGTCATGTCAGAAGAGACAACAGTAGGTACAATCTGGATCTCTCTTCCGAATGCCTTTTCAAAAAGGGGCCTCATTGGGCGGTCGATAAGGCGGCTGACTAAAATTTCCTTATCCTTTGGCTTTCCTTCCCTCTTTAAGAATCCTCCCGGGATCTTTCCTGCTGCATAGTACTTCTCATTGTACTCTACGCTTACTGGAACGTAATCAAGTGGCTCTGAAGGTGGATTTCCGCAGCATACTGTAGCCACTACTGCTGATCCCTTGTAATGTGCATAGACTGCACCATTTGCCTGCTTGGCAATCTTACCGGTTTCAAAAACCAGTTCTCCGTCCCCGATCGTGACGGACACTTTCTTAACATCAAACATCACTAATTCCTTCTTTAAGTTCTTTTAAGTTCTTTTTGTACATAGAAAATGCGAAAGACTTTTCCGGCCTTTCGCACAAAAGCGTTATTTTCTCAGTCCGAGTTCGGCAATAAGGCTGCGGTACTCGTTGATATCGCGGTTGCGGATATAGCGCAGGAGCCTCCTTCTCTGTCCTACGAGCTTCAAAAGTCCGCGCCTTGAGGCATGATCCTTCGGATTTGCCTTGAAGTGCTTCTGAAGATCGTTGATCCTCGCAGTAAGGAGTGCAACCTGAACCCTGCTGTTTCCTGTGTCAGCACTGTTTGTACCGAATTTCTCTACAATTTCCCTTTTCTGTTCGTTACTAATCATTTTTACCTTTTTCTCCCGGTAATATACAATGAATCTTCCTGCCCAGGGCAGAGAAAGCCTTCAATAGACAGGCCATCCTGACTGATAGATACTTCAACCGGGACAATATTCTTGCTTCTGTCTACGAAAGCTCCTTCATAAGCTCCAGGTGGCGGCAGGAGCTGATGGATCTGCTCTCGGCTAAAAGTCATGGCTCCACTGCTCTCTCCTGAAGGCTTTGTCATTAGATCGAGGTGGTATCCCTGACCGGAGAATCTCGAGTAAGACTCGATATCCCCTTCTATTATCAGCCGTCTGAGCGTTGTCGATGAGATCTTCTCTCCACTCTCAGACAGGACAAAATCTACTTCTCTTAATTCAACTTCAGCACCAAGGGTCCTGAAGATTTCAATCATCTTCCTGCCGTCTGCGCTCTCACTCGGATTTCCGCACTTGAAATCGGCGCCAACAACCAGGACTCGCGGCTTGCAGAGCCTGAGTATGCAGGAGGCAAAACCACTAGCTGAGATTTTACTGAAATTTTCTGAAAAGTCAATAATGGTAAAGGAATTAATCGAAAAGAGCCTCGCGTACTCCTCGCGCAGCCTCATCGTGTCCAGGTTTCCAGATGCAGCCTTCTTGGGATTGATGCTGAAAGTTATGCACATCGTCTCAAAGTCAGGGTGTCTTTCAGCCTCTCCTTGCATGGTTCTGAATATCTTCTGATGTCCAAGGTGAACCCCGTCAAAGACCCCGATAGTGAGAATCATCTCAGTATCTTTCTTTTCCTTGCTCTCTAGTAGGCTGTTAAAGTCATACACTCTCATCTCAGAACCTGCAGATAATCCTTACTTTACCACCAATATCCTCTCCAATAGCATAGAGCGAGGAAGCAAAATGGAAGAATTTATACTTTTTCGTGCTATCAGAATCAGAAAGGATTGCACGCTCCGGAATATATCCGTTATCGATTTGCTTTTTATATTTTTCATCAAGCATTACATCTGAAAAAAGATCTGTCATCCTTAAAAGGCTTATCGAGTCATGCTTTCCAACATCATCTATGCTGTATGGCCCGATAGAAATGCGCCTTAAGGCCTCTAAATGAGCTGCCTTTCCAATGCTTCTTGCAGCATCGCGCGCAAGGCTCCTGATATATGTTCCCTTTGAAACTGAGAAGCGCGCTTTTAAAAGGCCGTCAGAGTATGAGATGAAATCTGCAGCATATACTTTTACTGGCCTTAGCGGCATCCTCACATCCTTGTTCTTCCTTGCCTGCCTGTATGACCTCTTGCCATCAACATGGATTGCTGAATACACAGGGGGCTCCTGCATGCTCTCTCCAAGAACATTAGAAAGGGCAAGCCTGGCTTCCTCCTCCCCTGGAATGCCTGAAGTCATTACTACCCTTCCCTCAGGGTCAAGCGTATCTGTTTCCCTTCCAAAGCGGATTGATGCTATGTAGCTCTTATCAAAGGATGAGAAGATTGGATTAAGCTTTGTAGCGTTTCCTACAAGGATTACCATCAGGCCGGATGCAAACTTATCAAGTGTTCCTGCATGCCCGACCTTCGTCTTTTTGGGAAAGCTTTTTTTTATATCAGAGAGGGATGAGAAGCTCGTGATTCCCTCTCTCTTATCGCTGAGGATTATTTCCAGGCTACTCATCGATTTCCTTCATCAGGCCATCAATGATGCTGTTTATCCTCTCAGCTTCCCTGTAGCTCCTGTCTGCCTTGAAGACAAGATGGGGCGTGTTTTTGGTCCTGAGATTCTTGGCAATGCGCGACTGGATGAATGCAGATGCAGAGTTTAATGCATTAACAGACTTCTCAAGTGAATTATCAGATAAAAGCGATGAGACATAGACTGTAGCATTTGCATTGTCTTCTGCTAAGTGCACTGCTGTAACGCTGGTAAATGAGCTGAGATTATGATTCTTGATCTCTTTCTGGACAATCAGGGTTGAGATAATCTCAGCAATGCGGCTCTCAAGTCTTTCCTGGCTGTACTCACTCATTGCTCTTCAGTGTCCTTCTGACTTCCTCAGTCTCAACAATCTCAAGGATATCTCCTACCTGGAGATCCTGCCAGTTCTCAAGAGCGATTCCGCACTCATAGGACTCAGTAACTTCCCTGGCATCATCCTTGAACCTCTTTAGGCTGCTGATCCTGATAAGGCCCTGGTTAAGCTGTATTGAATCCCTGATAACGCGAACAAGGCTGTTTCTTTTGACCTTGCCCTCAAGAACATAGCTTCCTGCAATGATTCCAATGCGGGGAACCTTGAATGTCTCCCTGACTTCAGCCTTTCCGATATCAACTTCCTTGATCTCAGGCGAGAGCATGCCTTCCATAGCACTCTTGATATCATCAACAACATCATAGATTATATTGTACTTCTTGATCTCGACCTTTTCTTTCTCTGCCAGAGCCTGTGCCTTGGGAGTCGGACGTACATTGAAGCCGATAACAATTGCATCGGAGGCACTGGCAAGAGTAATATCGCTTTCGATGATAGCACCTGCGCTTGCACGAAGCACATTCATCTTGATCTCATCAGTGCTGAGCTTCTCAAGTGCACCCTGGAGTGCCTCAACAGAGCCCTGGACATCACCCTTTATGATGACATTGAAGTCCGTAACCTGGCCTTCCCTGATCTTTTCATTGAGGTTCTCAAGCGTTATCTTATTGCGTCCGCTGTTCTCTCCAAGCCTTTCAAGCTCCTGCCTCTTTGAGCCTACCATCCTTGCCTGCTTCTCATCCTCAGTCACCTGGAACGGGTCTCCAGCAGATGGTATGTTGCTCAGTCCTATGATCTCAACAGGATCTGAGGGCCCTGCGCTCTGTATCTTCTTGCCCTTGTCATCGAACATGGCCCTTACACGCCCGGGATATATTCCTGCTACATAGTAATCTCCCTGCCTGAGGGTTCCTTTTTCAATCATTACAGTTGCAACAGTTCCCCTTCCCTGGTCGATGCGCGACTCAAGAATCTTTCCAACTGCGCGGCAGTGAGGATTTGCCCTGAGTTCAAGCATCTCAGATTCAAGCAGGATAGTATCAAGAAGCTCGTCAATTCCTTCCTTCTTAAGAGCTGATATCTTACAGTAGAGTGTCTGTCCTCCCCATTCTTCCGGCATAAGAGAGAGCTCTGAAAGCTGCTGCATGACCCTCTCAACATTTGCCTCAGGAAGATCGCATTTGTTAATTGCAACGATGATTGGAACCTTGGCAGCCTTTGCATGGTCAATGGCTTCCTTCGTCTGGGGCATCACGCCATCATTTGCAGCAACTACAAGAACCACGATGTCCGTAACCTGAGCACCGCGGGCTCTCATCATGGAAAAAGCTGCGTGACCGGGAGTATCCAAGAATACTATATTTCCCTTTCCTGGAACTGAAACCTTATATGCTCCGATATGCTGTGTGATTCCACCGAACTCGCCCGAGACAACATCACTGCTCCTGATTGCATCCAGAAGCTTCGTCTTGCCATGGTCTACATGCCCCATGATAGTGACGATCGGGGCCCTTGGCTCCATATCCTCTTCCCTGTCTTCCTCACTCTCGATGATGGTCTCATCATAAAGGGAGACAAGGTGAACCTCACAGTTATACTCACTTGCGATGATGGCGGCAGTCTCATAGTCTATCATCTGGTTGATAGTAACCATCTGCCCCATGTTAAAGAGCTTGCTTATGATATCACTGGCCTTTAAGTTCATCTTCTTCGCAAGGTCGCTTACAGTGATGTTCTCCATGATATCAATCTTGCCGGGAACTGCTGAGAGCTTATCCTCTTCCTTTTTCTTTTTCTGAAGCTGGAAATCAATCTCAGCAATCTCGCGGATATTCTTATCGTAATCCTTCTTCCTGTTCTGTGCTCCGCTTCTCTTTCCTGCTCCCTTCTGATTCAAGTCCATCTGAGCAGGCTGACCTGGCTTTGCACCAAAGCCGCCCTGACCTCTATATCCGGTCTGAGTGCCCTTGAAGCCTGGCTTTCCAAATGTGCGGCTCTTATCATCACGGCTTGGAGTATAGCTCTGTCCGGCCTTTACCTGAGGAGAGGGTGCATCTTTCTTCCTGAAGTTTGACTGGTCCCTGAATTTAGAGAAGTTTCCCTTCTGATTAACAGGACGGCCCCCGACTACTCCTGCAACACGCGGGCGCGACGGGTCTGGAAGAGGCAAATCCTTCTGCCCGGGAACTGGTGGAAGATTTGAGCTTTTTATAATGACTGGTCCATTATGAAGAGGTGAAGAGATTCTTGAGGAAGGACTGACTTCCTCTTTCTCCCTTACCCTGTTCTGGCTCTGAAACCTGTTCTGCCCTATGATGGTCCCATAGTTCTTCTTCTCTGCCTTTTCAGGAGCTGAAGGGAAAGAATCCTTAGCTTCCTTTTCATCCTTTGGACTCACCTCTTGCTCAGGAGCACTTTCCTCCTTGAGCTTGATCTTCACAACCGGTTTTTTCTTGATGACGACCTTTTTCTTTACAGGCTCATCCATCTGCACAGTTTTTTCATCAACAACCATAGCCTTCTTGATTACAGTTGCCTTTGTTTCCTCAATTTTGTTCTCAGCCATCTTTATCCTTGTTATTACTCAAACTCAAATTCTACACCACATGTTGGACAGACTGCAGTTCCGGCAACAAGAGTGCTATGACAGTTCGGACACTCGAATGTGTACTCATCATCCTCTTCGATGACAACAACAGAGCGCACTTGCTGAATCTCATCAGAAGTGAATCCAAGATCCTTAAGCTCATCATCACTGTACTCAAAGAACTCTTCTACAGACCAGATATCCCTCTTCTGGAGCTTATCAACAAGGCTCTTCTCAAGTCCGATCTCAGAAATCGGAGTATCGTCCGGTGCAATTCCGATGTCCTCATTGGAGTACTTTTCTTCCTCCTCATCATCGCTCTTGAATAGCTCCTCAACGCTTTCATAGATTCTCTGTGTCTGATCCATCTCAGCAAACTGACTCTGTGTCTTTACCTCAATATTCCAGTCACAGAGCATCTTTGCAAGCTTTACGTTGACTCCACCCTGCCCGATTGCAATTCCAAGCTGGTTATCATCCACGATTGCAACAATGTGCCTGCTATGAGGATCCATTACAACAACGCGCTGAACCTGCGCAGGAATAAGAGCATTTGCAACGAACACAAGAGGGTCCTCTGAGTAGCGGATGATATCAATCTTTTCTCCCTCACACTCATTCATGACTGCCTGGATCCTCAGGCCCTTGGCGCCAACTACTGCACCCACCGGGTCCACATCGCTCTTTCTTGTATCCACTGCGATCTTGGTCCTCACTCCTGCCTGGCGTGCAATGCTCCTGATCTCGACATCGCCGGATGCAATCTCGGGAACCTCATTCTCAACCAGTGCCTTTACAAAGTCCTTGCTAGAGCGCGAAAGGTATATCCTTACGCCGCGCTCTCCTTTCTGCTTTCTGCCCCTGCTATCCTGGGCACTCTCTGCTTTCTCAACACGCTCAACGAGAAACTTATATTTCTGCTGAATCGAGTATGTTTCTCTCGGGCTCTGGGCGCGAAGGGGAAAACTTGCCTCGATATCAAGACCGATATTTACAGCGTAATCGCCGCCGTTATCCTTCTTTCTCTTGATTTCCCCGTAGATG
>CAZHQL010000075.1:0-9005 GCA_964534915.1 uncultured Spirochaetaceae bacterium | reverse complement strand
TATGTCACTGATGTAGTGCAGTTTGTAAAAGCATAAGAAAAAGAAGGGAATGCCCTGGTGCACTCCCTTATTCTTTTTCCCTAGTTAGCAAGAAGATATATTTTTTTCATATCATCTCTTTCAAGAACCTTGAGGGCGCCAAGATTTCTCTTTCCAAAATATGTGGCCTTTTCAACAAGCTCCTCTATATTCTCATCTGTAAGCTCAATGCCGGCCTCCTTAAGGGAAAGGGGCATCTCGAATTTCCTGAAGCATTCCATGAAGGCATCAATGGTCTTCAATGCCCCTTCCTCTCCTTTTTCTTCAATGCCGAAAACAAGATGCCCAAGAGATGCAAACCTGTCCGGATCCTCCTTGTAGACATATTTGCACCATGCGGGGAATATGATGGCAAGGCCCTCGCCATGAGCAATGTCGAACATGCCTGAAAGCTCATGCTCAAGCTGGTGGCATGCCCAGTCTCCCCTCTGGTCATTTCCAAGGGACATGAGGCCGTTATGGGAAAGAGAAGATGCCCACATAAGGGAGGCTCTTGCCTGGTAGTCTTCAGGATTATCAAGTGCAATGAGGCCTTTTTCTATCGTATCCTTAATAAGTGTACATGATAGGCGGTCCGTGAAATCAAGACCCTCTCCTGAGTGGAAGAAGCGCTCGAGCGTGTGCATCATGATATCTATGCTGCCGACAGATGTCTGGTAGCGCGGAACTGAGTATGTAAGCTCAGGATTAAGGAGTGCAAAGCGGGGACGGCTGAAATCGTTGCTGTATCCTCTTTTAAGGTTCCCGTTCTCATCATTTGTAATTACTGCGCTGTCACTGAGCTCACTGCCTGTGGCAGAGAGAGTAAGGATTACTCCAACAGGCACAGAGCCCTGAGGAACTCTCAGGCCCGAATAGAAGTCCCAGACATCTCCTCCGTTATAAAGCCCGTATCCGATTGCCTTGGCACTGTCGATTACAGAGCCTCCTCCTACTGCGAGAATGAAGTCAACGCCCTCTTTCTCTGAGAGAGCAATGCCTTCACGCACAAGGGAGAGGCGGGGATTTGGCCTGACGCCTCCAAGCTCACAGTACGGGATGCAATATTCTTCAAGGCTCTTTCTTACCCTCTCTAAAAGCCCTGATTTCTCAGCAGAGGATCCTCCGTAGTGGATAAGCACTTTCTCAGCTCTTTCAAGCCTGAGCTGCTTGCCAACCTCTTCATCTGCTTTCCTTCCAAAGATCACGCGTGTTGGTGAATAATATCGGCTGATCATATTTCCTCCCTTACGACGGCCCGGCCTTTCTTGCCATCCACCTTGATTATAAGCTCATCCTTACACCTCAGGTGCACAAAATGCTCCGTCTCTTCGATTATCTCATTCTGCATTATCCTTTCAAAGTCTATTTTTCCGTCATTCTGCAGCGGATTGACAGTTAAATAGATAGCTCCGAGGCTTGTCATGTTCTGAAAGAAGTGCGTTCCCTGGCTTGGCTCGACAGAAAGTTCCTTTATGCCCGTTTCCACTATTACATGGGCCATTGAGATATCTGACCACTGGCAGGGAATGCCGAGCCACCGGTCAGAAGATCCCAGCCTTCCTGCCGCAATTAAAAGGTAATGCCTCTCTATATCAGCATTGAGAGCACCGAGCTCCCTTGCCATCACGCTCATCTCGCTTGCCCTGAACTTCTCCGGCCTGATTGTTATGATGTCCCTTATTCCCTCGACGCGGCCATTTCCCATGACCTTTTCAGCATAGATCAATGCATTCTCTTCTTCATCCCTGCTTATGTCGATGTCATAGTCCATATCAGCGCTGCTTACGGGCCTGATCTGAAGGATGGAGAAATCGGGCTTGTCGCGCTCAGTGTTGAGTGCAAACTCAATCTCAACAGGGCATGCCATGCTTTTCTCTCCAATCTTGAGAAGCCTGTCTACAATCTGGGCAAGGGGCAGGGCATCGTATTTTAAGATCCCGTTGAATGTAAGTATGTTCATGCCGTCTTTTTCTGCTCTCTCTGTTACTCTGCCGGTCTTTGGATCTATTGATGAGAATATGCTCCTCATTGCCCTCGGGTAGCTGCTTGCCTCGCTTATCGGGAGCTTTGTGAGGTTATCCTGGCTCTCTCTGCTGTCAAAGGGCTTGCTCAGGTCCAGTGCATAGAACTCCTGCTGTTCGCTTACTTCCATTCCCTCAAGGTTGTTCGAAGGCTTTTTTGGCCTTGCAGGGCAGAAGCGGAAAGCGCTTCCGTCTTCCACAACGGACTTTCCAAAGCCGAAAGAGAGAAGACCGATGCCATCCTCTCCCTTCTGCCCGGGGCTTGGATAGAAGTTTATGGAGCGCGCAACTCCTGAGATGTTCGGGAACCACCATCTTCCGTGCTCACTTCCCGTGATCTGCTGTATTATTACAGCCATCTTCTCTTCTTCAAGGCTGTGGTCAGTGTTCTTCAGATATTCCTTGGCATTCCTGAAGTACGTGCTTGCCCATACAGTCTTTATTGCATTCTCAATTTCTTCAAGGCGCTCTTCCTCACTTCCCCTGTTCGGGATCATCGAGGTCTGGTAGACACCCGCAAAGGGCTGGAAGTGCGAGTCTTCAAGCAGCGATGATGACCTTACAGATATGGGAACCTTTATAGTCTGGATAATCTGACGAAGGCATCCTCTCAGGTACTCAGGTACCGGTTTTGACAAAAAGAGGCTGAGAATCTCATCATCGCTCTCTTTTACAAACGAAAGGTCACTCAGGCCGTTTTCTGCGAGGAATGAATCAAAGAGCTCGGTTGTGACTACGACAGTCCTCGGTGTTGAGAGATAGAGCACATCCTCATACTCCTTTCTCAGGCCAAGGGCATGCATCTCGGAAGAAAGAAAGGCAATGCCGCGGCCCTTTCCTCCCATGGAGCCGCTTCCGATTCTTGAAAAATGAAGGGTCTCATCGTAGTGGTCTGCAGAAAACTCAGCAATTACACCACGCGTCCTGTTTGACCTGTATTCCCTTATAGTGTCATAGAGCTCTTCTCGTATTCTTTCAGGGTCCCCGTCGTCAATGTTTATATGCTTGATCATTGCAGCAAGGTTATAAAGCGACTGGGCGCGGAACCAGCGCGAGAAGTCATTTCTCCTTGAGTGGTATATGAAGGACTCAATGGGGATTGTCTTTATCAAGTGCTGAAGGCCCTTCATCGTAACAGCGCGGTCTATTTCCGTATTTGTAGCCGGGTCGATGAATATGAAGGGGCCGAAGTTATAGTACTTGAGAAAATGCTCTTCAACATCCTTGGCAAGAGTAGGGCTGAGCTTGTAAAGAAAGTCACAGCCAAGTGCCCTGCACTCATCTTCGTATGTCTTGTCGCGGGACTGGATCAAAACCGGTATTTCCCTGTCAGCTTCCTTTATCCTCCTTGCTAGCTCCAGCCCGGCTCTTTCAAAGCCTTCAGGGGAAGGAAACTTTATGTCTGTTATGACTCCGAGGATGTTCTCACGGTATGTTGAAAAGAGGTGCCATGCTTCCGTGTAGTTCCTGGCAAGCACGATCTTGGGACGGCCTCTCATCCTGAGCGTCTTTCCCCATTCGTTCAGGGCCTCGAGAATGCTGATCCTGTTCTGCCTTATGAGGGCCATGTATATCTGAGGCAGATAGAAGGAGATGAACCTTACAGAGTCCTCAACAAGTACTATTACCTGTACATCGGCCTCCGCTGTATCATGGTCGATGTTCATCTTGTCTTCTATGAGCTTTACCATTGCTAAAAACAGCGATGCATTGCCCTGCCAGTAGAAGAGGAAATCTATATAGGGGCAGTTCTGCCCTTCAAGAGCGCGCGCCTTCCTGTGGTCCGGGGAAGGGGAGAGCGCGATTATGGGCATATGGGGCTTTATCTTCTTTATCTTCTCTGCAAGGATCTCAACACGGCCTGATGTGAGGTCGAGCATCGTTATTACAAGGTCAAAATTCCTTGTCCTGATTGATTCAAGTGCTTCCTCCTCGCTGCTTGTATGCGTAATCTTCGGAGGATTTGAAAGCCCGAGTGCCGTATACTCCTTATAAAGCTCTTCCTCTACGCGCCCGTCCTCCTCGAGCATGAAGCGGTCATAGTCCGAGCAGATCAGAAGCACTGTGTAGATATGTCTGAGCATGAGGTTGCAGAAAGGCAGCCATGTCTGGTCCAGTAAATACATATCTATGATTCTACCACAAGGGATGATCTTTTACATAGCTAAGTGCAGAAAGCGGGAATGATCGTAATTAATGTGAAAAATTGAAGATAAAATAAAAGATTGCATCTTTTTTTGATGAAATAATAATTTTCTTGACGGCAGGAAAAAACAGGCATAAGCTGAGTGTGGAGGAGAAAGGATATGTACGATCTCGAATCATTCATGAGTGCACTCAGTAACAGGAACCCGGGACAGAGCGAGTTTATCGAATCTGCAAGAGAGGTTCTTTCATCAGTCATAGATGTCGTTAATGATAATCCCCTTTATGTAAAGAACAGGATACTTGAGAGGATAACCGAGCCTGACAGGGTCTTTTCATTCAAGGTTGAATGGGAGAATGACGATCATGACATCGAAGTCAACAAGGGCTACAGGGTGCAGTTCAATAATGCACTTGGCCCGTACAAGGGAGGACTGAGGTTCCATCCTTCGGTAACCCTTGGAACTCTTAAGTTCCTCGGCTTTGAGCAGACATTCAAGAACAGCCTTACAGGACTTCCGATGGGAGGAGGAAAGGGCGGCTCTGACTTCTCGCCAAAGGGAAAGAGCGATGACGAGATCCTTCGCTTCTGCCGCTCATTCATGACAGAGCTTGCAAAGTACATCGGTGCAGACACTGACGTTCCTGCAGGGGACATCGGGGTAGGAGCCAGGGAAATCGGATTCCTTTACGGGCAGTATAAGAGAATAAGGGGGGAAAACACGGGAGTCCTTACTGGAAAGTCCCTTGAGTTCGGGGGCTCCCTCATCCGCCCTGAGGCAACAGGCTTTGGCGCAATGTATTTTGCATCCGAGATGCTGAAGGCACATAAGGACAGCATGGAAGGAAAGAGAATAGCTCTCTCAGGCTTTGGAAACGTTGCATGGGGCGCTGCCATCAAGGCAAGCGAGATGGGAGCAAAGGTTGTCACAATCTCTGGGCCGGATGGATACATCATCGATGAAAAGGGCATAAACACACCTGAGAAATGGGCATACATGCTGTATTTGAGGAATTCAAACAACGATGTTGTAGAGCCCTATGCAAAGAAGTTCAGTGCCAAGTTCATTCCCGGAAAGAAGCCCTGGGAGGTTCCTGTTGACATGGCATTCCCGTGTGCAATCCAGAATGAGCTTGATGCGTTTGATGCCGGCACCCTTATCTCGAACAAGGTAAAGTACGTTGTAGAGACATCGAACATGGGGTTAACTGCAGAGGCATACGAGGCCTTTATAAAGAGCCGGATCCCCACAGCCCCCGGAAAGGCTGCAAACGCAGGCGGCGTTGCAGTATCCGGCCTTGAGATGACGCAGAATGCGATGCACTTAAGCTGGTCAGAAGAGGAAGTTGACAGGCGCCTGAAGGACATCATGGCAGGAATCCACACAGCATGCGTGAAGGAAGGAACGGATGAGGACGGATACATCAACTACCAGAAGGGTGCGAACATCGCAGGATTCAAGAAAGTTGCTGATGCAATGTGCCTCTTAGGCTATTGATATTTCCTTACAAGGAGTGACGGATGCCGGGTTTTCCCAGCATCCGTTATTCATTTAAGGCAAGCCTGTTGATCCGCTGAAGGTAGAAGACCATATCACGGACGCTCTCAGAGATATCCCTTGGCCTGTAGCCAAGCTCAACTGAGGCCTTGTCGTGAGAGAAGCGCGTATTGCTTTTAAGCGTCATGAGGCTGTAGCGCGTAAAGAGGGGACGCTTTTTCTTTCTTTTTGCATCAAGCTCAAAGAAAGGGGATACAATGCGCGCAAGGAAAATGGGAATGCAGAGCCTGTTTTTCCTTGAAGAACAGGATGCCATGTATCCAAGCATTTCCCTGATGCTCACAGAAGAGCCTGAGAGTATGTAGCTTTCGCCGCTCTTTCCCTTCTCAAGTGCCTTTATTATCCCGTCTGCAACATCGCGCACATCCACCATGTCATAGCCGCCCCTTACAGAAAGGGGAAGATGGTTTGAGAGAAACATCTGGCACAGCTGTACAAGATGATTTCTTCCCCTGTCTCCGGGCCCTATTATGCCGGATGGAAGCACAACCATCGCAAAAAGGCCTTCTCTTGCAGCATCAAGCACCATGTTTCCCGCTATTGCCTTGCTCTTTGCATACTCACCATATACACTCTCAGGGTCATAGCTCTCTGCTTCCCTCTGCACTGAGATGTCCTTTCTTTCCTCTATTGCATGCACGCTGCTTACATAGACAAGCTTCTTCACACCATACTCTCTTGCAAGCTCTATTATGTTCTCAGTTCCTCCTACATTTACCTCATAGAGGTCCTTCATTCCCTTTCTCTGGATGCTTATAAGCGATGCTGTATGCACAAGAAAGATTTCCTCATCCTCTGTGTGCTCAAAGAAGGGCCTCATGCTCTCCTTGTCCCTTACATCGCCAGAGAAATATGAGACCTCGTCAAAGCACTCTCCTTCATCCTCTCTCAGCACCAGTGCCCTTATGTTCCTTTCGCCGCGGCTTATAAGTGCTTTTATAAGAGTGCTTCCCAAGTGTCCCATTCCCCCGGTAACGAGATATATGTTCTTCTTCATTTTTCCCTCCTTCTTGACGCATCTTCAGCTCTCTCTCATAATACCTACAGAGTGTTGGCAAAACAACAGACAGTTTTTCTTAAAACGATGTATAGCCAACAGAGAAAGCATTATCTGTTGTTTTCACAACACTGGCTGTGTGGAGTTTTTCTGGAGGATGGGATGAAAGTGCAGAGCAGAAGGGTTGCGATGACAAAGAAGATGATCAAGGAAGCCCTGATCACGCTCCTTGATGATAACGACATCTCAAGGATTTCAATCAGCGATGTATGTGCTCTGGCGGATGTAAACCGCTCCACATTCTACTCGCACTACACAGGATTAAAGGAAGTCCTTACTGATATCGAGGATGACATCATCGCAAGGCTTCCGGTTGTAGAGACAGCAGAGCGGGACCTGAGGGCTGCAATGAAGAGCATGCTCTCCTTCATAAAGGAGAACTCAGAGCTCATCATGGTCATGGTCATAAAGAGAAAGGATGATTCGTTCATGGAAAAGCTCATAATAAGCGTCTTAAGCCGCTATGAGCACTTATCGAGGGATGAGAACAAAACTGAGACGCGTCTGAAGTACCTCTTCTGCATAAGCGGAATCGTAGGCATCATAAAGGAGTGGATCTCAACGGATTTCGCCATCTCCCTGGACTCCTTTGTCGATATTGCGCTTTCTCTGGCTGTAAAGGTGACAGCATAGATCCTTATTCTCCATCACGTGTGTATTTTTAAGGGATTTTTCTTCCTCTTTCACACCTCGCCCTGTTGATAAACAAACGAAACTTGAATTATCCTTTTATGTGACATCTTTCACGCTTAAGTGAATCAAATATCTTTAGTTGGAGCATAACTTAAAATGGCAGACAAGAAAATGGTAACGATTGACGGCAATACCGCGGCAGCGCACATTGCGTATGCGTTCAGCGAGGTTGCTGCTATTTATCCTATCACACCATCCTCACCAATGGGTGAGTATGCAGAGCAGTGGTCTTCCTCCGGGAGGGAGAACATCTGGGGAAAGAAAGTAGAAATCATGGAGATGCAGAGTGAGGCAGGAGCTGCCGGAGCTGTACATGGTGCCCTGGCAGCAGGTGCACTTACAACCACCTTCACAGCCAGCCAGGGCCTTCTTCTCATGATTCCGAACATGTACAAGATTGCAGGAGAAATGATCCCTACAGTATTCCATGTGTCTGCAAGAAGCCTTGCAGCACAGTCGCTTTCAATCTTCGGAGATCATTCGGACGTCATGGCATGCCGCAACACGGGATTTGCAATGACATGTGCATCCAGCGTCCAGGAGACCATGGATATTGCACTGGTAGCACACCTTGCAACGCTTGAGGCCCAGGTTCCTTTCCTTAATTTCTTCGACGGCTTCAGGACAAGCCATGAAGTGCAGAAGGTAGAGGAGATCAGCTATGAGGATGTAAAGAGCCTTGTTGATGAGAAGTACATCGAGAGATTCAGGGCAAGGGCACAGCGCCCTGAGAGCCCGAAGATGAAGGTCGCAGCTCAGAACGAGGACGTATATTTCCAGGGAAGGGAGACTGTCAACAAGTACTATGATGCAGTTCCTGAGATCGTCCAGAAGTACATGGACCAGGTTGGAAAGATCACAGGAAGGAAGTACCACCTCTTTGACTATGTCGGAGCAAAGGATGCAACGGATGTTGTTATCGTAATGGGAAGCGCTGCAGACACGTTCGAGTGGGTTGTCGATTACATCAACAAGAAGGGCGGAAAGGCAGGACTGTTAAAGGTAAGGCTCTATCGCCCGTTCAGTGCAAAGCACCTTGTTTCGGCTCTTCCAAAGAGCGTTGAGCGCATCGCAGTAATGGACAGGACAAAGGAGCCGGGAGCACCTGGCGAGCCGCTGTATCTTGATGTAGTAGCAGCACTGGACTTAGAGAAGAGAACAGGCATCAAGGTTATCGGAGGCCGCTATGGACTGTCCTCGAAGGACTTCACTCCGACTCATGCACTTGCAGTATATGAGTTCCTTGCAAGCAAGAATGCACACCATGACTTCACTGTTGGAATCAACGATGATGTCACTGGCAAGAACATACCGGTTGGCAAGCCGATTGACGTTACTCCTGAGGGCGTTGTTTCCTGCATGTTCTGGGGTCTTGGATCTGACGGAACTGTCGGAGCTAACAAGAACTCCATCAAGATCATCGGAGACAATACGGACCAGAATGCACAGGCATATTTTGCATACGACTCAAAGAAGAGCGGCGGCATTACGGTATCCCACCTCAGATTC
>CAZHQL010000074.1:4943-9153 GCA_964534915.1 uncultured Spirochaetaceae bacterium | reverse complement strand
GGAGTATGAGAAGAGGATTAAAAAGAGGAAATTACCTTTTAAGCAGATACATAACTAAGGAGTTTTTGCTGAATTTCCTCGTATCATTCATATTCTTCTTCTCAATCTTCTTCGTTAATTCAATTTTATTGCTTGTCCAGAGGATACTTTTAAAGAACATTGACTTTAAGACCATGATAGTCATGGTCATGCTCTCAATGCCCCAGTTCCTGATCTATACATTTCCTTTTGCAACGCTCTCAGGGGCCTCCATGGTGCTTGGAGACCTTAGTTCCAATAATGAGCTTATGGCACTCAAGAGCAGCGGTGTTAGGGAGAAAAAGGTCTTTAAAACAATAATCATATGGTCTCTTGTATTCTCGTGTGCAACCTTTCTTGTCTCGGATTACCTTCTTCCATGGTCTAATATCATGTACAGAGAGCGCTTAACGCTTCTTATGCGTGACATGCCTACATTCGAGATAGAGCCAAATGGCACGAACAGGGTTGGCTCTGTTGTAATTGCCAATGGAAGAGTGGATGACAAGGTAATTCATGACATTGTGATGACTAACAGCGACAGAACAAGTGAGAACAAGACTGTTGCAAGCTCAGAGGGCTCTGTTGAGCTGATAGACCCTGTTTCCTTCATATACCGGCTTTCGCTAAAGGAGCCGAGCATACTGATTACTGACAGCACGGATATAAGCACGAATTTAACAGCAGAAAGCGAGAGCGCTGTGTTTTTCCTGGACTTTTCTGACCAGGTCCCGACTCTTACAAGCACTAATCCTGTGAACCTCTCATCAAGGGTTCTTAAAGAGGGAATTGCTGTTCGCCAGACAAGACAGGATAACCAGAGAAACTCATTTTATGAGGAAAGGGAGAGCCTTAAGCTTAAATACTCATCGCTTTTGAAAGAGAGCTTTACTGGCTCACGCTCTGATTCCTCTGCTCTTATTGAGATAAACGGGGATCTTGAGAGAAAGAATGATCCTCCTACAGACTTCTATGCGCAGTACTATAAGGCAGAGCTTACGAAGAAGTACTCACTCTCGCTTGCATGCTTTTTTCTAACTCTCGTTGCCCTTCCTCTTGGGACAGTGAAGCTGAGATACGGCAAGTTAACAGGCTTTGCACTATCGCTCATAATTGCAGTGATGTACTGGTATTTAATGTTCTTTTCCCAGCTTAAGATTTTCTCTCTCTCAACAGATCCCTACGCCCTTATATTCCTTCCTGACATAATTATAGGAATGCTTGCACTTGTGATGATGCTGCTTTTAAGGAGAGTGAGGCGATGAAGATATTTACACTCTTTAGCCTGAAGAGCATTCTTGCAGTATTTCTCTCATCTCTCTTGATTTTCTCTCTTCTTGTAATGGCTGTGGAGACATTCATGCACCTTGATTCCTTCATGACAGGCACCCTTGGTCTTAAGGAGATGGGTATCTATGCCTTTACAAGCCTTTCTGAGTACTTTGTAATGCTTTCCGGCATTTCAATACTCTTTGCAATTACATATTTTCTTTCGAACCTGAGTGCAAATAATGAGCTTATAAGCCTTTATAACGCAGGGCTTTCAAAAGTAAGGATACTTAAGCCCGTTATCTTTCTCAGCATGATAATGACTATCTTTTTCTTTTATTTCAACGAGAGCATTGCACTTAACTGGAAGAGCCTGAATGCGCGCATCTCGCAAGAATATTTTGGCCTTTCAAGCACCCAGGATGCTGCAAACACAGTCCTTTATGATGAGAATTCAGGCTTTTTAGTCTATGCAGAGCGCTATAGCGAGAGCTATCAGAGGCTGTACTCGCCGATTCTGATAAAGCGTGATGGCTCTAGGGTACTTGAGAGAATTGAAGCAGATCATGCAGACTATGACGGCTCTCTCTGGAGATTAAGAAATGCGCGCGTTGTAAAAGTCGATGAGGATGGAAGCCTTACCAGCTTTACTGATGCATTGTATACAGACGAATCATTCACGCTTCCAAGTGAGTTCTTCAGAAGCCAGAATCTTCAGATAGAGACAATGGAGCTTTGGCATGCATATAACTATCTTTCGCGTCTGAAAAGCGTGAATCCCGTTTCCTGGCAGGAAGGAATGACTGATTTCCTTTCGCGCCTCGCAGAGCCCTTCGGGATCCTTGTTCTCTCTGTAATCGCAATGAGCATGAACTACAGCTATAAGAAGAACATCCTTCTTTTTTCCATAGTGCAGTCCCTCTTGATCGCAGTTGTATATTATGTTGCTGACATGGTATTCTCAATAGCAGCGCGGCAAGGCACAATCAGTGTCTATTTTCTTCTGTATGCGCCCTCAGTGATTACAGTACTTCTAAGCTATGTAATCGCATATTTAGGAAAGAAGATATGAGCAATCTTAACTTTACTGTTACTAAGTGCGATAAGGAGACAAAGGCAAGAATCGGCACTCTTGAGCTTCCTCATGGAAGCGTAAGCACTCCCATGTTCATGCCAGTTGGCACTAATGCAACTGTCAAGGCCATCTATCATGATGCGATAAAGAAAATCGGATACAACCTGATTTTAGCTAATACATACCACCTCTATCTCAGGCCTGGAATGGATGTGATGAAAAGCTATGGAGGAATTCATAATTTCTCAGCCTGGGATGGCAATGTCTTAACTGACAGCGGGGGCTTTCAGGTATTCTCGCTCTCAGCGCTCAGGAAAATAGATGAAAACGGTGTTTCCTTTCAGAGCCATATTGATGGATCAAGGCATATATTTACACCCGAGAAGGTAGTTGATGTCCAGGCGATAATCGGAAGCGATATCGCAATGTGCCTTGATCTCTGCACGCCCCCTGAGACAGAGTACAGATCTGCAAAAGAAGCAATGAGGATAACACATGAGTGGGCAAAAAGGTCCATAGCAGAAAGAGACCGGCTTGATGCTTTTTCTGGAAATCTCTTTGGAATAGTGCAGGGGAATTTCTATGAGGACTTACGCAGGGAGAGTGCTGAGACAATATCCTCACTTGACTTTCCTGGAATTGCAATAGGAGGGCTCTCTGTGGGAGAGGAAAAGAGCAAGTTCAGCCACTTCCTTGCGCATACTGCGTCCTTCATAACACTTGAAAAGCCTCGCTATGTAATGGGAATCGGAAGCCCGGACTATATTCTTGAGGCTGTTGAAAACGGCATCGACTTATTTGACTGCGTTCTTGCAACGCGCATGGCAAGAAACGGCACAGCCTTCACTGATAACGGTCTTCTTGTGCTGAAAAAAGCACTTCATAAAACAGACCTCTCTCCCCTGGATGAGAAATGCTCCTGCACTGCGTGCAGAAAATACTCGCGCGGCTACATCCATCACCTTGTAAAGTGCAATGAGATGCTTGGGGGGATGCTCCTTACTGAGCATAACCTCACATACCTTTATACACTTATGATGAGAGTACAAAAAAGCATAGAGGATGGGACATTCTCTTCCTTTAAAAGGGAATATCTTGCACGCTACTATGGAAGATAAGAAAAGAAATGCATGCGTGACTCTTCTTTTAGCACTGAGTCACATTTTAGGCCTTGTAAGAGTCATTCTTGTTTCCTTCCTGTTTGGTTCAGGCAGAAACTCTGATGTGCTTTCCTATGCATTTTCGCTTCCAAACCAGATGAGAAAGAAAATAGAGGAGGGAAGCAGTAATTTAGCCCTTATCAGGAAGTATTCTGACAAAGAAGATGGAGAGATTTCATTCTTCCTTCTTCTATTTCATATCATATTGCTGATATTTGTCTTCCTTTTTTCACGCCCTCTTGGAAAAGCATTATTCTATTTCACTGGCTTTAAAGGCCCTGATGCAGCTCTTGGAATAAATCTCTTTACTTTCTTTCTCTACTATCTTGTGCTCTTTAACGCAGCATCAAATATAAATGCATACATGATTGCGCGCTCAAGGAAAATGACAGCAGCAGCGCTTACTATGATTCCATCCCTTTGCGCTATAGTCTTCCTGTTAGCTCTCTCTCCGGCTTTGGATGTTTATTCATTCTCATCAGGTCTTCTT
Organism: uncultured Spirochaetaceae bacterium; assembly: GCA_964534915.1. GTDB lineage: Bacteria > Spirochaetota > Spirochaetia > Sphaerochaetales > Sphaerochaetaceae > Ornithospirochaeta. The sequence goes on along the minus strand of CAZHQL010000074.1, from coordinate 5,141 downwards.
GCTGGATCACTTATTTACCTCATTGCCTCCCTCATTTTCGCACTTTCCTGTGGAATGAGAATAAGGCTGTCACTTCATTTTGAGAAAAGATTTGTCTTCTCTTACCTTACATCAATATCTCTTGTCGTGCTTTCAATAATTGAAGTTCTGCCTCCATTTCTAGCAGCCGCAAGGACAGAGAAGGCGAGCATTTACTTT
>CAZHQL010000074.1:1213-4920 GCA_964534915.1 uncultured Spirochaetaceae bacterium | reverse complement strand
ATACTCACTCCTTCTTTTGCCATACAGCTTCCTTCTTGAAATCTTTACGCTTCTTATCTACCCGGAGCTTACAAGGGGAAAAGATCTTGAGAGAAAAAAAGAAAATGCTCTCTTTATGCTCTCTTTCTTTTCCTTTGCACTCTTTTTGCTTCTCTCATCTTTTTCAAGCGAGATCTCTGTCTTTTTGTTTTTTGGAGGAAACTATACCCTTTCTGATGCCCTCAGCACAGCCAGGCTCTTGGAGATTGCATCTCCGTCCATATTCTTCCTTGCGCTTTATTCCTGCTTTCAGAGGATGATGTTCATAACTCTTGACAGCAAATCAGTCATGATAGCATCTTTTGCCAGGATTCTCTCTGCCTGTGTATTTTTCCTTGTTATCCCGTCATCCCTCTATAAGGCTCCAGTCATCTTTACATTAAGTTCCCTCATTGCATGCGCCCTATGCCTGCTTTTTAGCTCAAGCATTAAAAAGATGGATGCACTTAGAACAATTGGCGTCTCAATATTTTCTGCAATGCCGCTTGTTATTTTAAGAGTGCTGAAGTTCTTCATCCATCTTGATGATTTCATTACAAAAAAGATCGCAATTCTCTTTGCATCCCTTTTTATCGGCCTTATTTTCCTTCTTCTTTCATTGCTTTTATATTTTAATGCAAGGAAAAAGCTCGGATTTCTCCGAGCCTGAACCTATAGGATCACTTCGATATTGAGCACAGTGTAGTCGTAATCCTTTCCATTGATGCTGAACTTTACAACATCTCCTCTGCTGTGATTGAAAAGGCACTTTCCAAGAGGTGCGTTGATGTCAATAACCTTTTCTTCCGGCTTGCTTTCCCATATTCCGAGGAATGTGTATGAAAGCTCATCGCCTGTTTGGTTATCCTTAAGAGTTACCTTAGTGCCAAAGCCGATTAAATCATCAAGAACATCCTCTTTCTTGACAATCCTGACTCTTGATAAATCGCGCGTAAGCTCTCCGATTCTCCTCTCAAGCTCCCTCTTGTGCTCCTTGGCATACTGGTACTCGCTGTTTTCCCTTAAGTCGCCAAGCTCACGGGCTGTGTTTATCTCCTTAAGGATCTGCGGCATGTCTACAGTATTGATCTCCTTAAGCTCAGCCTGCTTCCTCTCGAAGCTTGACTCCAGGCACAGAAAGCCGCTCTGAGCCCTGCGGGTAACCTTTTGCTGAGCCTTTCCAAAAGAGATATCTGGCCACTTATTCTTAAGGCTCTCCTGGAGAGATTCTTTCTCTCTGCTCTCAAGCCCGAGGTTCTGCAAAATATATACTTTAAGATCCTCTTTATCCTCATCTTCAGCAAGGTCAAGCAGCTTATAGACGCCTTTTTCCTCTATTAGGACCTTGCGGAGCGCACTCTTATATTTCTTCTGGTCCTGGATTGAGAACTGTGATGAGCTTGATACATAGGACAGTGCCCTTAAAGCAGTCATCAGAAGATCCTTGCGCGAAAGTGCTATCTTTCTCAGCTCTTCATCCCTTGCTTCCTGAAGCACGAATACGAATGCAGCCATGTTCTCCTTATATAGATCAATTACCTTACTTAAGTACTCATAGTAATGCTTTCCCTTAGCATAGCGGCGGAATTTATCTACTATGTATGCCGGGTATAGGGGGAAGATCTCCTGAAGAAGCTCAACTACGCTGCGGTCTGCTGTGAAAATACGGTCAACAAAGAGCTTTTTAATGGTTATATTCCTTATTTCCTCAAAAGCTTTCTTTCTTTCCTTGATATCAGCTTTCTTATAGAGGTCTTCAAATGACTTCTCAATCTGTGCACTTATCTCGCTGTTCTTAGACACATACTCAAGCAAAAGTATTGATGAAAGCCTCTTTGAAAGGCTCTCATCCTCCTTTCTGATTACAGATGAAAAATATGAGACCATCTCCAGCATTGCATCCCCGTCTTTTGAGATATCCTTATCCCTGGTTGCATCGAGGAACTTATCAAGCTTGTCTTCAAAATCATAGAGTCCTCTGAAGACGTTTATTGCCTTTTCATCCGCACTTTGGGGGAAAGACATCAGAAGATATGTGTCTGTTGGCCCCGGATTGACCTTCACATATTCATTGTTCTTGAGCTCAGCCTTGATATCCTTAAGGATCTTCTGCCAGTCATCCTCTGTAAGTATCTGGGGTACAAGATCATTCTTCATATCCTTCAGGCTCATGCCCTTCGGGTTGTCATTAGAGTAGAGCAGTGTCCTTACAATCCATGAAATGCCACCCTCCTGAAGGATCTTGGCCCTGATCTTCTGAGCAGGAACTCCCTTCTTAATTGCCTTGATATTATGGTTTGTAAGCGGCGTCAAGGCATTGAATGCGCTCTCAAGCACTATCTTCTGAGGCTCCTCGTTTCCTGAGTAGCGTACAGTCACGGTATCATTATTGACATCCTCAATCTTTCCAACCCTTCGCGTGGACTTCTGGTAGACGAAAGTGCCCTTAGTGAAAGCAATCTCCTTCTCAAAGCCTTCAAGGCTCTTTGCAACATCAGTGCTTCTTCTGATGTCATATTTTTTAAGGCACTCGCCAAGGCGGCTTGAAGTGCTGTAGCGCTCCTTAAGAACGCGGATAAGGTTTTCCCTCATGCCATCTTCTGCGCTGTTAATTGTGAGGATTTCCTTAAGGACTTCTACGGTCTGCTCGCTGTTCTTTCTTATCTCGCTTGCCTTGTTGCCTTCCTCTTCAAGCTTCTCTTTTGTCTCGCTTAAGAAAGCAAGGATCTTCTTAAGAAGGAGAAGTGCAAGGGATGGATCCTTGTCCTCAACGCTTGTTGCATACTTATAGAAGAACGCGTAGTCGCTCCTTCCGATATTAAGCAGGGCTGTAAAGGCCTTCTCAATCTTTATGTTGTCTTCAGGAACCCTCAAGCGCAGTATTCCCCTCTGGTAGAACCTGTTGGCTTCTTTTAAGTTTCCTGTTTCATTGTAGTGCTCGGCCAGGCGAAGTATTATATCCTTATCGTTATTGTCTTTCTTGACGTATTTCTCATAGTACTGCCACATCAGATTCTCATCATTATCCTCATGGGCAACGTCTCCCAGGATTCTGAATGCAATGGCATTAGCGCCCTTGGAGACAATCAGAAGGCCAAGGTGCCTTACAACATCCCAGTTCCTTGAGTCATAGAAATTGAGGAGTATGTTGTTCAAGTCCATATTGAATTCATGCGGACGTGCTTCAAGCTTGATCCTTCCTGCAATATAATGAAGGGCAGTGGTATATGTGCTTTCCTGGCTGTACAGCTCAACAGCCTCACTTCGAAGCTCATCAAGCATCTCTGGAGTGATTCTCTTTGTGAAGATCTCCTTGTCCATGTTAAGAAAGTCTTCTTTCCTGTATTGCTGTAATGGGTTTTTGCCCATGTTCTTCTCATGCTGCATCCAAAATTTTAAGTCCATTTTCACACTCCTTAAAACTCTTATCAGAGGAGAAAAAGAAAACCGGGCAGAAATTGAATTCTGCTCGGAATGCTTTATTTATCTCTTGAAATGAATATAGCATAAACGAAAGAAAAAGCAAAGGGGGAATTACTAATTCCTGATACCTCAGGCCTTTAGTTTCTCTCTAAAACTCCCATCAGAGAGATGCAGTTTTTCTCTCGGTTATAAGCGGGCGAGGATCAGAGTCTCCATCGTAAGCAACAAGAAGAGCGGTAAGAAGTAAATAAAAATTGGTATTGCCC
>CAZHQL010000074.1:0-1113 GCA_964534915.1 uncultured Spirochaetaceae bacterium | reverse complement strand
ATTGAATTTCTTTTTGAATCCTATGCACAAGATTAGAGAGTTTTCCATAGGTCAATGGAGCTGAATGTTTTTCTTCTTTTATGCTATATTACTCGTATGAAAGTAAGAAGAGTTCAGCTAAGTCCATCTATTTTGGCAGCAGATTTCACAGCAGTTGATAAAGCCCTTGAATTAATTGAGAGTAATGGTCTTGATAGAGTCCATCTTGATGTAATGGATGGCTCTTTCGTGCCCAATATCTCATTCGGGCCGAAGTTTATAAAGGACATGAGGAAATTAAGCGGCATCACATTTGATGCACACCTTATGATTTCAAGTCCTGAGCGCTATATAAAGGAGTTTGCAGATGCAGGCTGCGACAGCATAACAGTGCACAGGGAAGCAACCGTGCATTTAAACAGAATCCTGATGCAGATTAAGGATGAGGGGAAGGAAGCAGGAGTTGCCATCAATCCAAGCACTTCCATATCAGAGATTGAGAATGATTTAGGCATCATAGACTATGTGCTTATAATGAGCGTCAATCCAGGCTTTGGCGGACAGAGCTTTATCCCATCAAGCCTGAAAAAGATCAGTGCACTCAGTGAAATAAGGGATAAAGAGGGCTATGACTTTAAGATAATGGTTGACGGGGGCATTAATTTAAATACGGCTGAGTCAGTAAAGGAAGCAGGTGCAGATATTTTAATATCGGGGGAGGCATTCTTCGGCGCTGAGGACACTCAATCATTTATCAAGGAGATGATCAGGTGAAGGCAGTAATCCAGAGGGTGCGTGATGCATCTGTATCAGTTGATGGTGTTATTACCGGCTGCATTGGTTATGGCATGCTCGTGTATTATTCAGTTGAAGCTGATGACACTGCCGATATGATTGAGCCCTTTTTAGATAAGCTTGTTCACTTAAGGATTTTTGAGGATGAGAATGAAAAGATGAACTTAAGCCTTACTAGCAGTGGATCTGAAATCCTCTTTATATCGCAGTTTACATTATCTGCGAACCTTGACAGGGGAAACAGGCCGGACTTTGCAAATGCCAAGAAGGCAGAGGAGGCCAAGGCATATTATGAGAGGGCAATTGAGATTCTCACAAGCTGGGGCTACAGGACAGAGA
>CAZHQL010000073.1:0-9159 GCA_964534915.1 uncultured Spirochaetaceae bacterium | reverse complement strand
AGTTGGTAGAGCAATCGGCTCATATCCGATCGGTCGGGGGTCCGAGTCCCTCTCTTGCTACTAGGTGATAAAATTTTAGCAAAAATGCGTAAAATTGTTAATTAAGCTGGCTTCATGGCCAGTTTTTTATCATCCGGTAAGGCGCTTTTTATCATCCTTTTCAGGATTCTTTATCCTCTTTATAGTCTCTGCGTGATGCTCAAGCCTTAAGGGAACGAGCAAAAGGCTTTTATCGAGTCCTTCATCAAGGATGAGCGCATCAATGTCATGAAGAACAGCATCGAATGCATGCTTTTTATCTATGAAGGCTAAAAAGGCAGAGGAGAGGGAGTAGAGAACCTCCCTGTCATACGGATCCTGGATCATCGCTATACTCTGCAACAGGCTCTCTATCTCATTTAAGAGATCCTTGCTGTCAATCTTTCCATCACGATAGAGGATTGCCTTGTTCTTAAGTGAGCTAATGCTCATTTTCTCTGAGAATCTTCCAACAACGTATGCCTCAGGTTCCCTGATGAACTCGAAGATGAAGAGGCTCATCTCTTCTTTGCTCAGCTTTTCAAGATCTTCCTTTATAAGTTGTATATTCGTTTTCTTCATACTTAAAGGATAGTTCGAAAAATGCTACATGTTCAGGAACTTTCTATGTAGTTTATTTGAAACAGGCAGCATCCTGCTTTATGCTTCTCTTGACAACCGTATATGGGCAGATATCAGTAAAGCCTATAGCGCTGTAAAGGCTCCTTACATTTTGATCGCTATAGAGCAGGTAGATCTTGCTTGAATGAGGATTGTTCTCAAAATAGTAATTCATTGCGCCCTTTATATTTCTTGTTGCATAGCCCTTTTTTCGCTCCTCCTTAAGCGTTCCAACGCTTGCAATCAGGCCATCGTTTACAAAAAGCGATGAGATGATGCATCCGTTTTTCCTTATAACAGATGCAAAGTGAGCGCTGTCCTGGATTGTGTATTTCCTTGCCATGTCATGGTATGTGTAGTAGGATGCAAACTCATCAATCTTCTCATAGAATTCAATGAGCGAGGCATACTCATCCTCTGTTGAAAGAATTTCTGAATGAGATTTTTCAAGCCCGTTTTTTCTCTCATATACCATAAGGCTTTCGCATCGTATGCTCTCTGCATCAATTCCAGATAGCATTGTCCTCAGCGCAAGGCCAGGTGCGATTGTAATCCTCGGCTTTTCTCTTTCAAGGAAAGAGAGTATTGCATCAGAAGGCTCATCGCTATATGAGATAGCTGCAAGAAGTCCCCTTACATAGAGAATGAATGTGCCTTTATCGAGGCAGAGAGTGTACTGCTTTCTCTCTAGTTTTGAAAGGTATGAAAGAATAAAACAGTTTTCATCCTCATTTCTTTTTAAAAGCGCGATAGCTTCATCGATATCATCTGTTCTGACTTTCTGCATAGAGTGTTCCATGAAATTATAAAATCAATTATACTTCTTGGGTAGTTTATAAGGTGGTTAAAGTGAAAAAACGATTAATAACCTCAGCACTTCCATATGTCAATAACGTACCGCACCTTGGAAACCTCATCCAGGTCCTCTCAGCAGACGTCTTTGCACGCTTCTGCCGTCTTCGCGGCTATGAGACGCTCTATGTCTGCGGAACCGATGAGTACGGCACTGCAAGTGAGACAAGGGCGATGCAGGAAGGCATTTCTCCGCGTGAGCTTTGTGACAAGTATCATTTAATTCATAAGCAAATCTATGACTGGTTTAATATAAGCTTTGATTATTTCGGGCGCACAAGCACTCAAGAGCAGACAGAGATTGTCCAGCACATATTTAACAAGGTAGATGAGAGCGGCTATATCTCTGAGCGTGAGATGACGCAGCTTTATTGCCCTCACTGCGCGCGTTTTCTAGCTGACAGGTTCGTAGAAGGCGAGTGCCCGGCCTGCCACAGCCATGATGCGCGCGGCGACCAGTGCGACAGCTGCGGAAAGCTTTTAGACCCCTCTGACCTCATTGAGCCCAGGTGCAGTGTGTGTGGAACGACTCCGGTAGCAAAGAGTACAAAGCACTTGTTCATTAATCTTCCCAAGGCCCTTCCGCTTCTTAAAGAGTGGATGGAAAAAGCCGCAAAGGAAGGATTCTGGGCAAACAATGCAGTGCAGATTACTGCATCCTGGATCCGCGATGGCCTTCAGGAGAGGTGCATCACAAGGGATTTAAAATGGGGAATCCCGGTTCCCAAACCCGGCTATGAGGATAAGGTCTTCTATGTATGGTTTGATGCACCAATCGGGTATATATCAATAACGGCAAATGCAGTTAAGGACTGGGAAAGCTGGTGGAGGGATCCAGAGAATACAGAGCTCTTTCAGTTCATAGGAAAGGATAATATCCCGTTCCATACCGTAATCTTCCCATCAAGCCTTTTAGCAACAGGTGAAAAGTGGACGATGCTTCATCACATGAGCAGCACTGAATACCTTAATTACGAGGGAGGCAAGTTCAGCAAGAGCCGTGGAGTCGGCGTATTTGGAAACGATGTTGAGAGCACTGGAATTCCCGCAGACTGCTGGAGATTCTATATGTTCTATAACCGCCCTGAAAAGAGCGACTACACATTCACATGGAAGGACTTCCAGGACAAGATCAATAAGGAGCTTATCGGGAACCTTTCAAATCTTGTGAACAGGACGCTTTCCTTCATAACGCGCTTCTATTCAGGCAAGATTGAGAATCCTTCATTTGATGAAGAGCTGTTAAAAGAAGTAAGGCAAAGGGAAGAAAGGATTACCGCTTTTCTTGAAAGGGCAGATGAAAAAGATGCTCTTCATGAAATCCTCTCTCTTTCAGACCTTGGCAACAAGGCATTCCAGGACTCTGAGCCCTGGAAGAAGAGGACTGAGAGCCCGAAGGAGGCAGAAAAACTGCTTTCAACGCTCTATTTTATCATCAGGGATCTTGGCGTCATGATAACTCCTTACATCCCGGAAACGGGAAAGAGGATATTGTCATTCCTTGGGCGCGAGAGCGCAGCATGGAAGGATGTAGGGACTACAGATGATTCAGTCAATGTCGTTAAGAGCGAGCTTTTATTTACTAAGCTTGAGGATGGCCTGATTGAAAGCTTAAAGGAAAAATTCTCAGGAACACAGACTGAGAGACGTGAAAAGGAAGAAGAGAAGAAAATGGAAAAAGTCAATGAAGAGAGCATTGTCGAGCAGTTTAAGAGGAAAGTAATTTTAAAGGTTTCAAAGATTGTTGAAGTTGAGAAGCATCCTAATGGGGATAAGCTGTACATACTTCAGCTTGATACAGGGGAATCAGAGAGGCGCCAGATCGTATCATCTATCGTGCCATTTTATAAGGCGGAGGAACTTCTGAATCATAATATAGTTCTTGTGTCGAATTTGAAGCCTGCTAATTTCCGTGGCGTAAAGTCAAATGGAATGCTCCTTGCTGCAAGCGAGAAGGACGATGATGAGCACAGAACTTGCGAGCTTATCTTTGCAGACGATTTTGAAGTCGGAACAGTGCTTGAATTTGATAACCAGGAAAAAACGGAGAAGATCACGACATACTTGAAGCCTGAGCACTTCTTTGCTCTGCCTATGAAAACAGTGGACGGCACTGTATGCGTAGATGGGCAGGCACTTGGATATGGCGGCAAGCACATAAAGGCATATAAATACACTGATGGAAACGTCGGTTAATGCTATTATCCCCGGAAGGGCGCCTTATTTCTTGCCAGTTATCTCTTTGACAATCGCCTTGAACTTATCCCCGCGGTCGAATTCGTTGTCAAAATAGTCCTGGCTTCCCGATCCTGGGGCCAGGAGGATAATCTGTGTGTTGTTGTTCCTCCTTACCATCTCATCTGCCTTGACTTTAGCGGCTAAGACTGCATCCCTCATGTCCTCAAAGGGGCCCATGTAAGGGATATTGGCCTTCTCAAGGTATGTAACAAGCTTATCTGTGAATGTCCCGGATAACAGCGTAATGCTTGTTGCCATTTTGAAGGGCGTCTTCATCCCGGATATATCAATATCCTTGTTTTTGTCAGATCCTCCGGAAATGAGGTGAACTGATGCCTGCCCGATTGTCTGAAGAGTGAACGCAACTGCCTCAGGAATTGATGCAGCACTGTCGTTTATATAGAGGATGTTGTCCTTAAGTGCAATCTCTTCCATCCTGTTGGGTATTCCCTTGTAAGTTGAGAGTGCCTTGACTATGGCCTTCTTGTGGTATCCCAGGGCCTTAAGGATCTCGTATGCAGATTCAAGAGGCTCTTTTATTCTGTATGGATTGAAGGAGGTAGGGGTGTAGATTATCTTCTCAGGACGCGCCTTGATATTATTCAGGAACGAATCCTTTGAGCTTTTTGGAACTATTGCCTTCTTTACCCATGGCCCGAAGATCCTGTAGTTCTCTTTTTTCTCATTTGCTTTCTTCGTAAGAAGTACTATATCCAGTTCGGGCCATGCGTTATAGAGTGCAATGGCAGTGTCCCTTATCTGCCATGCAGCAATTTCAATTACAAGATGAGTGTAAGACGAGCTTCCTTTTTCATTGAGATCCTGAAGGATATTGAAGCCTGACATTCCAATTGATCCGCAAAGAAGGCTTTTTGCTCCCATCTCATTCAAGGCATGGAAGACAGATGCTGCAATGCTTGTTTTCTTATTGCTTCCAACAACGAGGATCTTCTTCATCTTCTTGACTCTCTCGTCGTTAAGAAGAGCCGCAAGGTCGTTAGTCACTTCCTTAGCTGCTTTGAGAGTGCTCTGATGAACTGGCACTGAGAGCTGCTTTACAACGATGTCATAGCTCTTTATATCTTTCTCAGTTATTTCTCCGTTTATTATCTCAACGCCCGTTTTCTCCACTCTCTCATAAAGAGATGGAGCCTTCTCTTTAGGCACAGAGTCAATAAGCGTGACGCTGTGTCCGCATCCCTTATAGTATTGAGCAGCATCTGCACCGGAAGCGTGAACTCCAAAGCCTAGAACAAGTACCTTCATCTATTTCTATAATAGCCAAGAGAAGGCAAATGTTACATAGGAAAATTAAACTAATTCACACGTTTTTCTGCCCTCTCAGAATCAATTTATTTATTTTCTCCGTATCTCTTGACGGTTTGAAGAAATTCTGCTGATAATAACAGGGTAATTACAACAATATATTGTTTATAAGGAGCTAGCACCGTGCCTTGTGGTAAGAAAAGAAAGAAGCATAAGATTGCAACGCACAAGAGAAAGAAAAGACTGAGAATGAACAGACACAAGAAGAAGTAATTTCTCTGCAATCTTTTGATAGGGGCTCTGATCAGCCCCTATTGTTATGCCTTCTATTCTGTAAGCATGATTATACAGCTTGAGCCCAGGGACCCGATGAGAGAGGATGAAAGAAGTGCATCAATTCGCACTCCGAGAGATGCTGAGATTTCAATAGTCTCATCATTGCTATACAGAAGGCCATTTACATACCACGAGTACTCAAGGCTTCCAAGGTCAATATAGGTGCTGAAGTCTATTCCAAGAGTAATGCTTGCCTTGTCCTTATCGAAGTCTTTTACAGCTATTGAAAAGCTCAGGGGAGATGATGAGCTGTCCTCAATGCGGATTAATGCATAGTCCTCTGTGAGCACTAAGTGCGTGAAATCGAAAATCACTTCCTTTGACCCGTCGAAATAGATAGTCTCTTCTGAGCTTTCAATAAGGACCTCTCCTCTCATTATGGAACACCTTATGTAAAGAGAGCCTTCGCTTATCTCTGAAAGCGTTATGAAGTTAAAATCCTCAACAGTCTTCTCTTTTTCCGTAATAATCCCGTCTGCTGTAGCAACGGTGAGCAAAATCTTCATGCCGTTAAGGCTCTCAGATGTGTTGATGCGGATGACAAGATCCTCTTTCTCATCCTCAAATGAGACATCCATCTCATTATAGCCGCTGTAAATCCTGATCGTGTTCTTTGCTGTCATGATTTTCTCCTTCGTCTGAGAGACGCTGTTAAGCGTATATATTCCCTCTTCAAGGGATGTGAATGTTACGCTCTCTGCCAGACTTATCTCACTTGCTACAAAGCCGTTCTTTCCATGAAGGGACGTGTAGTAAGTGCCTCCCTGAGCGCCGTAATTTACTCTCAGAGTCCCTTTTTCCTTCTCACAGGATGAGAAGAGCAGGGCAACGCATAAAAGGTACATAATTGCTTTTTTCATTTTTATCTTCTCCTACTCATTAATCGGGCAAGTTGAAAAAGTGTTCACAAAATTTATGGAGCAAGAGTTAAAAGTGTATTATTATCAGGCATATGAAGTTCAGGACGGATATTAAGGATAACAGGACAGTTCTTACTCTTGATGATGAGGTCAAGGTTTTCTTTCGCATGAATGATGAGCGCGACTACCGCGCACATTTCCTGGTAGATGGAAAAGAATACTATTTCAGTGCACTATCCACTGACTGTCCTTTTGCAACTGTTTCTCTGCTTCTGCATGAGAATACGAATAAGAGAACAGTCTTTACTCTCATAATTGAATTTTCAAGAATAGTGGATGTCAGGCCTTTGGATTGAACTCTGCATAGCCATCAAGAGTTTTCTCAGGAAGAAGCTTTCTGAGCGCAAGGTGAGCAAGAGTCTCTCCAAATATTGCAGTGATTGTCACAAGGGATCCTAAAAGCACGCGCTTTCTGCCACGCTCAAGGATTTTATCATCAAATTCTGCATCGCTATCTTCCTCTGGAGGGATGAACCTGAAGTTTACTTTCTCAGGAGAAAAGACTACATCTATTCCCCTTCCAACGCCCCTTTTCCTGAGCGCGCTCCTTACCTCTCGTGCAAGAGGGCATCCCCAGCTGTCAAAGAGGTCTGCAGTCCTGATAAGAGATGGCTCACGCCTGAGAGCTGCTCCCATGGAAGATACAATCGTAAGTCCTCTCTTATATGCATTCTCAAGCAGGCTTACCTTAGGCCCAAGGCTGTCTATTGCATCTATTATTATATCAGCGCCATCGAATATCTCATCGTATGTGCCCTCTGTTGCAAACATATTCAAGGCCTTTATATCTGCATCCCTGTTTATATCGAGCGCTCTCTCTTTTGCCAGCTCTACTTTCTTTTTCCCTATCGTTGAGTGAAGCGCAAGAATCTGCCTGTTGATATTTGTCTCGCTGACAGTGTCAAAATCTACAAGAGTAAAGGACCCGACTGCACAGCGTGAGAGCGCCTCAAGTGCAAAGCCCCCGACGGCCCCTAAGCCCACGATTGCAACCTTCTTGGTCCTTAAAAGCTCTACATTATCCTTTCCTATGAAGCGCTCTAAGCGTATGAATTCCCTTGCCATATATACCTTTTGTTCATCTCCATTCTACTCTCTATGCTGCATCCAAGGATGCTCTCTGTGTCCTTATACAGCTTTTTAATAGCTTCCTTCTGGACTAGTCCTGTATTCATATCAGTTTCAAGCACAAAGTTCAGAGTTAATAGTCTTGCTCTATCCTTCTTTTTGAGAGCTTTTTCTGTTAGTGATATCAAATATCCGGCTCTGTTGATATCACGAGCTAACTCGTAGCTTCCCATAAAAGAGTGGAAGAGGGCGCGCCTGATGCCCATGTCCTTAAGAGCCTTAAGAATGAGGGCAGTGTACCTTACAGAGTGGATGACAGCCACTCTGTCATAACTTCTTGCAAGCTCTGCCATGAAATAAAAGGAGTCCAGGTCAGAACCGCGCTCTTCTTTTGTTTTATCAAGGCCGAATTCGCCAACCATTAAGGAAGAATCAGCTTTAACAAGACTCTCAATTTTCTCACGAGCAATACTTCCTTCAAGCCATGGCAGAAGGGCAATTGAGGATGTGTCAGTAATGGAAAAAATCTCACTCTCATGAATTATTGACAGAAAAGCATCTCTATTGTCATCCCCCGGGTGCGCGTGAAAGTCGAACATGGCCTTATTATAGTTGACTTTTAAGGTCTAATCCTATACTTTTGGGTGAGGAATAAGGGAGTAGTCAGCGCAAAGCTTTGCGCGACTTGGTCAACAGACTGGTTTATCCTGGCCAAGACTTAAAAGGCGAGACTTATCCGATAATCGGATGGGTCTTATTTTTTGCCCATCCAGAAGAGGGAGATATAGAAAAATGGGCATACTGGAGATTATTCTGATTGCCATAGCGCTCAGCATGGATGCATTTGCAGTAAGCGTATGCAAGGGCCTTAGTACAGAGCATGTTGAAGCTAGGCATGTATTGATTACTGGATTTTATTTCGGCTTCTTTCAGTTTCTGATGCCGCTTGCGGGCTATCTGCTGGGAATCAACTTCTTAGAGGCCATCTCATCAATCGATCATTGGGTATCATTTGTTCTTTTAGCCTTGATCGGCATCAGCATGATTAAGGAATCGCGCGATGAAGATGAGTGCGCAAGCCCATCGTATGATGTTAAGACGATGCTTTTACTTGCAATTGCTACAAGCATAGATGCACTGGCGGTGGGAATCTCATTTGCACTTCTTTCTGTGAATATCCTTCCATCCTGCCTCCTGATTGGACTCATTACATTTTCCCTCAGCGCAATCGGAGTAAAGGCAGGATCTAAGATCGGCTCAAAGAGCAGAAGCAAGGCAGAGCTCATCGGAGGAATAATACTGATCCTCATTGGGCTTAAGATACTCCTTGAGCACCTTGAAATCATTTGAAAATATAGACAAAGAAACGAGAATATGCTTGAATTATGAGAGGTAGTAAAAAATCAAATAAAAGGAGTTTTATATGCTTAAATCCCTGTACTGCAAGAAGTTAATGGGGGGGGGGTGCAGTCCTGACACTCCTTCTGGTCTCTCTTCTTGTTGTATTGTGCTCCTGTGAAACACAGATACCGAACAGCATCACATTCTCATTCTATGACCTTGATGATGATTTTGGGCCATACATAACTGACACTTTCTATATTCCAGACGAGGTTAAAGATGCTGCCCGCGAGCTGTTTGGTCTTGCTAGTATTGCAGGCATAGCCTGGTACGATGCTGAAGGAAATACATATGAGGATGGTGATGAAGTATCGGGAAGCGTAACTGTGTACCCGAGAGCGGCTAATAATGATAAGTACCTTGTGACCAGATTATATCCTTATGCTTTCATTATACACAGCACCGCAGGGCTTAAGGCATGGAATAGCTTGGCAACTGG
>CAZHQL010000072.1:0-9162 GCA_964534915.1 uncultured Spirochaetaceae bacterium | reverse complement strand
TTGACCACAGAAAGAGGGAAAAAGATTCGTTTTCAATAGATGGAGGGTTGCAATATCAGTTATTTGCAGTGACGCGACAATAGAGAGCCTCGAGCGCCAGCACATTATGATTCTGACATTGAAGTGCACACTCTCAAAACAGCTCATTTAAGGGACTTGATAGAGCCACTGGTGAACACTGCAACCCTTGACCTTTTTATTGCCTGTTATTCCAGTGTCTGTTTTGACCAGAGGGCAGGCTTGCCATTTGGCCCTTGTTCCTGCAAATTTTGCAGGATTTAAGAACCTGCTGACTGGGGACTCGTCGAGCCTGAGGGGGATTCACATAAATTCAAAAGGCAAAAATCAGGGGCGTTTCAAAAAATAGACTTTTGCAGCACACCCTGGTCTTTGTTGCGCCTCTTAGCTGAGCGTTTCTCCTCTTCTTATCTTTTCGATGTTTATATCGAATGGAGGATAGATTATCCCCTTCTCCGTAATAATGCCTGTTATATTCTGATGTGGTGTCACATCGAATGCTGGGTTATATACATCGATTTCCTCAGGAGCAACAAGTACTCCGGTAGGGCGCTTAACCTCATCAGAGGAACGCTCTTCAATCGGGATGTCCTTTCCACTCTTCATATCAAAGTCAATCGTGGTCGTCGGGGCCACAGAATAGAATGGGACTCCGTATGCCTTGCACACTACAGAGAGCGAAAACGTTCCGAGCTTATTCGCAACATCCCCATCGGTTGTAATCCTGTCTGCGCCGAGCATTACAAGATCAACTTTTCCATCCCTGATGAGAGTTGCTGCTGCGCTGTCGGGAATGAGCTTTGATGGGATCTGGGCCCTTACGAGCTCCCATGCAGTAAGGCGTGCACCCTGAAAGCGTGGACGGGTCTCATTTGCATAAACGAATATGTTCTTTTTGTCATAATGGGCTTTCTTAATAACACCGAGAGCAGTTCCCCAGCCGCATGTTGCAAGGGCTCCTGTATTGCAGTGAGTAAGTATCTGGGCATTCTGTGGAATTACTTTTGCTCCGATCCTTGCAATCTCATGATTCATGGCAATGTCTTCTTCTACGATGAGATCAGCTTCCCTAAGTAGCGCATCAGGATCGCAGTCTTCTTCCTTTGCCCTCTTGACCATCCTGTCTACTGCCCACATTAAATTTACTGCAGTAGGCCGGGATGTTCTTATTTTCTCAGTTTTCTCCAGAAATACGTCAAAGTCATTTTTTGCCTCTATTGCTGCAAAATATACCCCGTATCCTGCAACTCCTCCGATAGCAGGCGCTCCGCGCACTACCATGTCTTTAATAGCAAAAACCACATCTTCTGTTGTTCTTGCTTTAAAATACTCGAACTTCTCAGGAAGAGCTCTCTGATCAATTAATACGAGAGCGCCATTCTTAAATTCCAATGCTTTGAAATCATCTGTCATATCTTACCTTCCTAAAAGATCTTTCCACTGTCTTTTTACGTTTTTAACTGCCTCATCCTCATCAAGCGTAGTAAGCTCTCCTTTGTCCAGGAGGAGATGCCCAGATGAGAAAACATACTCTATGTTTCTCTCATCGGATGAGAATACTACTGCTGAATATGGATCGTTTCCTGGCGCTGTGTTTGCCTTATCCAAATCCATGATGATGAGATCTGCATCTTTTCCTTTTTCTATTGTGCCAATTTTCTCATCAAGTCCAAGTGCCTTGGCGCCGTTTATTGTTGCCATCTTGATTATCTCATAACACGAGAGCTGAGATGGCTTTTTAGTTGATGCGCTACTTAATAGTGATGCAATGCGCATCTCAAAGAGCATATTGAGATTGTTATTGCTACTTGCACCGTCAGTGCCGAGTGCGACATTAATGCCCTTTTTCTTATATTCCGTGATGGGTGCAATCCCGCTAGCAAGCTTAGCATTGGATACTGGGTTGTGTACTACTGCTATATTCTTTTCCTTCAAGATGGATAATTCCTTTTCTGATAGGAAAACACCATGGGAAAGGTAGGCGTTGCCATCGAGAACGCCAAGCTTGTCAAGATATTCAATGGGCCTTAGACCTGTTGATTTTATCGAGTCAGTCACTTCCTTCTCTGTCTCTGCTATGTGTGTGTTCAGAAACGCGCCATTTTCCTTTGCCCAGGATGCCGCTCTAATATAGGCCTTGTCCGTGCATGTATAGATTGCGTGGGGCGCTGCATCTATGCGTATTTTCGCATAGCCATCGGCTGCATCCTCAATCCTGGGAACATACTCTCTGAAGCAGCGCTCTGCTTCTTTATCATCACCGATAATGGCAATGCCCAGAATGCCTCTTACCTTGCTTTCCCTTACAGCTCTTGCGCTCTGCCATGGATGAAAGTACATATCGGCAAAGGTCGTGCATCCGTTTTTAATCAGCTCTGCAAGAGCGAGCTTACTTGCCCAGTAGACATCATCATCACTCAGCTTTGCCTCAATTGGCCAGATCTCAGATAGCCACTGCTGAAGGTTTTCATTATCATCCTTGAAGTTCCTCATTAGAACCATTGCAAGGTGCGTATGCGCGTTTACAAAAGAGGGTAAAACTATTTTGCTTTCTGCATCGATTACTCTGTCAAAGCTACCAGTGATGTCTTTCCCTATGTCTTTAATCTTGCTTCCTTCGAGCAATATATCTGCCTTCCTGGAATCGTTTTTATCTGTCATAGGAAGGATAAAACCGTTTTTTATAAGTGTAGTCATGTGCTGATTATAACCCGGATGAATGAAAAAGGGGAGATATGTCTATATGTTCTTGACAATTACCTTACCTTTCTTTTATCTAAAAATAGAGGAGTACTTATGAGAAAGATATTTTCTTTATTTCTAGTTTTAATCTGTTCTCTGTCAATTGTATTTGCAGCTGGTTCAAGTGAGACGAGTGATGCGACGGACGCTCTCAGGATTGCTATCATCTCAAGTCCATCCGGAGTCGATGATGGATCATTTAACCAGGACAACTACAATGGAATTCTCGCATTCATCGCAAACCATCCTGCATCTACTGTTACTGCAGTCAGAGAGCCGACTGGGGACTCTACGGCGGCTGTAAGAGCAGCAGAGGATATCGTAGCTGATTACGATGTCGAGGTCTTGGCTGGCTACCAATTCGCAGGAATAGGGGATTTGGCAGCTGAGAATCCTCAGACCAAGTTCATCTTGGTAGACTCATATCCTACAAACTCGACAGGAGCCGAGGTTGAGCTTGATAACGTCTATGCAATGCAGTTTGCCGAGCAGGAGTCAGGCTTCTTTGCAGGAATCGCTGCGGCAATGGAGACGAAGACTGGAAAGGTTGCTGTCGTAAACGGAGTTGCTTTCCCATCAAATGTCAATTACCAGTTCGGCTTTGAATGCGGAGTTAAGTATGTCAACGAGCTCTTTGGGAAAAACGTTGTGTGCGTTGAGCTTCCTTCACGCGCCGGCATTGACGTAACGGGTGCCAATGTTGGAGGAAATTACATAGGATCCTTTGCAGATCCTGCAACGGGAAGAATCGTAGGCCAGCAGCTTATTGAAGCAGGATGCGATATTATATTCGTAGCTGCAGGGGATAGCGGAAACGGCGTATTTACAGCAGCCAAGGAAAGCAACGGAGCATGCATGGTAATCGGATGTGACGTAGACCAGTGGGCAGACGGAGCAAACGGGGAGGCAAACATAATCCTTACATCCGTATTGAAAAACATGGCTGTAAACGTTGAAAGGTCTCTTGAGCGCATTGTCGCTGGCACGTTCGAGGGACAGAATACCCTCTTAAAGGCAGATACAGATTCAACTGGATTTGTAAAGACAGAGGGAAGGCATCAGATGTCAGGTGAGACAATCAGCGTACTTGATGAGGCCTATGAGCTTGTAAAGAATGGGAGTATCGTTCCTGCATCGAATTTCGGGGGCTTTACGCCAGAGGAATTTACGTTCTGACTTCTTTTAATCGGGGCACATGTGCCCCATTATTTTTGGAGAGCTATGAGTGAAGATATCGTAGTCTTGGAGCATATAACCAAGCGCTTCCCCCGCATCGTTGCCAATGATGATGTCTCCATATCGATTAGGAAAGGAGAGATCTATGCGCTTCTAGGGGAGAACGGCGCGGGAAAATCTACGCTTATGAGCATTCTCTTCGGGCTCTATGAACCTGATGAGGGCAGGATAATAATCAGGGGGGAGGAAGTTGAGATACACTCTCCCAGGGAGGCAAGTGCATTAAGTATCGGCATGGTGCATCAGCACTTCAAGCTAGTGCAGGATCAGTCTGTCACAGAGAACATAATCTTGGGCATCGAGCCTAAGCGGAAGGCCTTTGGATTCTTGCCCTGCATAGATATTAAAAGTGCCCGGGAGCGAATCCTTAAGCTATCTGAAGCGTATGGCCTGGAAGTCGATCCTGATGCCCTTATTGAGGATCTCTCAGTAGCTGCAAGACAACGAGTTGAGATACTCAAGATGCTCTATAGGGATGCTGAGATACTAATATTCGATGAGCCGACAGCTCTTTTGACGCCGCAAGAGATCAATTCGCTTCTGAAAGTAATAAAAGCTCTTAGGGATGGCGGAAAGACGATCATACTCATCACGCATAAGCTTGATGAGATAAAGAAAGTCGCATCGCGATGCGCAATACTGTGCCGTGGAAAACTCGTAGGAGTCTACGATGTGGAGGCAATCTCAACGGATGAGATGGCATCTTTAATGGTTGGCTATGAGTACCACGAAGAAGAGAATGACCGCTCTTTTACATCTGGCGAGACTATTCTCGAAGTAAAGGACTTGACGCTATATGATCAGGATGGGGTGAAAGTAGTAGAAGGTGTCTCCTTTTCTGTACATTCAGGAGAAATCGTAGCACTTGCGGGTGTTGCTGGTAATGGCCAGGTTGAGATTGCAGATATGATCTCAGGAATGCTTGAATCCTCAAGCGGCGCTATAATCTACAAAGGAAATGATATAACTGATGAGAGTATCAGGGGGCGAACAGAGATGAAGATCTCTTACATCCCTGAGGACAGGCAGGAAGTAGGGCTACTCCTTGACTATGACTTAAGCGTAAATTTGGCCCTTAGAAGCTACTACAGAGCTCCATATTGCAAAAAAGGGCTGCTTCAGAGCGATGCGTTTAAAAAGAACGGGGAAGAGCTGATAAAAGAGTTTGACATCCGATCCAGCTCTGGATGCTCGACACAAGTGAGGAGCATGTCAGGAGGAAATCAGCAGAAAGCGATAATCGCGCGCGAAATCTCACAGGATGCAGACTTGTATATTTTCGTTCAGCCGACAAGGGGCCTTGATGTCGGAGCGATAAGAAACATACACAAGGAGATCCTGGGCTTAAGGGATAGAGGAAAAGCTATACTTTTAGTCTCTTTGGAACTCGAGGAGATAATGAGCCTCTCAGACACTATAATTGTTATGTATAATGGAAAAATCCAGGCGGTCAAGAGGAGAAAGGATGTCACTGCTGATGAAATAGGATCTTATATGATGGGGGCCCGCAATGAGAAATAGCGCAATTACCAAGACATTCTCGAAGATGCTGGGACCGGGAAAGACGCAGAGCTTAAGAGCATCCTTATTTGCAATCCTGCTTAGCCTGATTGCAAGCTCCATCCTTCTACTGTCGCTTGGCAAGAACCCTCTTGAGGGGTATATAAGCATACTGCAGGGAGCAGGCTTTCTTCCTAAGGCACGCTATGCAGGGCATAGAAGTATCCTCACAGACTTCATGAACCTCATAAACTACACGACACCCATGATCTTTGCATCCTTGTCTGTCGCTGTTGCCATGCGCTGCGGAATATTCAACATAAACGTTTCAGGAATAATGCTCACTTCCGGCTTCATAGCATCGATTACTGTGGGTTACTCATCTATTCCTGCTCCTTTTGCACAGATTCTCGTAGTCCTTATTGGAATGACTGTTGGAACATTATCCGGATCCCTTGTCGGCTATTTGAAGCATCGCTTCAATGCCAATGAGGTAGTTATTGCAATAATGTTCAACTACATTGCAAGCTATATCATCTCATTCTTCATTCAGACGAAGTTCATAGATCCGGTTACAAGGCAGTCAGTGAGAGTAAACCCAGAAGCTATGTTAACCTCCCTCGATACAATGGTAGGGGATTTAAGGATGGATATCTCATACGTCTTTATCCTCTCAATCGTGGCTGTCATCGCCATAGGATTTTTGTTCTCCAAGACCAGGATTGGCTTTGAGCTTAAAGCTGTCGGCATGAACCATGAGGCAAGCAGGTATGCAGGCATCAGGATTGGAAGCTCCATCATCTTCTCGATGGCACTCTCGGGCCTGCTTGCAGGGCTTGCAGGAGTAAGCTACTACATGGGAACATTCTCATCCATTCAGCCACGCGTCGTTCCTGATATGGGCTTTGATGCCATAGCTGTAGCACTTCTTGGAAACAACAGCCCGATAGGATGCTTCTTGGCATCATTTTTGGTAATGACAATAAGCAATGGCACTACCTATATGTCATCCCGCTTGGGAGTTTTAAGGGAGATAGCATCCCTTATTACAGGCATATTGTTGCTCTTCTCCGCATGCTCAGGTGCATTTAAAGCCCTTGGCAATAAAGCGAAGGAAAGCCTGGAGGGTATAGGAGGTGAAAGATGAACAGCATTATAGTTGAAGGCCTCTCTTTCGCTCTTCCTCTGTTTATTATCGCAATAGGTGGAATATATTCAGAAAAGAGTGGTATTACGAATCTCGCGCTCGAAGGACTCTTGGGATTTGGAGCATTCTGTGGTGGATTATCTGCAGCATTGATGTATGAGTTCACAGCACTCTCAGGAACTGAGAGCATGTACATCGCATTCTTCTTTGCCATCATTGGCGGCATGGCATACTCGACTCTCCATGCAGTGCTATCCATAAAGTTTAAGGCAAACCAAGTAATAAGCGGGGTTGTAATAAACATACTCGCAGTGGCCCTTACCGCATTCCTGACCAACCAGATAAACGCATCTGTTTTCGGCAAAGCTTCAAACAGGTTCATATTGGAAGTAAGCCCGCGCTTTAGCGTGCCGCTGGTATCAAAGATACCAATCCTGGGTTCATTCTTTACATCGCTCTATCCATTTGAAGTCATAATCTTAGTCCTCTCCGTGATAATGTACTATATCTTGGAAAAGACCCCGTATGGCCTCCGTCTTCGTGCAGCAGGGGATAACCCTCAGGCAGTGGATGCTGCTGGCGTCAATGTTGAGCGTATCAGGTTTTCTGCTGTAATGGTCTCTGGCGCGCTCTCAGGCCTTGGGGGTATGTGCTTTGCGTATTCAATATCATCAAATGTCTCACCAAGCATATTCTCCGGCTATGGGTATTTGGCAATTGCTGGCTTGATATTTGGAAACTGGAGGATCTGGCCAACGCTCGGAGCTTGCCTGTTATTTGGCTTTGCACGCAGTGCCGGATACTCAATCGTAAACCTGCTTGCACTTCCAAGTGCATATTCAGATCTTGTATTGACATTACCTTATATCATAACAGTCGTCCTGCTGATCTTCTTCTCAAGATCCAATAAGGCTCCAAAGAGCCTTGGCGAAGTCTATGATAAGGGTAAGAGATAAATATTTTGGGAGGAACCATGAAAAGAAGAATCATTGCTATCGCCCTCTGTATCGTAATTAGCCTGTCGGCATTTGCTACTGGCTTTGAGCTCGATACATATGAGAAGAACAGCGAGTACTTGGCTGCTTACTTCGGTATCGAATTAAGCAAGGACTCCGTCAGTTTTTCTGAATTCGCCAAGGCGCTATCGACTGTTACAGGAAAGGCTGTTGATACTCCTGCTGACAGCGCAGATTTAATCCGCCTTGTAGTTGTCTCATCGGGCCTTGAAGAGTTTGCAAAGACATACTCGGATGCAAAGACATCAAGCCGCCTGGAGCTCTATAATGTAGCTGGTGATAACTACACGGCTGCAGCGCTGGATGCAAAAATACTCTCTGCAGATCTTGTTTCTTCAGTACTCTCATCCGCTTTTCTAAGCGCAAAAGATGCTGCATCTCTGTTGATGGCTGTAGCTAATGCAACTGGAAATGGAAGAAACTATATCGGATTCGTCTCCGATGATGATATTCTGGCAAAGATAGAGAACACGTTTAAGAACGTTGGGCTTTATGAGAATGATGAACTTGATGTAATTGGCGCTCTCTTGGTTGAGACTGGCGCAAGCACTGGCTATAACCTCAAGAGAGAGAGTGATGATGCCCGCTTCCTTCCTTCTCTTACAATCCGCTATGGCCATGATGATCTGGTGCATGTAAAGCAACTGGTAGGAGTACTTGCAAGCGAGGGTATCGACGCTCTTATCCAGATAGAGCCTAAGACTTCGATTTATGAGTATATGCTGGAGTGGGGTCCGGTTCCTGAGCCATCGGATACATACCGCGTAGAGCAGTTCTCTGAGAATCTCTATTTAGTATACGCAGTCGAATTTGATATCGAATTCGAGTTTGACACTCTTGAGGACTTGGTAAGATTCGACGCTGTTATCAACCAATATTCGAAAAAGAACGATGTTAACCAGGCAGCGAACAGTGGAATCAACTTGATTCGCGGCGCATGGTGGCAGCCCCTCTATAGCGCAGTATTCAACCCAGATGAGAGCGCATATACGCCTATTATCGATAACATCCTGTATTCAGGCGATGGAAAGTACTCAATCCATCCATATACGACAATAGAGGACTCTCCAGCACTCATCGAAATTGAACAAAGCCTCTCTGACGGTGGCTATGTAGAAGCTGACTACAGATATGTAAACAATGCATTCTACCGCTACCTAATCGGCTCTGATTATCAGTAATACGAATAAAAGGGGCGTTTCAAAAGAATAGACTTTTGCAACAGCCCCTTTTGTGAATGGACAGGATTCAGATTTATTCATAAGGATGAAATTGGAACAGGGTACCCAGAAGCGACTTTCTTTCTCAGTGGCCCTGTTCCTTCTTTTATCTTTGTTCCTGTATCACTGTATGCAAAACCTGATTTTCAGACCATGAGCCCAATTTGCTGTCAATCAAACTTTTAGCTTCCTGTTTTCTTCTTTGTCCACTTCTTTTTTGCTGATTTTTAGATCAGGCCCAGACTCTTGGCGAGGTCTTTGATTCCCAGGATGGAGAAGATCT
>CAZHQL010000071.1:0-9193 GCA_964534915.1 uncultured Spirochaetaceae bacterium | reverse complement strand
TGCTTAATTGACTTTAGCAAAAAGATTGCTCTTGTTCAAGGTGAAATTTTTATCCATTCCATCAGGGCCAGTAAGGGCATCTGATTTTAATAGTGCTCTGAGGACAATTAATGTAAACTGTCTGTATGGAAAAAGTGTTTTATGATCTGCCTCAGAATACAGGCAGACAATATGAGATTGATCTGGCCAGGGCCGTAGTCATCTTCTTTCTGGCCCCTATCCATGTGGCCATCGCCTGCTCAACATATGAGGCTCTGGGAAGCGGGATTCCCTACATCCTGGATACAGTCATCGGAGGCCCCTTCAGTGCACCCATGTATATGTTCGCAATGGGGCTTGGCATGTTCTATACCAGGAAGAGCAGCCCTAAGGATTATTTTTTGCGCGGAGCAAGGCTTTTGGCCCTCGGGTATGTGCTCAATATCTTCCGCTCCATTATTCCCTATTTAATCGGTTATAAAATCACCGGAAATGCAGAGAAGTACTTAGAGCCCCTTCTCTTCGAGATGCTTGGAAACGATATACTTGTTTTTGCAGGGATTAGCATGATGCTGATGGCAGGGCTTTTTGCCATTCATACAAATCGGAGCGTGCTTTTAATCCTTGCCCTTGCATCCTCTGCCCTCGGGACCTTGCTAAAAGGCATTAATGTTGGAAATGACCTTGGGAATATCTTTCTTGGCTACCTCATCGGCACCGAGAATGCCAGGGGGGAAACAATGTCGTATTTTCCCCTGCTTAACTGGATTATCTTTCCACTGGCAGGCTATCTCTTTGCCTCCATCCTTGTAAGGGTAAGGGACAAGAAGACTTTCTATCTCTGGCTGTCACTTCCTTGTGCGCTTTTTACAATAGTCTATTTCATTTTGGGAATCAGAAGCCGGACGGGAATGTTTGGCGTGAGTGAAAGCTGTTTCTATCACCTTGCATTCAGCGATGCCATCGCATCTCTTATATTGACTCTGGCACTGATCGGCCTTTATTATTTTCTGTCCCTCATCCTGCCTCAGTGGTTCCTGCGCCTTGCAGGGACTGTCAGCCGGAATATCACAGAAGTGTACTTTATCCACTGGATCTTTGTGAGCGTGATTACAGATCTTCTGCTTTATATAGTGCGCGGAAGCCAGATACTCACATCTTCCCAGATCCTGCTGCTTGGAACGGCAATCAGCATAGCTTCCATCGCCATAGCTCATTACCTGAGAGCCTTTACAAAGAAGGCAAAAAGAGTGGCATCGTAAATGCTTTTGCATTTCCCTATCAAGGCCAATATAATTGAAAAAGGAGGGAAAATGAGAAGACTCTTGGCATCAGCAGTACTTGTTCTTGTCATTTGCACATCCCTGTTTGCCGCCAATGTGTATTCAAGCTTCGGCTTAAGCGGATTATATAACCAGGCATATAGCGATTTCGAACTGGGACTCTATTCGAACTTCATCTATGCCATGCCTGTCTATGATGGCCCTGTAAGCATCGGATTTGGATCAAGGGCAGATTTTTCATTCAGCATCCCGATAAACCTTCTATCGCTTGCATTCATCACAGGGCTTGGAATCGATGTTGAGATAACGGATGCTGTGGACTTCTATGCAATAGCCGGCCCAGGCGTGTATCTTAATATCCCGGACTATGGAACTGTTATGGCTTGCGGAGGAGCAGTGGACCTGGGGTTAATAATCTACCTGAACAGCAGCAAGACTTCCGGCCTCACTGCTGGAAGCGTTAACTACTTCTCATCCTATTTAAAGCGCAGTGGAGAGAGGTTTTTCGGCTACTACGGCGGCATCTATCTTGGATTCTCTGTGCGCATAAAAGGAAACAGCAGCAGATTCAGGACTCTGCCAGATGGCTATGAATACATAAGGCTTTAAAAGGGGGTAATTACTATGGCCGATAAAGAAAAAGAATTTTTGGAAATGTACAAGGATGCTGCGTTTGTCTCTTTTGACAAGCTCGAGCGCTTCATGAAGGAAGTCTTGATTGCTATCGGAGTTCCAAAATCTGATGCTGAGATTGTCTCAGATGTCCTCATCGAAAGTGATAAAAGAGGAATCGACAGCCATGGAATAGGACGCTTCAAGCCGATTTACATCGACCGCATTGACCAGAAGATCCTTAATCCTGTTACAAAGATAGAAGTCATCAGGGATGAGAAGGCAGCAGCAGTGCTTGACGGGCATAATGGAATGGGACACGTGGTATCACACAGGGCCATGAGCATGGCAATTGACAAGGCAAAGAAGTACGGCATCGGCATGACTGCAGTAAGAAACAGCACGCACTATGGAATTGCAGGCTACTATGCGACGATGGCAACAAAGGAGGGCCTTATCGGGATAACAGGAACTAATGCCAGGCCTTCCATTGCGCCGACTTTCGGCGTTGAGAACATGCTTGGAACAAATCCGCTGACATTCGGCTTTCCAACTGATGATGAGTTTCCCTTCGTCCTGGATGCAGCAACAAGCGTAAGCCAGAGAGGAAAGATCGAGGTCTATGACCGCCTGGATATGGACATTCCCCCGGGATGGGTAATAGACGAGAGCGGAAAGACCAGAACAGACACAAAGGAAATACTTAAGGACCTTACCCTTGGAAAGGCAGCGCTTACTCCCCTTGGGGGCCTTGGCGCAGAGACTGCAGGCTACAAGGGCTACGGGTATGCAACTGCAGTTGAGATTCTCTCTGCAGCGCTCCAGGCAGGATCTTTTATGAAGGCCCTCAATGGAAAGGACGAGAATGGCGCTCTTATTCCATATCCTCTTGGCCACTTCTTCATCGCAATAGACCCGGCTTTCTTCATGGGACGAGAGACGTTCAGGAGGATTGCAACTGCAATCTTAAAAGAGCTCAGGGAGAGCAAAAAAGCGCCCGGAGAAGAGAGGATCTACACTGCAGGGGAGCCTGAGTACATTGCATATAAGCTCAGGTCTAAATACGGATGCCCTGTGCCAAAGTCCCTTCAGAAGGTTATAAAGCAGTTAAGCGAGCGCTTTAATCTTCATTATTCCTGGCCTTTCTGAAAGAGCTTTCCTGAGACTCTCGCAATGGCTTCAAAATTATGATCTGCCGGGACGAAGATTGAACTCTTAGTCCTTTTTAAGAGTATTCCCTTCTGCACAAACTCAACAGAGTAGACTCCAAGGCCCATCCTCGTATTCTCAAAGGGAAGGAACGCATCCGCGTAATAAAGCGTCTTGGACTCAGAGGGCTCTAAAGAGAAGTTCCTCGTATGCTTTGGCCCGTAGTTCATGCCTATTGTAAGGCTGAAGACCTGACTTGTGGCCCCGTCATAGAGCGCCCATGGAGAGTCCATGCGGCCAAGGTAGTTCTCAACGAGGAATATGTTTGGAAACTTCTCAGCTGTGTCTCTAGGAGAGAAGGAAAAGAAGATCTGCTGAAGGCGCGGGTTCACAACGCTTATCCAGCCGGTCTTGGCCCTCTCTGGAATCTTTCCGATTATATAGTCGTATGTGCCTGTGGGAGAGGGAACATAGGATGCATCAGCAACGCCTCCCGAGATTAAAGGAGCTTTCTTTAAATCATCAAATACAGGACCGGAAAGGAATCTGTTAGTTGCAAGCTCACGCCGCGATGTCTGGTATGCAGAGAATGCGCATGCATTAGTATCTATAAAGCATCCTGACTCAAAAAAAGGAGATGAAAGCATCACGGAGCGCGATGGGGATGCAAGGAGCGTCTTTTCTCCAAGGTTTGTTATCCTTACAGCTGTATAGAGCACAGGATGATCTGGAATGAGCAGGTCAACTTTCTCTAAGCGGTAGCGGTTATTCTCCTCTCTGCTCTTCATCTGGCTGAGGCGCCAGACTCCACCGTAGTCTTCCTCAGTGCCATAGCGCCGGATGCTCCAGTAAGTATTGTTGCTGGTAATGTGCTCCTCACTTGAGAAAGGGAAAGTAAAATAGCTTCCACCTGCCTGGTAAAGGCTCTGCTTCATCTGATACCACTCTCCGTTATCATCCGAGAGAACCCCGCTTCCGATTCCCCTGAAATAAGGAAGCGAAAGAGGATTTACGCGCCCTCCTGATGCGCAGGCATTCGAGAGCTCCAGGCAGACTTCTCCCTGGTCTTCTATCACTACGTTTATCACATCATTGCTCATGTAAGTTGCATTTCTGCCCTCCCAGAGGGGCAGACGGCGAATATCCATGGAAAAAACCTCTCTGCTATTATATAATAGCACAGAAAGAGGCCTCTGATGATAGAGATAACTGATGGCAGACTGATACATTTAAAGGGAAAAAATACAAGCTATATATTCCACATTACGGATACAGAGCACCTGGAACACATCTACTACGGAAAAAGACTGGAAAATATCAAGGACTCTGAGCGTGCGCTCATCGAGAAGAACCTTATCAGGCCTTCCCTTTCGCTGAAAGTGGATGAGAAGCATCCGGGTCTTGATCTGAACGCCATGGCACTCGAGGCCTCCTTTGAGGGAAAAGGAGACTTCAAGACTCCTTTTCTGAGAATCAGGGGGAAAAAGACACTCGATTTCAGATATTCAGGACACAGGACATATAAGGGAATAAGGAAGTACAGCACCAGTTATCTTCCACAGGCTGAAGCAGATCAGGAGAGCGCTGAGACGCTTGAAATCCTTCTTGAAGAGAAAAGAGAAAAGATTTCCCTGATACTTGTCTACACGCTCTTTGAGAAATACGATGCAATAAGCCGGAGGAGCATTGTAATAAACAACGGCGAGCATGCACTCGAGATAAATAAAATCTCTTCCATGCAGCTCGATATCTATGGGGATGACTTTACGCTTGTAAGCCTTGCGGGAGCACCGCTGAGGGAATGCGAGCAAAGATGGGAGAAAATAGGCTTTAACAGGATAAGCCTTACATCGCGCACGATGAGCACCGGATGCGACAACAACAGCACCTTTGCCATCCTTAACAGCCGCAATGAGTGCTATATATCAGGGCTTTTGTACTCATCTGACTTTATCACTACATTCGAGCAGAGCCAGATGAGAAAGCTTCACATCCTGAGCGGCATAAGCGATGAGGGCTTCTCATGGCGCCTGGGCAAAAGCGATGAGCTTGAAAGCCCTGAAGCACTGCTCTGCTATTCAGAAGAAGGGCTTTTTTCTGCCTCAGAGCGCTTTAAGAATGCACTGAGGGAAACTGTTATGAAAAGCGCGTGGAAGACTCGCCTTCGCCCTGTAACTCTTTCAACGCGCGAAATTACAGGCCTTGATGTAAACGAGGATAAAGTTGAATCTCTTTTAAAGGAAGCTAAGAGCCTTGGCTTTGAGTGCATAGTAATAGACGACGGGTGGTTTGGAGTGCGCCGCGAAAGGAGCATGAGCCTCGGAGACTGGTATGTAAACTCACTCAAGTTTCCCGAAGGCCTGAAGAAGCTCTCATCAAGGATCCACCACGAAGGCCTTCTTTTCGGACTGTATTTTGACATTGAGACTGTAAGCAAGAGCAGCAATCTGTACAGCGAGAAGAAGGACTGGCTCATCGCTGACAAGAGAGGAAAGGAGTACTCATCAAATGAGAATGACTTCATCCTTGACTTTACGAATCCTGATGTTGTTTTATGGGCAGAAGAGGCCATCTCAAAGATAATTGAGCTTACGGATCTTGATTATATCCGCTATGACAAGTCGCGCCTTCCTTCAGAAATCTTCGTTGACTCAGGCGAGTTCTCACACCGCTACATAATGGGAGTATACAGCCTTCTTGAGCGTATTATGAAAAAGTATCCTGATATCATAATCGAGACTTCCTTTTTTTTTTTTTCTCGCTTTGACCTCGGCATGCTCTCATACTCAGCCCTTATGAGGCTTACTGAGAACACAGACCCCATCTCGCGCACAAAAAGCATAGAAGGAGCGCGCATATTCTTTCCAGAGGAAGCATCCTTAGTCACTCTCTCATCTTCCCCGGATCCGACAAGCGGCAAGTACACAAGCATTGATACAAGGTTCAACTCATCTGTTTTCACAGCATTTGAGTACTCACTGGATATCCTTGCATTAAGTGCGCAAGATGGCGATGCACTCAAGGCCCAGATAGAATTCTATAAGCAGTACAGGAGTTCAATCACATTTGCAAGAGTAAGGACAATACAGAGCAAAAGCACAACGCTCTGGTCGCTTGCAAGCAAGGATGGAAGCATAATAATCCTTCTCTATCTTGTAAAGGAGCTTCCTCTTAATGACATCAAGGAGCGCTTGTTCATAGAGGATGCTAATGAAAGCTCCAGGTACCGCATCTATACGCGCCGCCATGCAGGAAGCGCAGAGAGCAGCTCTGACAGCGCATCTGAAATCGAGTGCTATGAGGCGCGCGGAGATGCGATGCGCTGGGCAGGAATTGCACTCTCTGAGCGCTATGGCGGATATGAGTTCACAGAGGATGTGAGAAAGATTGAAGATAACAGCTCAAGACTTTATATTATCAGGGAAATCAAATGAAGAATAAGATAGTCATTGCAGGAGCAGGAACATTCGGCACAAGCGTTGCCGAGCGTCTTGCATGGAATCAGGAGAACAGGGTCTTTTTGCACACGATTGAAGAAGATGTTGCAAAGAACATCGAGAAGGAGCACAAGAACAGCAAGTACTTTCCTACCCGCTTTCTCAACCAGGGCATAAGGGCAACTACTGATTACTCAGTCTTTGAGGATGCTGATGTAATAATGCTCGTAATCCCGTCAAATGCGATCCTGAGCTTCTCACTTGAGATGAAGGCGCATACGAGGAAGAATGCTCTTGTTGTAAACCTTGCCAAGGGCATGAGCGATGACGGTGCGTTCATAACAGAGAAGATTCCCTTTGAGCGCACAGCGAGCATGAAAGGACCCTCCTTTGCCATAGAGACGCTGAACGGCTTTCCAACAGCATTTACCTTCGGTGGAAAGAAGGAAGACTATGAATATTTCAAGGCAAGCATCCTTGAGCACACTGGATTTTCCCTTGACTACAGCAGGGATGTGAGGGCTGTTGAGCTTGCAAGCATCCTCAAGAACATGTATGCAATTGCAATAGGCCTGGTATCCGGGCGCTATAACAGCCCGAATGTAGACTTCCTGGTCTATACGAAGGCCGTCAATGAAATGAGAAGCCTTCTTAAGATGTTCAACTGCGATGAGCAAGCAATCTTTTGCTACTGCGGAATCGGGGATCTTGGGCTTACAAGCCTCAATGACCTCTCGAGAAACAGGACTTTTGGAATGCTCATCGGCAAGGGCTTTGCATACGATGAGAAATCAGGAGCAACCGTCATTGAGGGAAAGAGGACCATAAAGCTCATCGGCACCATCGTGAAAGAGAAAAAGAGGGAAGATGAGTTCCCTCTTGTAATGGCACTATATCACCTGATGTATGAAGGAAAGTCCCTGAATGCCTACATCACTGCAGCGCTGAGCTAGACTTGAGCTTTCTAAAGAAGTACACGGAATAGAGCACGTTGATAATTATTCCGAATACAGTTGCCAAAGGAGCTGCATACCCGATATTCGTGAGGCTCGGCTCCGGCCTTATGCTCATCATATATGCAAATGGAAGGCGCACAAGAAGAGTCTGCATTATCGCCTGAACAGCAACAAAGAGCGTTTTCTGATGCCCGTTATAGAAGCCAGTGAATGCAAAGAGGATGCTCGTGACTATTGCCTCGGGAGCAAAGCCCTTGAGGTACTCGGCACTCTTTTCTATTACTGCAGCGTCATTGCTGAACAAAGCGCTCACAAGAGAGCCGTGCTGGCTTGCAAAATAGTATGCAAAGATTCCGATTGCAACACCGATGCTCATGCCAGAGAGCAGTGCCTTTACAGCCCTGTCCTCCCTCTTTGCGCCAACGTTCTGCGATATAAAAGAGCTCAGGGACTGCATCAATGCACTTGGAATCAGCATTACAAAGCTTACAATCTTGTTGGCAACTCCGTAGCCAGAGGATGCTTCAAGCCCGATCTTGTTTATGAAAGCAACGAGGGCTAAAAACGAAAGCTGCGTCAAAAGCTCCTGAAGTGCAACGGGAGTTCCAACTCTGAGTATGGCCCTTATCTCAGAAGAGAGCCTTATATCAGAGAGCCTGATTCTGAAGGGAAGCTTCTCCCTTTTTAAGATGAGAAGGGAAAGTATTACGCTTATTGCCTGAGCCCCGACTGTTGCAAGGGCAGCCCCTGCTTCATCCATGTGGAAGATTGCGATGAGCACATAGTCCCCGATAATATTCGCAATACATGCAATGAGCACGAAGATTAAGGGAAGGCGTGAGTTTCCAAGTCCGCGGAAGATACAGCTTATGACGTTATAGGCGATTATGAATAAAAGCCCTGAGCCGCAGATCCTCACATAGTTCACTGTCTCATCAAGTGCCTCTTCTGGCGCCTGCATCAGCGTTGCAATGGGATTGGCAAAAACGAGTATCAATACAGTAAGGACAACGCCAGTTAAGGCAAAGAATGCAATTGAGGCACCGATTACAGGCCCGATCCTCTCCTCATTTTTCTCTCCAAGGCAGCGCCCGATTATTACAGTAATGGCCATTGCAAGGCCCGAAAGTACAAAAGTTACTAAATTTATGATGCTTGAGCCTGTAGATACGCCAGAAAGCCCCTCAGTGGAGCCGAACCAGCCGACCATCATTACATCCACTGCGCCATACATGGCCTGGAGTATTAACGATCCTAAAATAGGAAACATGAAAAGCATGAGCTTCTTGGGAATGCTTCCTGTAGTAAAGTCTGATTTGTTTTCATTTTTCATAGCTCTTGAGATAATAAGGCATCAAAAAAATTGTGTCCATTAAGAGCTCAAGAAAATCTCTTTTCCCAAGAGCACTGACAGCTCTTGCGGTAAAGAAAAGGGAGCATCACGAAGCCTCAGCTTGCAACGCTCCCGAAATTACGAGATCAGCAACAGCCTATTCAAGGCTTTCTGATGCAACTGTGTCTGGAGCAATAAGAATCAGAGGAATATTAGGGCTGTCAGGTTCTCCATTTAATTCAAATCTGTATCCATAATCCGTACTCATTCCTAACAGACTCTGGTTCATATCCACCACAGCATCTTCCCATGTTTTTTCTTCAGAGCCATCAACAAGTGTTCCTCTCCCAGCATTAACTTTAGACCCATCTACACCTTCAGCAATCATATAGTAACTACTTGACGCACTAGCCGAATTAGCAACACTTCCGGTAATACCGCTAA
>CAZHQL010000070.1:0-9205 GCA_964534915.1 uncultured Spirochaetaceae bacterium | reverse complement strand
TGGGATTTTCAAAATGCGCTTTTATCTTGTTATGTGAGGCTTGCGAAGCAATACAAAAGGACTAATCATTCCTGTTGCAGCGTATCAGCACTTGATTTAATCAGATCCAAAAGCTTTTCTAAGCTTCTGAACTCATATCTATATAGCAACGCTGTGCAGAAAAGCAGTTGAGCTTTATAACCTCAGCCATGCCCTTTCATGCACCTGCTTTCCCTTCAATTGCAAGAAGCCTGTGTTCTTCAAGGAAATAGAGCCCTTTAAGCTTATCAAATAGCGTCTGAGAAATAGTTCTTTTTCTGATGTTCCTGAAAGCGCTACGCTGTTTTGTAACCGCACTGCTTCTTGATGGAATTGAGAGAGACGCCCAGCTTTTTCAGCTGAGTAATCTACTTTTCTCATACTCGAACTCCTTATTTAACTCAGTTGCACCCATACGGGTGCCCACATAATTATATTGAGAGGAACAAGTAATTATCCATTTGAAATCGTTTGGCCTCTATGCTAAGTGTTGATTGGGGGTTATCCGATTGATTTCGTTTGCCTTATCCGATAGAGCGTTTTGGGTATCCGAATGAAATCGTTCCGCTTCTCCGATAGGTAGCGGTCAAAATATCCGTTTAGCGGCGTCGTCTACAATATATTGACCAATCTTTCCGTTTATGCTTATTTATTGCCGGATTATGGCTATCGAATTAAGGAAGCTGCTTAATGCGGAGCAGGCAAGGGCCGCAGAAACAATAGAAGGACCACTATTAATCATCGCAGGAGCTGGCAGCGGTAAGACAAGGATGATCACATACCGCATAGCTAAGATGCTTGAAAGCGGAATTAATGAGGAGAACATACTCGCTCTTACTTTTACGAATAAGGCTGCCAGGGAAATGAGTGAAAGAATTAGAGGCCTGCTCAAGAGGAAGTTAAAGGGCCTTACGACAACGACATTCCACTCATTCGGCCTTTCCATCTTAAAGAGGTACATACACCATATCGGCTACCATAATAACTTCAGCCTGTACGATGCTAATGACAACCTGGCCTTAATCAAGAACTCTATAATAAACCTTGGCTATCAGATACCGAGTTTCAATATATACGGACTTTCTTGTCTGTTCTCAGATGTAAAGACAGGACGAAAGACGCTCAATGAAGAAGAGTCTGCAGTAAAGGAGATATATAACGAATGGCTGCTTTCCCAGAAGGCATATAACGTCGTCGATTTCGATGATCTGATATTACTCCCAATCAGGATCTTCGAGGCAAAGCCATTTGTTCTTGAAGAAGTCCAGGAACGTTACCGCTACATTCTGGTAGATGAGTTCCAGGATACAAGCCTCTTACAGTACAGGATGATATCTATGATCGCCAGGAAAGAGCGCAACATAGCTGTTGTCGGAGATGATGACCAGTCGATATACTCATGGCGCGGAGCCAACTATGAGAATATAAGGATGTTCGAACGCGATTTTCCTGAACGAAAGGAGTTCAAGCTCGAGCAGAACTACCGCTCCACTGGAACGATATTAAAAGCCGCAAATGCAGTAATAAGGCACAACACAGAACGTAAGGACAAAATCCTCTGGACAGACAAATCAGAAGGTACAGATATCTCAATAAGACACCATGATAACGGTGAAGAAGAAGCTTCTTTCGTAGCCGGAGAGATAAAGAGGAAGGTCCTTAGCGGTGAGCACTACTCTTCTTTCGGCATCCTGGTAAGGACCAACAGCCTTATTACTCAGGTTGAGAATAATCTCATAGAAGCCTCAATCCCTTATAGGATTTCAGGCGAGATGAGTTTCTATGACAGGCGTGAGATAAGGGATATTCTGTGCTATTTGAAAGTACTTGCAAACGAAAAGGATGATGTGTCACTTCTGAGAATCATAAATACGCCCCGCCGTGGAATCGGAAGGACTACGATTGAGAAAATCCGCGCATACGCAGATAAGCACTATGTAAGCCTCTATGAGGCCATAAACGAGATGATGTATTCAAACGAGTACTTCCAGGACAAAACCAGAAAAGCACTCATTGCATTTACAGACATGCTCAGCAGATGGAAAAACACTGCAGATATTACAGGCCTTGTTGAGACAATCATAACGGATGTATCCTATCGCAACATGCTTGTTGAAGAGTATCCTGAAAGCACTAAGACTGTTGAATATAAGATGCGTGGAATAAGAATCCTCAGCGACAGGATTAGAAAGTATCTTGAGAAAAATCCTGATGCTGGTCTCAATGACTATTTGACTCTTACAGCCCTTGCTAGCGATGAGGATGATGAGAGTGATGATAAAGTAAGCCTGATGACGATGCATGCATCCAAAGGGCTTGAATTTGACATCGTCTACATCGTAGGAATGGAGGATGACATAATACCATCAAGAAGAAGCCTTGAGGAGAATCCAGATAACATCTACGAGGAAAGAAGGCTCTTCTATGTGGCAATTACGAGGGCTCGCAGGGAACTTGTAATAAACATGGCAAAGAAGAGACTTAGCAGCACCGGGGAAGTTAAGGTTTCTCTTCCCAGCCGCTTCTTAGAAGAGATTCCTGCAGACCTCTTGATGAATGAAAAAGAGCTTAGTGAGAAAACCATGAAGGATAGCCTCAGTTTCCTAAGAAGCCTTGCAAGGAAATACGGATCTTGAGAGAGCAATCCCCCGTCCTTAAATGGATACATAAGCATATCTGTGAAACAGAGCTTTCGCTGCTTGAAGTGGAAAGACAGGGCAAAAATCCTTTGTTAACTCATTTTTCATGCCGCATACATACTTTTATGTATTTTCCCAAAATTGACTTAATGATTAATTTTGCAAAATGATAATTTTTTAGATTTTTCTCAAAAATATTTGTTTTAGCGTGAAAACCATGTTTTATCTTAATGAAGAAGATTAAAATATAATATTCAGAGAATAAAGAATATCGCAGAATTCTTATCTGAACTTGAAGAGATGAGTTTTAAGGAAGTAAAAAGCTATCTCTAATAAAGATAGACATAACAGTGTGTGAGTAGTAAGGTAGGTGAAGAAAAGATTCATGAGTTTCAAACTCAAGACTCTTGAAAAACGAATATAGGCTTTTATGCATTTAAGCGGAACAGACTCGATGAATGTTTTCACGAAAATAAATGAATTTTCGATTTTTTATAAAAAAATATTTGTTTTTTCGTAAATAGCATGTTAAAATTTAACATAAACAAAAATTTTCTTCATAGGAGTTTTAATGGAAAGATTTAAAGTCACGTATTCAAAGAACAAGAAAGGGATGTATCGGGTAACGCTGGATTATGTATTAGGCAGAGGCAGCAAAACAATCAGGGAACCTCTATTCGTCTCTGAGAACATTGCTGAAGACGCTCTCAAGGATGAGATCAGACGCATGGAAGAATGTGTAGCACAATTAAACGAACAGCTCAGGTATGAGATGAGAAAATGCGAGAGAACGCCAGAGAAAATAGATGTCGAATATGTAAAGAACATACTCAGCATCGTCTTTGCTGCAGAGTATTACCGCCTTGTGTCTTTCCTCAAATCCGCCAAACTGGACCTGCCGTATGTTGAAGACAAGACACTCTTATTTAAAATCGCTGAATACGTATTCGACCTTGATGAAAAGAATTTTGATGAAGCAAAAAGCTATCTCTATCCTGAGATTAACATAACAGAGGAAGAGTACGCAGCAGCAAGTATGGCACTTGCTGAAAAGGCCTTGTCATTAAATCAGCTGCTTGAGTGCTATCTTGTTGAAATTTACGACATGAATCTGAGCGACATCCTTTGTCACCCTTCTCAAAAACGAGGAAACCCTGTAAATAACCAGACCATTAAGAACTTCCTCTCTTCAGGAATAGTCACAGGGTACGGGACACCTGATCCTGAAGGAAAATATGCTGCCACGGATAACCTTTTCAAATTCTATAATACAGCCTATGTAATAGCCTTGATACTGACATGCATTATAAGCCTGAAAAGCTCTATCAGCTGGAATCATGTAGCGCGTACGATGAAAAAGCAGGGTGAGCGCTGGATCACAACAGAAGGGATATCAATATGCAGCGGAAAAGTAACCAAGTCAGGGAAAAAGATCCTGCGCGCCTACAATTTAACACCTCGCAAGGTTCATCTTTTAAAGTTAGAAGAGTATGCCGTGTATGTCCTTACACATCAGAGGACATTAAACTTTGACGATGATAACAAAGGAGAATGGAAAAGTATTGACTAATATGGATTCTATATTAGAAATACTAGACTAATAAATAATTATCATAGAATAATTATATTAAATCTATGTATTTCAATATAGTTTTTATTATATATTATTTAAAAATACAAGAGGATAAAATTTGAATTAATGCCTTACATATAAATTAAATAAATTTTTATATTAAAATTATTAAAGAAAAGGAATTTCAATATCCTAAAAAAATATATTATAGGCATATCTACATATAAAGAAATGCCTATAATATAAAAATAGATTAATTATTAGAATACTTTTTGTAAAACTCTTTCAGAGCAAAGCGTACACCAGCGGACCACCCCAACCCTAAATCATCAAAAACAGATTCAAGCTCTTCTTTGAATGTCGGCTCAAGGGAGAACGTAGTTAATACCTTCTTCTCCTTTGCGCTAGCAGAGAAAACGGCTTTTGCCTTCTTTCCACTCAAGCTCTCATTTTCTACATCAGTGATAACATCGGTTTTCTTCAGTGCCATAGTTCTTACCTTTTTCTATCAGTTTCTCCATATATTTGTATCAAGCTCTGTCAAAGCCTGTACAGTAGCTGTTTTCAGACCTCTTCCATTGACCTTATAAGTCTGAGGAATGCTGTTTGCCTCCTGAGCCTTACGGAAAAGAGGATCCACAGGTATTCTGAATACCTTAAACCTTCCACTGGACTCCGCAGC
Source organism: uncultured Spirochaetaceae bacterium (assembly GCA_964534915.1). Lineage (GTDB taxonomy): Bacteria > Spirochaetota > Spirochaetia > Sphaerochaetales > Sphaerochaetaceae > Ornithospirochaeta. The sequence continues at coordinate 4,293 of CAZHQL010000070.1, read as the reverse complement.
ATCATATATGTCCCTATGCTGCCTGATTCTCCCGTCAAAGGAATTGATAATTATCTTATTATGTTTGACATTTGAACGCATGTTCTTCTTAAGCCTTGCAAGCTCATCGATGAAAATCTCAAGCCCATCCAGAGAAAAAATCTCAGGAGTCATTGGCGTAACAATCTCATCGCTGGCTATCAAGCAGCTTCTCTCCAGGCGTCCCAGTCCCGGCGAAAGATCGAGAACTATATGTTCAAATTTATCAGAAACTTCTTTAACTAGGTCTTCAAGCACGTACGGCTCATCAGCAAGCTTTGTTTCGCTATAAATCTTTAGAGAACCACCAATGCCAAATGTGGGAAGAACATTAAGATGTTCCAAACCGCTGACAGGTACAATGGCATCAAACACAAAGCATTTTCCTTGCAGAACGTCTGCAAGCTCATACTTGGGAGGATCGACTAAAAACCAGGATGAGGTATTACCTTGAGGATCACAGTCTATTATTAGGGTATCATGACCGTTCAAGGCGCTCTGACAAGCTAATGCACCAGATATTGTCGTCTTACCGACACCACCTTTCTGTAGATGAAAAGCTACTGTCTTAGCCATGTTTCCTCCGATATCATGAATTATAAAACCGAATCAGAGAAGATACAATATTAAAATAAGAAAAATATGGAAATTATTTTTAATAGTACAAATTATTTCTAAAATATAGATAAACTATATATGAAATTATTTAATTTAAATTATTACACTAAGAAATTAATAAGATAAACTATTTATTTTATTTAAAACTATTTCATTTTTATATAATATTAATATAAATAAATTTAGTGCAAATATCTTCAAAATCCATTGAACTCATAAAATTAATTGATGCTTTCTTCTGCCCTTTGAATCTCTCAATAAATGTATTAACATAGCAAATATGAAAATAATCAGTTGGAATGTAAACGGTATAAGGGCAGTCATGAATAAGGGCTTTAAATCCTTCATTGAGAATGCGAATGCAGATATTATATGTCTTCAAGAAATAAAAGCTACGGAAAAAGATTTTAATTTTTCCGAATTCGGTATGAAATACTATGTAAACAGTGCTGATAAGAAGGGATACAGTGGAACAGCGATTCTTGCAAAGGATACTCCAATAAGCGTTACATTTGGAATAGGAAATGACGAATTTGACACAGAAGGAAGGATTATTACTGCAGAATACGAGAATTTTTATCTAATCTGTGCATATATTCCTAACAGTCAGAGGGAATTAAAGCGCCTGGAATACCGGCAGAGATTCGATAGTGCCCTATATGAGTATATGAACTCACTGAAAGAGAAGAAAGGCGTGATTCTTACAGGAGACTTAAATGTCGCGCATAATGAGATAGACCTTAAAAACCCCAAAAGCAACACCCATAACGCAGGATTTACAAAAGAGGAACGTGAGGATTTTTCTCGCCTCCTTTCCTATGGCTACATAGATACATTCAGATATTTCTATCCAGATAAGAAAGATGCTTATACATGGTGGTCTTACATGTTCAAATCAAGGGAAAAGAACATAGGATGGAGAATCGACTACTTTGTAACAAGTGAGGATCTTGCAAGATACCTGAAAAATTCAAGGATTCTCTCGGATGTATATGGTAGCGACCACTGTCCTATCGAACTTGAAATAGAATTTAGCAAGTTTTACGTATAGGCTATCCAGTGTAACTACACAAATATAATTCAGCTAATAAGAGAACCTTTGTAATTCTTGTAATCAGGGTATAGATGGCGGCATCATTCCTGCCGACGCACCAGGTCTCTGTTTTAGCCTGAACGGCCGCAAGCGAATAAATCCTCCTTCTGAGGCATTGCCTGGTGAGTGCATTCAGCTCGCATTCGGCGATGTTGAGCCAGCTACCGTGCTTTGGTTTGAAGTGTATCTCAAGCTTTCTGACAAGGTCCTTTTGTTTTCAGCTCTTTCAAAAAGATTGTTTTGCTTTTTTTAACTCTAGCGGAGATATTGGAAAGAAAAAGCAAGAAAAACGATGTAATTATTAAGTTTTGTTTAAGCTGTGTTTGAAAAATAATTCAATAGCTTGTAAGTAATTAAGCTGTTTTTAATTCATTAATTTTCGTTACCCTTAAAAATTCTATTGCTTTTTGAATTATATCTTATAGAATAACCTTACATACAAACAAAGATAGCTTTCTGGAGCTGCCAGAATTTAAAAAAAATAGAAAGATATCTTTGGTTTGAGGGAGAAAGACAAATTCTTTCTCCCGTTTCTTCTTTATAGCAAATATGAAGGAATCTCTCCACGCTGTTCGAAGATCTTCCTTTTCTGAGTATCTAAAATCTTCTTGCAGATTCTGATTGAGGAGGGTGTTACTTCAACAAGCTCATCATCCTTTATGAAATGTATAGCCTGCTCAAGCGTCGGCTTTACGATGGGAGTAAGAGTGACAGCCTCATCCTTTCCTGCAGCCCTGAGATTCGTAAGCTTCTTTGTCCTGGTAGGGTTTAAAAGCAGATCCCCATCCCTGTTTCTTTCTCCTACGACCTGTCCCTCATAGATTTCATCCCCGGGGACTATGAAAAAGCGGCCTCTGTCCTCAAGTTCCCATATTCCATATGCGACAGCTGTTCCTGTTCTATCTGCAATGAGAGAGCCTGAATAGCGCTCAGGAAAGTCCCCCTTATACTTTTCATAGCCCTTGAGATAGCTGTTCATTATTCCAAAGCCTCTTGTATCGGTTAAGAACTCATCACGGTATCCGATAAGACCCCGCGATGGAATTTCTATGCGAATCTTGACCCGTCCGCTATCGGTATATGTTATCTCCTGGATTTTTCCTTTACGCTTGCCAAGCTTTTCCATAACAGTCCCTGAATGCTCCTCAGGACAGTCAATGTATAGTATTTCAACAGGCTCAGTCTTATTGCCCTCGCTGTCAGTGCGGAAGATTATCTTAGGCCTCCCTATGCACATCTCATAGCCTTCCCTTCTCATCTGCTCGACTATTATTGCCATCTGGAACTCACCGCGGCCTTGTACAGTGAAAGTATCATCAGGGTTCTTCCTGATTCTTATGGACACGTTTCTAAGAGCCTCTTTCTCAAGCCTCTCCCAGATTTTTGCCCCCGTTATAGTCTTTCCTTCCCGCCCTGCAAATGGAGAGATGTTCTTGGAAAAAAGCATGGATACTGTAGGCTCATCTACTTTTATCCTCTCAAGGGCCTTTATCTCATCCTTAGTGCAGATAGTGTCTCCTATGGAAACATCACTTACTCCTGAGAGCACTATGATATCTCCAGCCTCAACATTCTTAGTCTCCTTCATCTGAGGCCCGTCATATACCTGAAGACGCGTAACACGGAGTGCCTCAGTCTTATCTTCCTTTACGCAGATAAGGCTGTCATTCGTACTTGCCCTTCCATTGACTACCTTTCCAATTGCAAGGCGCCCCAGGAAGTCTGAATACGAAAGATCAGATACGAGCATCTGAAATGGCTCAGCATCATCAAACCCAGGCGCTGGCATATATTTTACAATCGCATCTAGAAGCGGATGCAGATTATCTTTAATCTCATCAAGGGATTCGCCGCAGACGCCCTCCCTTCCGTTTGCATAGAAAACAGGAACATCCAGAACGCTCTCATCATCACTAAGCTCAAGAAGAAGATCATAGACTTCATTCAAGACCTCTTCAGCACGGGCATCATAGCGGTCTATCTTGTTTATAACGACGATTGGAAAAAGCTTCCTGGCAAGGGCTTTCTCAAGCACGAACCTCGTCTGAGGTAGAGGACCCTCAGCTGCATCGCAGAGAAGCACGACTCCATCCACCATCGAAAGCCCGCGCTCAACTTCTCCTCCGAAGTCCGCATGGCCCGGAGTATCTATGATGTTTATCTTGACGCCTTTGTAGTGTATTGCGCAGTTCTTGGCGCTTATGGTAATTCCCCTTTCCCTCTCAAGGTCCCCGCTGTCCATGATCCTTTCACCATCAACAGCCTTCCCGACAAGACCGCTTTGCTTGAAGAGAGCATCTACCAGGGTAGTCTTGCCATGGTCAACATGCGCAATAATGGCTATATTCCTAATATTCTCGTTTTTCCTGATCATACCAAGGGAATAAAATAACACAAAAGTGATGAATAAAAAAGCCATTCAAAACCTGAAAGAATGGGGAATATAAAAACGATAAGGAATTGAGAATAATAATTTAAAACAAATACAATAATGATATAATAATTATACGATTATAATATTAAAAAGATATAATCGCAAAAGCAAATAAAAAACCCTGGCAGCT
>CAZHQL010000069.1:0-9278 GCA_964534915.1 uncultured Spirochaetaceae bacterium | reverse complement strand
AAATCGCGCGCAGTTCCCCGTGTTGAAAGGATTGAGAATCCCAGCTCCTGAAGAGCCTTTGCAATGGGGACAATAGTCTTCCTGTCCTTCTTATTCACGCTTATTATTACCCGTCCTTTTACAGGCAGGATATTTCCTGCACTTGCCTGGCTCTTTGCGTAGGCCTCACCGAATGTGCGCCCCATGCCAAGCGTTTCTCCAGTGCTTCTCATCTCAGGGCCAAGCTGCGGGTCAACGTCACTAAAGCGGTCGAATGAGAACACAGCTTCCTTTATAGCCCATCCTGCACGGCATCGTCCTTCCCCGATATTAGTTTTCTCATCAACAAGGCCCTGCTTTATAAGAGAGTCTCCCATCCAGACCTTTACAGCAACATCAATCAGGTTCACGCCGCTTGCTTTGCTGATAAAGGGCACTGTGCGGCTTGCACGGGGATTTACCTCGATTATATAGAGCAGTCCATCCTTTTCTGCAAACTGGATGTTCATCATGCCCCTTACACCAAGCTCCCTTGCAATTTTAAGCGTCCAGTCTTTCATTTCTTTAAGAATCTCTGTCTTGCTCTTATAGGGCGGAAATACAGCAGCTGAGTCCCCTGAGTGTATGCCTGCTGCCTCAATGTGCTGCAATATTCCCCCGATATAGACGCTCTCTCCGTCAGAGACTGCGTCTATATCATATTCAAAGGCATCTTCAAGGAACTGGTCTACAAGCACGGGAGAGTCTTCTGAGATGTTTATCTTCGCGTTTTTCAGAAACTCCTTAAGCCCATCCTCATCGTGTGCGATGAACATGCTCCTTCCGCCAAGGACGAATGAGGGCCTTAAAAGGACTGGAAATCCTATCTCGCGCGCCTTTATAAAGACATCGGCCTCACTGGAAGCCATACGGTTTTCAGGCTGCCTCAGGCCAAGGCGCTTAACGAGTGAAGAAAAGAGTCCCCTGTCCTCAGTCTCATCAATTCCCTCAAGATTTGTTCCGATTATATTTGCTCCCCACTTCTCTAAAACCTTTGCCATATTAAGCGGTGTCTGCCCGCCAAGCTGGAGGACAATGTCCCTGCACTTCTCTTTCTTCATGATGCTTATTACCTCTTCACTTGTAAGAGGTGAAATGTAGAGCCTGTCAGAAGTATTGAAGTCTGTTGATACAGTCTCGGGGTTGGAGTTTATCATGATTGTCTTCTTGCCATTTTGTCTGAAAGCAAGGGATGCAAGAGTGCAGCATGTGTCAAACTCAAGGCCCTGTCCGATCCTGTTCGGGCCAGATGCTACAATAATTACCGCGTCCTCCCCGAGAGAATCTCCCTCATCCTTCTCGCAGTACGTAGTGTAGCAGTAGGGAGTGAGCGCCTTGAACTCTCCTGCACACGTGTCCACAAAGTGAACGCTTGCCTCAATGCGCGATTCTTCCCTCATCTTTGCTATAGCGCTTTCATCAAGCTTTGAAAGCTTTGCAATGCGCACATCGCTCATGCCTGCCTCTTTTGCTTTTCTGAGGGTTTCAGGAGTGAGGTTTGCACTTATTTCATTATCAAGGAGGCTCTGCTCAAAGAGAGTGTATAAGAAGAAGCGGTCAAAGCCGGTGAGTTTGCTTATCTCATCAAGGCATGCTTCTCCCTTTTCCTTTATCACTGTGTATGCGGCAAGAAGCCTTAAGGGGTGAGCGCTCCTGAGGAGCGTGTCAACATCGTATGAGGATCTCTCTAGCTCTACAATTCCTTCCATTTTTCTCTCTGTTGCCCTTATTGCCTTATTTAGCCCTTCTGCCATGTTTCTTCCAAGAGAGAGGGCCTCTCCGACGCTCCTCATCTGAGTGCCGAGTGCAGAGGAGGCAAGAGGGAACTTCTCAAGCTCAAAGCGCGGAACCTTTACTGCAACATAATCAAGGGAAGGCTCAAAGCAGGATGCAGAGAGCCCTGTAATTTCATTAACAACTTCATCAAGAGTGTAGCCGACAGCAAGCTTTGCGCTGATTCTTGCAATCGGGAATCCCGTTGCCTTGCTTGCAAGCGCGGATGAGCGCGAGACGCGGGGATTCATCTCTATTACTACCATGCGCTCGCTCTCCGGGGAAAATGCAAACTGCACGTTTGATCCTCCGCAGTCAACTCCTACAGCACGCAGGATATTAATTGATGCATCCCTCATCCTCTGGTACATCTTGTCACTCAGCGTTTGTATCGGTGCAACTGTGATGCTGTCGCCTGTATGCACTCCCATCGGGTCAACATTCTCAATCGAGCAGACGATGATTGCATTGTCGCGCTTATCCCTCATGACTTCCATCTCAAACTCTTTCCAGCCGATTAAAGACTCTTCAAGAAGGGCCTCGTGAGTGGGGCTCATCTCAAGTGCCTTTTGGGCAAAGGGAAGAAATTCTTCCTCACTCTTTGCAATGCTTCCTCCCATGCCGCCAAGGGTAAAGGAAGGGCGTATTATGATAGGAAGCCCTATTTCATCCTTTGCTTTCCTTGCATCCTCCAGGGAGTGTATTAGCATGCTCTTTGCACTCTCAAGGCCAAGCGAATTTATTATTTCCTTGAATTTTCCCCTGTCCTCAGCCTTTTCTATGCTCTCTGTGGAAGCGCCAATCACCTTAACATTGTATTTTTCCAAAAGCCCGAGCTTTTCAAGCTCCATAGTAAGGTTAAGAGCAGTCTGTCCTCCCATCGTAGAAAGGATTGCATCAGGTGCAACCTGCTGGAATATGCGCTCAACATACTCAGGCTTCAAGGGTTCAAGGAATATGTGGTCTGCAAGTCCCGGCGTTGTCATTACAGTTGCGGGATTGGGGTTTATCAGCGAAACTTCATACCCTTCTTCCTTTAAAGCCCTTACTGCCTGGTTTCCAGAGTAGTCAAATTCGCATGCCTGCCCGATAACAATCGGGCCAGAGCCTATGACAAGAATGTGGCTGATATCTGTTCTCCTGCTCATTTTAACTTCTCCTCAAGAAATTTGTCGAAAATCCATTCAGCATCGCCTGGCCCCGGGCTTGCCTCGGGATGAAACTGTACAGATCGTATGTGGAGGTTCTTTTCGTACAGGCCCTCAACACTTTTATCATTTGCATTTACAAACCATAGCTCTACAGAAGAGGGAAGCGTAGAGAGATCGCTCATATAGTTATGGTTCTGTGCTGTTACAAAGCTCTTTCCGCTTTCTAAGTCCTTTACCGGCTGATTGCCGCCATGGTGGCCATAGCTCATCTTCACTGTCTTTGCGCCAAGAGCCCATGTAATGAGCTGATGGCCAAGACAGATTCCGCAAATTGCAATCTTTCCGATGCACTTTTTTATCTCATTAACCTGGCTCATAAGCAGCGCAGGGTCCCCGGGCCCGTTTGAGAGAAAGAGCATGTCAAATTCTCCAGAGAGGATTTCATCGGAAGTAAAGGTTGGAGGAAAGAGAGTAAGGGAGACATTTCTTTTGTAGAAATTATCCAAGATTGATGTCTTTATGCCAAAGTCTATAACTGCTATGTTCCTGACAGGATTCTTTGGTGCCTTGTGAAATGCTGGCCCTAAGTCAGGATTCTTTACCTTCTTCCTTACTGCAACAGCAGTAATCAGGTCACGCTCGGTGATGGATGGGAATTTCTTTAAGTATTTCATTGCCTCATCAAGCTTGTCGTGAGCGCATAGCACTGCATTCTGGCTTCCTTTTTCGCGGATCTTGAGGGTAAGGGCGCGGGTATCCACTCCCTCAATCCCGATAATGCCTTCCTTTTTGAGCGCCTCAGCGAGACTTATTCGCCCATGTGGAACAGGGCCCCTGTAGAGCTTCTTTACTACCATCGCAGATGCCTTGACAGATGAGCTTTCGCTCCACGAGTTATCCCAGCCATAGTTTCCTATAAGGGGATATGTAAAGAGGACGATCTGACCATTGTAGGATGGGTCCGTCATTATCTCGGGGTATCCTGTCATGCTTGTGTTGAACACAAGCTCTCCAGCGGATATATTCTCAGATGAGCCAAAGAGGATGCCTGGAAAGACTTCCCCGTCTGAAAGAATTAGATAACCTTGTTGCATTTCATTTTCCTTACTCACGTCAAATTGATAGAAGATTAGCAGAAAGGAGCAATATAATGCAACAAGGTGAGAAAAAGAACACCAAAGTGCAACAAAAATGTTGCAAGCGTGAAGAATTTACTTGTAGATATCTTCTGCTGTGAGATATTCATATCCCTCAGGCTGCCTCTCAAAGCCGCTTGAGCATACAAAGCAGATATTCACGCAAGAGAATTCCTTAACTCTTCTGATCTTCTCAGCTTCTTCTTCAATCTCCTCTAAGCTCATTGGTTTTGACCGGAACTTGACTTCGTACACGCTATAGTGGTCTCTGAATTTAACGACACAGTCAAACTCACCATTTCCATGATTCTTAGCATCATCGTACCAGTATGTCCCGATATCCAAGACGTTAGTATCCCTCTTTGTGCTTAAAGTTCTTTTGAGGCAGCTTCTTACCATAGCTTCAAAGCGATAGCTGATGAAGGTATCAAGGGAGGGTTTTATGTATGAGTCATAGAAGAGGTCAGCTCCAATATTCTCAATAGTGCTCTTGTTAGGGTGGATATATGCATAGTAGAAGCGCACAAGGTTGTCAGAGATTGAATAGAACCTCTTCTTCCTTTCATTTTTGCTGTTGATGGGAACTGTTTTCTCTATAAGGCTCATATCCTGAAGAAGGTCAAGATAGTAGGCAAGAAGACCCGATGATTTCATATTAAGCCCCGCTTCAAGCTCTGAGTAACGCATCTTGCTGTTTCCAAGAAGCCTCAGAATGTCGTTAAGGACTCCTTTCTTTCCGGCTTCCTTAAAGAGAATGAACTCGATGTATGTGCGTCCAATGCTTGTCGGATTTATTAAGAGCCTCTTTATGTTCTCTTCAATGCTCAGGGCTGTGTCATAGAATGAAAGAATGTATGGAGAGCCCCCGAAGACAGAGTTTATGCGTATTGCATCTGTTGCAGAGCAATGTGAGTAGAACTCCCTGCTTTCAAGGTAATCAAGCTCACAGAGGTTGATTATCAGATGAAAGCGCCCAAAGAGGGGATTCTCTTCAAGCATAAGCTCTTTCATGATGCTTGCATGGGAGCCTGTGAGAATAAGCTTGATGTTATCAGGAAGATTATCTATTACCTGCTTGAACTCCGAGTCAACTTCATTCTTGACTTTTGCCTGCTTTATGTACTGATACTCATCTATGACAATGACAAGGCTCTCTTTTTTCATCTTAAGAAGCGAGAAGACTTCAATAAAGCTCTTGTAGGTGCCAAGGGGCATGGAAAGCCTTTCTGAGAGCATTGATGTAAAAAGATCAAGGTTTGTAGAGTAGTTTCCCTCTAAGGCTTCAAAGAAAAGGCAGCCGATGCCTGTATCGCCCAGTACCTTTTTAACAAGGCTTGTTTTTCCTATGCGCCTCTTGCCGTATAAAAGCGCAGCTTTCTCTTTTTCTCCTCTGATAAAGTTCTCAAGCTGTGCACATTCCTTTTTTCTTCCAGCCCACATACAATACCTCTTTACTCAAATAAATTTCACTCAAATCTATTTGAGTAATATTATCAAGCACGATTCACCTCTCAATGAAAAGGAGGGGAAAGAAAATGTTGAAAGGTATGTTAGTTTATGCTAACTTCTACATATGCTTCTTCTGAAAGGAAAGAGATATGAATGAGTATTATCTGAAGAACAAAGGCAAGATAAAAAAGAGCACTGAGCGTTATATCTGCTTTTTGAAGGCAGAGCTCGAAGAGAAGACTAAAAAGCCCTACAGCGCTGTATGGGAAGAAATCTGGGACTTTTATGAAAAGAACCTCTTAGAGCATTTTCCTTACATCGGGGGAGACGATGTAGGAGGCACTAAGAACCTCACAGGTGCCTATATCTTTGTTGCGATGGGGGAGGTCCTGAAGGGATATGGAGTAACGCTTGAGGACTCTGCTTACCTGATGGTTATCTCCTATGAGAGAAAGATCAAGGCATTTCCGGGCCCAGTCAGGGCGTTGATGAAAAAGATACTCTCATCCCCGCGCCTTACTGCGAAGATGTGCAAAAAAAAGGACCGCGCTAACAGGGAAAATGCACTGAAAAATCCTGGCAGCTTTGTGACAATGACGCAGGAAATTCCTGCAGAGGGATGCGCGTTTACTTACCATACTCTTGTGTGTCCTGTTTCTGATTTTGCAAAGAAATATGGATACGAGGAATATATGCCATACCTCTGCAACTTAGACTATGCGATGTTTTCTGTGGTGGGCGTGCCGCTTTATCGCAGGAGTACATGTTTTACAGGAGAATACTGTGACTTCAGCGTAAAGCCTGGTGCGCCGCTTCTTTCCCCATGGCCTCCTGTGTTTACGCAAGGCATGGGCTATCAATAGGAATAAGGAGAAGAAATAGATATGTCAGTCAAGGATAATTTTGGAAATCCTCAGGGCTTTATTGGAAAGCTCATGCTCTCTGGGATGAACATCGGGCACGGCCCGATGGCTAAATGGGCATTTACTCAATTCAGAGTTCCAGATGAAGGCCTTCTTGTTGATATCGGGTGCGGCGGGGGCTTTAATATCAGGAGATTATTAGAGCGCTCCAGAAATGGCTTTGTCTATGGTGTTGATATATCCAGTACAAGTGTTGCAAAGTCAAGGAAGACGAATAAAAAGCATTTGGGAAAGAGATGTGAAGTCCTCCTTGGAAGTGCTGAGAGCCTTCCCCTGAATGACAATTCCATAGCACTTGCAACAGCTTTTGAGACTGTTTATTTCTGGAAAGATCTGAACAAGTGCTTTAAAGAAGTTAAAAGAACGCTCAGAGAGAATGGCCTGTTCGTAGTCATAAACGATCCAGGGGACCCTGAGAAGCACTGGGAGAACTTTATCCCTGGAATGAGAGCATACACTCCTGATGAGATAAAAGAGGCAATGGAGGAAGAGGGCTTTAAGGACGTTAAGGTCTCAAGGAACAAGTTTATGTTCTCTGTTTCTGGAAGGAAGTAGCAATCTGGGCAAATTCTGAATATTGCTTGAGAGAGCCCTCCAAGGTTAAGGCTTATGCCTCCTCAAATCGGAGGGCCAGTCGCTTTATCACGCATTGAAGGACACAATGAGCCTGAGCGAAACTGGCTATTGAATTTTGCCCCCTTCCTCTCTAGCATGAAAGAGATATGTTTGAAATCCTGCTTTCTCTGGAGGTTTGATGATGCTTAAGAGGATAAATGATTTCCTTTCCGGTCTGCCTATGACGATAGCAGCGGGTATATTCCTGCTTCTTGATTTCATTCCCCATGTGAAGGCAGAGCTCTCAGGAAAGGAAGTACACATTGCCTTTTTCCCCTTTGATCCTGCATGGGTGACAATTTTAATCAGCGGCATTCCTCTTTTGTACCTTGCAATTTGGAGGATTATACACAACAAGGGCATCAGCAAGATATCATCTGCGCTTTTAATCTGCATTGCCATGTTTTCATCCATTGCCATTGGAGACCTCTTTGCAGCAGGAGAGGTAGCATTCATAATGGCAATCGGAGCGCTTTTAGAAGAAGCTACTGCCAACAGGGCTAAAAAGGGCCTTAAAAGGCTTATTTCCCTTGCTCCCGCAGAGGGCCGCAGACTTAAGGATGGAAAGCAAGAGATGATAAGAGCGGATCAGATCATGCAGGGCGATGTTCTCCGCATCCTTCCAGGGGAAGCAATCCCTGTTGATGGAACGATTATAAGCGGAGAGACCTCTGTGGACCAGTCAATCATGACTGGTGAGTCCCTTCCTGTGGACAAGGGAGTGGGTGATGATGTCTTCTGCGGCACGATCAATTGCTTTGGCTCTATTGATATCAGAGCAACAAAGGTAGGGGAAAACAGCTCGCTTAAAAGGCTTATCCGGATGGTTCAGGAGGCAGAGAACAATCAGGCGCCGATGCAGAGGATAGCCGACAGGGTTGCAAGCTACCTTGTTCCTGTTGCCTTGATGATTGCAATTCTCTCCTATGTCTTTACTTCAAATATCATAACGGCTGTAACCGTGCTTGTTGTCTTCTGTCCATGTGCCCTTGTGCTTGCAACTCCTACTGCCATTATGGCAGCAATAGCTCAGGCAACGAAGCACGGGGTTATTATCAAGTCAGGAGAGGCTTTGGAGAAGATGGGCAAGGTTGATACAGTTGCCTTTGATAAAACAGGCACCCTGACCTATGGACGCCTGGATGTAAGCGATGTGATTTCCTTTGATGAATCAAGGGATGAACTTGATCTTCTTTCTCTTGCAGCTTCTGCAGAGGCCAAAAGCGAGCATCCTCTTGGAAAGGCAATTGTTGCAAAGGCAAAGGAAAAGGGAAGAAAGATAATGGACTCATCAGAATTCAGGATGACTGCAGGAAAGGGCATTGCGGCCATTGTGGGTAAAAAGAATCTTCTTTGTGGAAATGAGAAATTCCTTGAAGAAAATGGAGTCCTTATTGATGACATGGTGCAAAATGCACTTGAAAGCATTCGCGCAGAGGGTAAGGCCTCCATTCTCGTAGCTGAAGGAGAAAGGTGTATTGGACTGATTGCACTTTCTGATGTGCTGAGGCCGGATGCAAAGGACATGGTCTTGAGCCTCTCTCGTATGGGCACGAATTCTGTCCTTATTACAGGGGACCACAGGAAAACAGCTGAGTATTTTGCCAGAAAGGCCGGCATAAGGGAAGTTTTCTCAGAACTTCTGCCGGAAGAAAAGGTAGAGAGCATTAAAGAGATGCAGAGAGAAGGGCACAAGGTCTCTATGATAGGAGACGGCGTCAATGATGCACCGGCTTTGAAGACAGCCGATGTGAGCGTTGCAATGGGAAGCATGGGAAGCGACATTGCAATAGATGCAGCGGAGATTGCCCTTATGAGTGATGATATCTCGAAAATCCCGTATCTTAAGAGGCTCTCTGCTGCAACTGTAAAGACAATAAAGGCAAGCATTACTCTTTCCATGTGCATAAACTTCGTGGCAATAGTCCTATCTCTGATGCAAGTGCTTACACCCACAACCGGAGCACTCGTGCACAATGCCGGATCATGCTTTGTGATTCTTATTGCCGCACTGCTTTATGACAGGAAATTCGAGCAGGAAAGCACAATCTCAAGGTTCAGCTCTTCAGGTGTGTGCAAAAAAAGGAAAGACTAGACAAAATTCGAAAAGAAACGCAAACTTTAGTTGAGAGCGCCCTCCAAGGTTAAGGCTTATGCTTCCTCAAATCGGGGGGCCGGTTGCCTTGTTTATGCCCATAAAGAAAACCTATGAC
>CAZHQL010000068.1:0-9376 GCA_964534915.1 uncultured Spirochaetaceae bacterium | reverse complement strand
ATGAGTCCCCGGCGGCAGTCGGGTCAACTGCATCGCCACCTATTGCAGGGCTGAAATAAAGCTTATCCTTAAGAGCCAGGGCTGCTCCTGCCGTTCCAAGCGTTATAAGGACATTCTCAACACCCTTTGCCTGTAAGGCTTTCACTGCCTCTTTAACATCCTCCTCATTAACGAGAGTTCCACTTTTCCTGATTTTTATGCCAGTTAAATCCTCTGCCTCACTCTCATTAGGAGATATGTATGTAAGACACGAGAGAAGCTCATCAGGAAGGGGTGCACTCGGTGCAGAGTTAAGCAATACAGGCACCCCGTTTGCCTTCGCATATTTAGCAGCGCAAAGATTGACTTCCATTGGAATCTCAAGCTGCAGTACGAGCATGTCGTACTTGGATATCTCATTCTCAAGGAATGCAACATCCGCAGATGTGAAAGTCTTATTTGCTCCGGGGATTACGATAATCCTGTTCTGATTTGATACCTCTGGACGCTCTTCAAGGATTATGACAGCACAGCCGGAGGCCGCCTTATCATCGTAAGAGATATGACTCGTATCTATTCCTGCTTCCCTGCAGACCTTAAGCATCTCTTCTCCGTTAGAATCCCTTCCGAGCTTTCCGCAGAGCGTCACATCCGCCCCTAGCCTGGCCATCTGTACTGCCTGGTTTGCACCCTTTCCCCCCGGGGCCTTGGAAAATGTCCTTCCAAGGACTGTCTGTCCTTCCCTCGGAAAAACGGAAGTAGTTGCAATCTGGTCCATCACAAAGCTTCCGATGACCAGAATATTAGGTTTTGACATAATTAACTTCTCCTATAAGCTGAGATTAATCTGCCAGAAACAGATTGTTTCCCTTTTGTATGTATATGTCACCATGAGCTTATCATTGCCATCTGCTATGATAGCTGGATATGAGTATTCTCCCTCTTCGCTTTCAAGTGTTATCAGGCGCTCCCATGTAAGGCCGTTGTCCTTGCTGAAATCAATTACAAGAGGAGTTCTTGATCCCCGGGTGTAGCAGGGCAGGTTCTCATTCGGGTTATAGCAGAGATACAGAAAGCCATTTTCTGTTCTTACAAGGTCTATGCCGCTGTTGTTGTTTGGAAGGCCCGAATCATACGCAAGCTCCCAGGACTCGCCCTTATCGTGCGAAACGCTTGTAAATATTGCAGAGGAAGTTGAGCGCATGAATGCGTGGATAACGCCACCACTATCTTCCCAGAGCGTTGGCTGTATGACGCCAAGGCCAAAGCATCTGTATTTGCTGTATGGCTGGTCAACCATGCTTGGTATGAATTTTACATGGCGGATTGGAATTGTCTTGCTTTTTTTCCATGTCTTTCCATTGTCTGTTGATATATCAACAAAGCTGTCGAATGTATTCGGGCTTTCCATTGAGGCAGGCGCCAGTATGGTTTTCCCGTCAGAAAGGAGAATCGGCTTGTCTTTAACAGGGCCCCTTCCGCCAGAGGTGTCGCCAGGAACGAGCTCTTCAGAATCCGTCCATGTAAGGCCCTCATCATAAGAGCGCCTGTAATATGTTTTCCACTCTGGGATTTCTGCTCCTGACTTGAAAAAAAGCATGACTGAGTCATCAGGGCATCTAAAGAGCACGGGATTCCATGCAGCTTCTTCTGTAAATCCTGCAATTTCATATGGCTCCTGCCAGAGGCCGTCTATGCCGCGTCTTGCCATATAGATATTGACGTTCGGATCCTTTTCCCAGCTTCCGCCGAACCATGCTGCAAGCACAGAACCGTCCTTCATCTTAAGGAGGGTGGATGCATGAGCGCTGTCTGTAATCCTTTTTTCAAGTGGCACTACGAATTCTCTTTTTGCGTTAACTGCTTTCATGTATATTGCTCCTTTTTTTAATGTTCTTGTATTCTGATGGCGAGATTCCTTCCAGTTTCTGAAAGACTCTGAGGAATGTTGCCCTTGACTGAATGCCGACAGAGGCGGCTATGTCCCCGATTTTCATGTTCGTTGAGACAAGAAGGTTCTTAGCCATATCAACACGGGTTCTGACTATGTAATCAGAAATGTTTTCCCCGTTTTCTTCCTTGAAGATATGGGAAACATATTTAGGTGACATTCTCACGTGATCTGCGATAATGTCGAGGCTGAGCTCATTCATATAGTTCTCATTGATGTATTTCCTGATCTGAAGCGTCTTTCCCTTTCCTTCCTCGTTCTTTGGAAAGGCAATTCTCTGGATCTCAAGCATCAATGAGATAGTCCTTGTGACAAGCGCTTCCATCTCATATTCTTCGTGCCTGCCTGAAAGGCTCTTTATGAACTGAGGAAGGAGGGCAATTTCATCCGCTGAGTGAGCCTGTATTTCCATCGTGTTCCTGCCAAGGAGCAGAATCTGCTGCAAGAGCTCACATAGCGCAGCTGAATTAACATTATTGTTTATGTTCCTTGCAATCAGGGCATTGAGGTGTTCTTCGAATTCTTCCCGGCTGCCTGCTGCCATAATGTTTGCAAGGCTTCTTTTATCGCTGATCGTGAAGTGAATTATGCCATCGCTCTCAATTTCATTATATGTCCTGATTCCCACCTTAAGAGACTCATCATACGGTGGAATTGCCTTTATTGCCTCCTCATGCGCTATCTTGAGGTTATTAAGGCCTCTTTCGGCATAGCTTATGCCGATTCTCAATGCACTTTTTCCCCTTAATCCCTGCATGAGGATGCTGCGAATGCTTTCCTCAGGTATTTTATCCATGCCGATAATCATCTCAATAAGGTTTGACTCAATCGTAATGAGCATGCATGTCGGCCCGTCAAAGAGCAGGGCTAAATCCGAGGCAATTGCCTTGATGTCACTCTCATCAGAGTCTGAGAGGATGCAGAGAAGCAGGAATTCCTTTTCACTTGGCCATATTCTCTTTAGTGCAAGCGCAAGGTTTGCCTCATCCCTGATAATCCCGTTAAAGCAGAGCAGAAGCCTGTTTGAGACTGATTCATACTCAAGTCTTTCATTCTGCATGATAAGATGATTGACTCCGCTCTCAATCTTCTCTATTTCATTATTTCCTGTGGCAAACGATTTCACAGTATCGTTTAAGCGTGTAATAGGGCGGGAGATTCCCCTTGAGAGCGTGAAGACGAGGGCAGCGCCTATTATAAGGAATGTGATGAGCAGGATTACGTATGTCCTGACTGTTGCCTCAAGATTTATGTAATACGTTGAGTTATCAATATAGAGGTCGAACTGGTATCCGGAATTTCCAAAATCCGTGGAGAGTGAGACGTATGAGTTAATAAACCTTGCGTCATTGAACTCAGGGGATGCAAGAAGGATTTCCCCGCGCATTCCCCTTAACCTGTATTCAACAGGAAAGCCGCTTGAGTTTATCACCCTGTCAAAACGCTCAATTGGAATTGCTACAAGGTGCACAAGCGTGCTGTTGTAGCGCCTGAGAGTAGTAGCTATTAATAACACATCGATGTTCTCGGCATTTCTGGTGGATGCCTTTGTCATCGGAACTATGATTTTCGAATTTGCAGGCAATTGCTCCCAGAGCATCCTGTCATAGCCGTATAGATTAAGTATCCTCTCAAAGTAGAGGGATTTAGAATACGTTCCGGCAGAAGTTATGACATAATCATCACCCTGGAAGAATATGCAATGCGAAAGAATGTATGACCTTGAAAGACTTTCAAGTCGTGCAAGCTCATTCATTACTTCGCTCATATGTGCCCTGTCACTGTCTGTAATCCGACTCTGGGGATGAAAGTACTGAATGACAGAACTCTCATTGAGTATTACAGATCCAAAATGCATTGAGGACTCAATCTGCTCGACTATCGTCTGAGCAGTAGTATTGAGCTGGTATTCAGCCCTTTCTATGAATTGTTCTCTTACTTTCCTGATTTCATGATTGGAAAATATCGTAAGAACGATACACGAGAAAGCCAGTATAACGGACAGAGCTAAGATAACCCGTACTTTATACTGTCCTTTAGTCAATAAGCCAGCTTTCCCGTGTTGTATCATTTTCTTGCCTTATTCAGAAATTCTTCTATTGGCATTATTGTAGATTTCCTCGAGTTCCCTTACGCCAATCCTTTCACAGCGCTCAATAACATTGTCCCAGTCATCAATCGGGCTGATTCCCATGATGAAGTTATTGTACTGCTGATTAAGATATGTCGTGAGCTCGAGAAGAATATCTGTAGCTCTCTCGCTTTCCTCAGTTGTGAGCGGCGGGTCAGCAACAGGGCCGACATATGCCGGGTCATTTGCAATTGTTGACCAGTACTGCTCGTTGATATCATCCCAGTTTCCAAGTGCCTGTTCGATTTCAAACCATGGTCTTGTGTTCATAGCCCATACGTTGAAATTAACCTTTGTGACACCAAGGTCAGACCATACTGCGTAGTAGCTGGATGGGGAAGCATCCTTATATGGCTCCAAGAATGAGAGGATATACTGTGGCTCGCCGTTCTCATCATACTCGAAGCTGTATCCTTCCTTTCCATAGTTCGTGATATCAGAACCGCGGCGGCTGTACATCCAGTCAAAGAGCTTGATAACCACATCTTTCTTGTCGCTTGAAGAATTGACGGCATAGAAGGTATCTGTAGAGAAGGGCTCGTCGTAGCTTACTGCACGCCTTACTCCGAATGAGTTCTCAGGAATCGGGATGAGCTGGATAACGGCATCCTCATTGCCCGGGATCCTTCTGAGGGTCTTCGTGTAGTTAACGCCGAATCCGGAGTTGTCAAGATAGAAGAATGATCTTCCGGAAGAGAGCTTTGATTCCATCTGCTCTGCAGTCGTTGTTGCAAAGTCAGGATCGAGAACGCCTCTCTCATAGGCCTCGTTAAGCCATGAAAGAACTGCCTTGAAGTTCTCATCCGCAGGTCCGAATACATATTCGCCTCGATCGTGATCATAGTAAATACCTGTCTGACCATAGCCGGATCCAAGCATGTATGATGTTGTCTTGAGAAGCTGCTCCGTGCCGTATCGTCCTGTGTAAGGAATTGAATCAGGATAGATTGCCTTGAGCTCAGCAAGTACATCTATGATCTCATCAAAGGTCTGAGGAATCTCAAGTCCATGCTTCTCAAGAAGATCAAGACGGATCATCGGTCCAAATCCATTTGCTGTCTCATCGCGGAGGAACTTCGGGAATGCATAGAGATCGCCTTCAATCAGAAGCCTTCTCACGTCTGACTCGTACTCGGTCCAGAACTTGTAGAAATTCGGCATTGTCTCTTCATTTACATACTGAAGAAGCGGCTCATAGATTCCAGTTGGAGCATACATCGTTACGTCCCTTGTTGTAACACTGGCAACATCAGGCCAGTTGTTTGTTGCGAACTGAACGCTCTTTCTTTCCTCATAGCTTGAGGCAGGGGAAATCTGGAATTCAATCCTGATTCCGGTTTCCTCAAATATAGCCTGCTGTGCTGGTGCATAGTTCTTCAAAGGCTGTACGGTATGGTCTGCAGTGAGAACTGTTATCATGACAGGTTCATCAACAAGCCATGTGTCCTTCTTCTCATAATCGCCAAACACGTCTCTCTCAGAGCTTCCACCAGCAAAGAGAGTAGAAGCTGTCAGAAGCAGTACAATAAGTAACGTTACCAAGTTGCTTACTCTTCTCATAGTTTTTTCTCCTTTTATTCTTTTATTGCTCCCAGAAGGACTCCCTTTGTGAAGTACTTCTGAAGGAACGGATAGACAAACAGAATCGGGACCATCGATACAACTATTACAGCGTATTTGAAATTAGTGGAGACAACATTGATGCTGTTTGAGAGGTCTCCCTGGCTTCCCGCGATATCACCCTCGATAAGAATATCCCTCATAAGAACCTGCAACGGATATTTCTGCTGCTCATTGAGGTACAGCATCGGTGTGAAGAAGCTGTTCCAGTGCTCTACAGCATAAAAAAGGGTAATCGTTGCAAGAATGGCCTTTGATATCGGAAGGATAATCCTTACAAGAATCGTTATATCATTTGCCCCGTCAAGATATGCTGATTCCACAAGCGATGAAGGAAGGGCCTTGAATGCAGTTCGCATGACAATCATGTTGTAGGTGCTTATAGCCGGTGGAAGTACTACTGCCCATATCGTGTTTATGAGCCCCAGGTTCATGACTATAAGGTACTGAGGAATCATTCCTGTTGAGATGAACATTGTAATGGTTATGAAAACTGAGAGGAACTTCCTTCCGCTGAAATCCTGACGGGATAAGGGATATGCACACATTGCCGTCATGGCAACCTGGATGAAGGTTCCGAAAACCGTATAGGTAATCGTATTAAGATAGGCCCTCCAGATCCTGTCGTTATCAAAGACGATCTTATAGGCTTCAGTGTTGAATCCCTTAGGCCAGAATGATATGTCTCCCATTGCGATGTGCAAGGCATCGCTGAAGGATACAATTACTATATACCAGACCGGATAAAGCGTAATGAATCCCAGAAGGAGGAGAATCAGATTGTTGATTATGTCGAACAGTCTGCTTCCTGTTCTTGTCTTGAGCTTGAATTTTCCGCTGATCATATCATCACCTCACCATAAGCTGGTTTCACTTAGTTTCTTCGAAATGGAATTTGCTATCAGAAGCAGTGCAATTCCAACAACCGACTGGAAGAGGCCAGCAGCGGTAGCATAGCTGAAGCTGTTTTCAAGAATACCTCTCCGGTATACATATGTGGAAATGATGTCTGCAGTCTCATAGGTGCTTCCATTGTAAAGAAGGAGTACCTTCTCGTAGCCCAGATTCATCATTTTACCAACATCCATGATGAGCAATGTTGCAATAGTAGGTGATATTGTCGGAAGCGTTATATGCCTTATCCTCTGCCACCTGTTAGCACCATCAATAGTCGCTGCATCAAGAACTGCAGAATCTATTGAGGTAAGGGTTGCAAGGTAAATAATGGCAGTCCATCCGGCTTTCTGCCAGATATCAGAAGCAATATAGATTGTCCTGAAATACTGCGGATACATCAGATACTGTGTAATGCGGCCACCGAGAGCTACGACAATCTGATTTACAAGGCCATCACTGGCGAGCATGTTTACAAGCATTCCACAGACAACAACAGTTGAGATGAAGTGTGGAAGGTATGTAACTGACTGTATGGCTCTTTTGAATCCAGCGTTTCTGCATTCATTAAGAAGAATCGCAATGATAATGGGGAATGAGAAACTCCATGCGATATTATACAGGCTCAAGAGGAAGGTGTTTCGCACGACCTGCCAGAAATAAGGATCGGTTAAAAAGCGTTCAAACCACTTGAAGCCCGCCCATGGACTGTTCCAGATTCCTCGAACGATATTGTAATTCTTGAATGCTACGATAATCCCGTACATGGGACCGTACTTGAATATCAGATAGTAGGCTATTGGCAGAATCATCAGTATGTACAGATACTTCTCTTTCTTCAGGGTCTTCAGAAGAGGAGGTTTCTTGACATCGATTTCATTTTTAGTGCTGACAGATGCTTCTGCAACCTTGTTTTTTGTTAGTTTGACCTTCATTTTTCCTCCTTTCCTATTCATCAACTTTAACTCAAATTTCTCCGTTGTACAGTCTCAGTTCTCCATTTTTTGACTCAGTTTTCCAGAAATTTGTGAGTTGTATGAAAAATGGAAGGAGGAAGATATGCAAGGCCTATGGGCTGTATCTGAAAATCCCTATATGTTAAGCTTCTTTCTCCATTTGTCTTCCATTCTCTTGAGAGACACTATTTCATGAATGGCATTTTCATTGAGAATTGAGCTGTCTTTGCTTCTTGTATTGATGCTCATCTTAACCCCGTATTCACTCTGGTACCATTTAGCACTCACCGGATATGCTCGCGCCTCAAGAACTGCCGCAAGAGTCAGAAAATCCTGAAGCTCTCTTGCTGTCTTTGCATCCTTCTTATAATTCCTGAATAGCCAGTCATAAAGGTCAATATGGAAATTACCCATTACGCCACAGTAGCCTTCATAGCCATACTCAAGGGATGAAAGAAGTGTAGATGTATTTGCATTAAATAGTGCAAGGGGAGTGCCTTTTACAATTTCTGCTCTCCTTTTTTCAAGCACCTCACTGCAGGCTACATCCTTTATGAACTTCAGATTCCCGCATTTTGCCTGCCAGTGGAGAAAGTCCTCAGAAAGAAGCCTGAGGTAAGGGAAAGGACACTCATATATTCCAAAAACTACATCAGGAAGAGATGTGAATATTTTATCCGCATTTGCCTTCAGAATCTCATCGCTTTCATCTTTCTCTGCAAGCATGCTGCTTACAAGAACAACAGCATCAGCCCCGGTTTCAGACATTTTAGCCATATGATCTATTGCCGCGTCCGTGTTCCTCACTGTATGCCCGGATACAACTACAGGGATTCTTTTCTCTGCAGCATCAACAACTGTCTTTGCAAGCTTTACCTGCTCTTCTGAAGTGAGAAAGAACATCTCTGAACTCTGGCAGACAGCAAATATTCCGCTTGCCTTATGTTCAATGTACCACTCTACGAGATTCTCCGCAGCCTGGTAATCAACTTCTCCATTCTCCTTAAATGGTGTAATCATTGTTGGATAGCACCCTTCGAATTTCATTTGTTTTTCCTCCGTTTATCTTATCAAAGATAGATTTTTACTTATATTTGAAAATTGTCAACAAAAATAAGCTGTGTTTAATGGCGCGATATATCCTTAGTCATTCTTCTAAGGAAAGACAAGTGTGAGGTGCAGATTAAGGGTGAAATCAAGAATCATTCATACAGTTATTTGCACTTCTATCGTTTTATAATATAAACATAAATATTTAGTATTAAAACTGCATGGTAATACTTTAAAATAAAATTAAAGTTATATGATAAATATGTGTAATTATATAGAGACTATATAATATTATAATTAATAATAGTAAAACAATTAATACAACTATAATTATTGTATAAGATAGCGCTTGGTATGGCAATTAGAGCCTGATCTGTATCTTTTATCGCCAGAAATAAGGGGAGCAGGAGAACGATATCATTTGGATAGGCAGAGTGAAAGCAAACGGAGAAGAGCTTCTCCTTCACATGATGTAACCGAGTGAATATATTGGTGTGGCTACTTATTCAGCTTGGTCTGAAGAGATTTAGTAAGCTTACCCTGTGCCTCTTTCCTCCTCATGGATTCTGCTTTCCTTATCTTTGCTACAGAAGCTTGAGCAAGAGAGGAAAGGCTGCAGATAGCAGTATTGTAGAATTCAGCGAGCGCAAGCAAGTCAGGCGGAATTGAGGAAGATCAAGTCCAAAAGCCTCAAAAACCTCTTGAGCATTCTTACCCTCTAAGACAAGCTTTAAAATCTTCTCTTCACCTTCTGCCATATAACTCCTTGTTCTATCTGGAATGATATATCAGATT
>CAZHQL010000067.1:0-9472 GCA_964534915.1 uncultured Spirochaetaceae bacterium | reverse complement strand
GAATGTTATCTCATTTCTCCTTGGCTGTATCTGCCAGAGGCATGTAAGGCCGCCCTTTACTTCAAGCCTTTTCATGGCCTTAGCATCATACTGCTCAACTTCCTTAGGAAGCGCTGGTCTTGGCCCTACTATAGACAGGTCTCCTTTGAGCACATTAAGGACCTGAGGAAGCTCATCTATGCTGGTTTTCCTTATAAAGCGTCCGACCTTAGTTATTCTTTTATCATTCTTGACCTTGAATACAGGTCCGTCCATTTCGTTCTCTTTTTCCATGCTGTCGCGCATCTTCTCAGCGCCGACTATCATGGAGCGGAACTTATAGAGCTTGAAGGGCCTTCCGCCTTTAGTGATCCTTTCTTGCGTGAAGAAAACGGGGCCTCCGTCCTCAATCTTAATGGCTATGCCTACTACTATTACAAATGGAATTAAAACGATTGTTCCTGCTAATGATGCGAGTATGTCAAAACTTCTTTTAACAAACGAATAAAAGAGCTTTTCTTTCACTTTATCCTCATCTGCTTAGCTTCATTATGGTAGACTTTCCCCCTTACCCCGTTAAATAAAACCAAAGTAGAAAACGAAACACGAGAGTAAGAAGCGGACTTCTTTTCCTCTCTGAGAGCCTGTCGTTTCATGCCAAGGAAAGGATATACTTTTTCTCTTCATCTGTCCAACAGTTTATTTGAAAGAAGGGAGGTGGGGCTTATTTGCCCCACCTGGCAAAGGTGTGCTTCCTAATTACTCTTTGCCCTTTCTTTCCTGATGCGCGCCCACGCGATTTCCTCAACATGCTTGAAGAATTCATAGAGGCTGATGTTCTGGAGGCTCAGATAGTTCTTTGTTGCAAGCACTGTCGGGATTCTCTGAGGCCAGCCGGGCTTTGCTGTAAGGCCATAGTAGGTTTCATACCTGAATGTCTTTACAAAGAGTTTCTTATCGAGGAGGTTTTTAAATGCAAGGGCAAAATCCTCATCGATGATAGAAAAACAACCCAGAACTTCCTTACGCGGAGGATGGGGAAGCCTCTTCGTGCCCTCCTTGTCCAGAGCAGGATGGAACAAGTCCGAGGGATAGATTCCAAGCGACTCTGTACAAAGCCGCGAAAGGTTATTAATCCTCGGATTAATATCCAGACCATCCTTCGTAAGTGTCAGGAATGATAATGTGAGATCGGCTTTTCTTAAAGCCGATTTGGCCTTGAGGCCAACCAATGCGATGGAAAGCATGATGCTGATTCTTAGTTTCTCTTTGCGCTGCATCATTCCTCCTTTTAGTAATTTTGTTCATTTATGGTCTCTAAGGACTTTATTAAGACTGCCTGATTAACAATCAGGGGGGTCTTTGAACTTACTACCCATACTACAATTTAAACATGCTTTAGAGCTTTTTGCAAGAATTTTTTTATTTTTATTTCTTTTCACTCAATAATCCCTATCACATTAATAAATTTGATTATCTCTTTCGAATGTATGTCTGGAAATCCTTATCTCTTGCGGCATGCAAAAAGGCAGGTCGTCAGGAGTCTTTGTATTGCTTTCCATGAACTGCCAGATAACTGACGACCTGCCTAGATATAGTCTCATATAAACCCGTCCTTAAGCTTTTCTCGGGCTTCCCCTCTCAGGTGCCGGGCTGTTGCTGCAAGAAAGGCCTGCTTTCTTTACAGCTGAATCAAAAAGGATTTTTCTTCCTCCTGATCTCATCTTTTCTCCTTGTTACAAACTGTTTTTACCTTCCTCTTTTAATCAGTCTAAACATGGTTTTGGATATTTTGCAAGAAAAACTTTTATTTTTTTATTTTTCCATCAAGAATTTTTTTCCGGATTTATAAATTTTATTATTTTTGCGTTTGATTTATTAAAAGGGGCAGGACGCAGTAAAGCTATCTTTCATATATCGTCTGAACTGCCAGAAAACTGTCGTCCTGCCCCAGGTTTACTTTATTTACTCTAAAATCTTGCCTTACATCCATTTGAGCATGGAATTAGCGCTTTGGCAAGCATTTTTTTATTTTACTATGTGTTTTTCGTCAAGTGCCTTTTCCTTTTGTTGTCTTTTTATAAGTCCCCATCCCGTTTGAGGGGATGGGAAGAAGATTTAATCAGAGTTGAGTGTGTAAGAGTATGCAGCATTATCTTTTTCAAGCGTCAGCGTGGAGCCAAGACGCGAGAATGTATAGATTGCCCCATCAAAGATGATCCTGTCAAAGATGACAGAGCCCTCTGTTGGCCAGCGCGATGAGTCGTATGCTATGCACGTATTTCCATCTTCGCTGAATTCAAGCGTGACGTATGGCGCGTCGCTGCTGAAGCGTATCCAGCTTGTTCCTGCGATATTCATTGCCTCTTCTATCTCGCCATAAAGGGAACTGATCTCTGAATAGATGCAGTCGCAGCTAATGAGCGTAAATGCAAGTGCTCCTATAATGGCTGCAAGAAGTACCGATATTGCTATCTTTCTTGCCTTGATTAATGCTTTCTTCACTCTTTCTCTCTCCTCATTATGCGCTTTTAATTCCTCCTTTAGTGCGCATACGCTTGCAGCGCTTTCCTTCAAAGCGGCAACGTCCTTTTCAAGCGAGTACAGCATGTGTACTTCCTCTGTAACCTTTTCAAGAAGCTCCTGGCTTCTCTCTTCTTTTTCAGACATGACTTGTCCTCCTTCTGAGAAAGAAGCTTAACTGAGGAAAAAGATGCTGGCATTTACAAGATATATGACTGAATCTGGCCGCGATGCGAGTGATAATGTGGTACACATTAAAAGGAGGAAAAGGGAGAGAAAGAGTCATATATCTTGTAGAGCCAGGCGTTAATAATAGTGGATATAATCAGCACGTATGGAAAAAGAAGAAGAGAAGAAAGCGCTGATCAAGGCTTTAGTGATATCAGGCGTGTTTATATTGGCTCTCTGCCTCATTTCATTCTTTTATGCTTCCTCTGTTGCAGAGGCACCCCTTTACTCTATAGAAGAAGCATATGAACTCATTTCATACTTAAACAATACAACCTGGAGTATTGATAAAAAGCAGAGAGTAACAGTTGAAAGCTTCTTCAGTGTCCCTGATATCACAAGCGTTGAGTTCAGGAAAAAGGACTTAGCGCTCGATGCTCTCTTTTCTGACGGAAGGCATGGCTATGCCTTTACTTTCACATACACTGATGGAATGTTTAAGCACCAGGGCATACTTCTCTATATGAAAAGCGATACCCTTATATTTGAAAACGCAGATGGCGATATCCTTGAAATAGACTAAAGCTGATGTGTAAGATTGCAAGCGATGAAAGGAAGGGAAAATAAGCTCCTATACGATGTACACACATACATAGTCTTTACAGTAACTCTGGCAGCAATCCTCTTGTTCAACATCTACTTTTTTTCTCTCTCTGCTCTTCACTACATGCTCATTCTCTATGGCATTGTTTTGCTCTGAACACGCGTCTATTCTAAAGGGCCCTGTTTTCTTCCTTGTATCTGCTTACTACAGCTACTCTCTTGCAGCTGTTATTATCAACGGAAGCCATGATTATTTTCTTTCATCGCTCTTGAGCTATTCATCCTCTCTCTTATCTCACTCTACGTGCGCGAGAATGTTGAGATCATCCGCGATTTTACATCTTTAGCAAAAAGCCTGAGTGTACTTGGAATCGTGATGGCCTCATCTCTAGCATCTGCTCACTTTACAGCATTCTTTCCTGATGCTGTAATGAAGATGCCTGAATGCGTGCGCTGGATTTTCATCGCAGCGCATGGGGACATGAGAGGAAGGATAAGCGGCCTTGGCTACCACCCGAACAGCTGAGTTTTCCCTGATTGCTGCACTCTTTTCATTTTATTTAGTCTCTGAGAAAAAGCAGGGCGGGAAATGGAAAGCCCTATCAGGCATCAATATGACTTTATCAGGCTGCCTTATCTTCATTGCTGCAAACAGCAGGACAAAGATGGTCTCAATTCTGTTCTTCCTCCTTAGCTATTACATCATCTTCTTCTTCTTTCTTAACAAGGAAAATAAAGAGAAGATGAAGATGGCTCTGATTATAGCCGCTTCAGCTTTTTTTGTTATTGCCATCCTGCTTGCTGCCACTTACCTTTTTCGGCCTTTGCGCTCTTACATAGCCACATCAGTTTTAAGAGCTGAGTCTCTTAAAACTGCATCCTCAAGGGATGAAGTCTTTAAAGTGGCATATAGCCTTGGAAAAGCTCATCGCCTCTTTGGCTACAATATAGAGCTTCTCAGTGAGAAAATTGCGCCTCATGCACACAATATGTTCCTTTAGCTTCTCTCATTTTCCGGAGCACCTGCCCTCATTATGTTCTCATCCTGCTATATGTACACTCTCTATATAGCAGGAAAGAACATGATTAAAAAAGAGCAGAGTTACACAGAAAGGCTTTTAAACTCATTCATCCTCTGCTTTGTTCTTACCTGCTTTGTTCAGGGGCTTACAGAGATTGCTGGGGTCAATATGCTGAGGCTGAGCTCAGCAAGTGCACAGATTGTCTTTTCAAGTGCGCACATCATAAGCTATAACCAGAGGAAAAAAGCTCTTACTGATCCTTCTTAGAGCTAAGGATAGAAAGGCTTATAAAGGCAAAAGCAATGAGAGAGATTATAATGATAACCGGGTAGTGCGCTATGCTCTTGTAGTCAGAGAAGAAAAGCGAAAGGGATAAAAGCGCAGTGATAATCACGATTTCCATGGCCCTTGATAATCCCTTTTCTCTCTCTTCTTTGCTTTCTGCTTTGAGTACTATAAGAGATGCAGGAAGGCATATTGCAGAAAGCACATAGAATGCTGTAAGACCAACATCATCAAGCCCTGTTATGCTTAGCGCTATGGCACCTGCAAGCACTGCAAGACTCACTGCAAGAGCTGCCTTTACAGCTCTTCTTACCTCCCTTAGAATAACAGCGCTTGATAGCACTATAAGAGAAAGAAGAAGCAAAAGGGATGTATATACTCCTCTATGCATACCGGATGTATCTGAAGAGTCTTTTAATATCCTCACTTCAACTCCTTCTGGAAGAAAGTGCATGTTCTCAAAAAGTATTTTGCCAAGCTCTTTGGCACTATCATCAGATGAGTCATATTCCTTTATAAAGAGAACAAGCTCTGATGCATCATTGTTTATAAGAGTCATGTAAGAGGATCCTGCTCTATCAAGCCTCATGCTCATAATCCTGAAAAGAAGATTGACTATTCCCCTGCTCTCTTCATTTATGCCATCCCTTTCATAGAACACGGAATTCAAAAATGATGCACACTGGCTGAATGAGATTATCTTGACTTCTCCATTTCCAGAGGAAGAGAGCGCATCCTCGTATGCATACACCTTCATGATATTCTCAAGATCTAAAAAGAAAGACTCGCTCTCATCCGGGGCTCTCAAGAGAGCAGCAAGAGAGTCTCTTCCAACTACGCGCGCTGTGTACTCAGAGTCCTCTATTACTTCATCACTTTTTGAAAAATTCTTTAGCGAGAATCCTGAAAAGCCCACTCTCATTAAAGAAAAGAGCCCTGCTGCGATAATAAGAGATGAAAGAAGCATTAAAAGATATGAGTGCCTCTTTCCATTTAAGCCTGCTTTCAAGCAAAGCCCTGGCAAAAGAGAAACACTTTTTAAAAAAGCGGGAATGAAGAAGAAAGAGAGTAAAAAGGCATAAATGAGAGAGAGCGCAAGGGAGAAAAAGAATTCCCTTAACTCCGCGCTCCTTATTAGAAGCGATGAAAGAATGCACATGAGAGAAAGCGCTGTAATTAAAGCTCTCTTCTTAATATTTCTCTCAGTAAGGATTATAAGGGAGAATATCATGATCAGGGCGGGAAGAAGAGAAGATATAAGCGTCATCTTAAAGCCAAGAAGATGCGAACTTTCTGCTGTCCATATAAGCGTAATAAAGGCATAGAGCACTGATGCTGCTGCCATTGACGCACTTCTATACATAATGGCGAGAATGCCAGATGCTATTAAAAGCGATGAAATGAAAACCGCAACAGAGAGCCTTATAATCCTTGCGCTCATATATGCCTTGATAACGCTGCTTCCGCTTATTGCCACGCGCCCGTATTCCCTTAAGGGACTCACGATTGAAGTGAGGACCTTAACTTCAGCGGCGCTTAGCTCTGCAGTTCTTGCATAGATGGCAAGAGAAGGGCCTGTCATAGCATATAGAAAGCCCTCTGCGATAGTATCAGATTCCAGGCGCGCCTTAAAATCTGATGCACTCTCCTCAGTCCATGCACCGGCCTTTCTTACAGGGCTCATCTTCAGAAATCTTATGCGCGAGCCAGACTTCTCTGCTGTGACAATATCGAATGGTGAGAGAACCGGCCCGATAAAATCAAGCGTTGCAATCTTTTCCTTTACAGATGAAATGAGAGTGAGCACTTCAGGTGTGAATAGCTCGCCAGAAGTAAACAATACGATATACTCATATGGAAAGCTTGCAGCCTTGATGCCCCTTCTGAGGCTTGAAGGAATTTCGCTATCCCCCTCTGCCTTCCATCCGGCACTTCCCTCTGCCTCCCTGCGCCCGGGGCTTTCAGTCATCTCCGTTTCTCTTCTCTCTGTTAAGAGAGCGTCCTTGTTAAAGCCTGATGATAAAAGAGAGAAGAGAAAGAGAAGCGTTATAAGGACAATGATTAAGGTTATCAGCCCCCTCATCCTGACTATGGCCTCATTAATTCTTTTTATCCTGCCTTCTTCTCTCATAGCTCTTATTCAGTATATATAAGAGCACCTTTCTAAACTCCTGGTTTAGATAGAGATTATGTAGAGTTTATCACCAGGCAGCCTTAAGCAAGAATAACCTCTCTTTAGTCATCTCCTGCCTCATACTGCATCAGAGTGTACAATCAACAAAGGTACTCTATATTGAGCAGGCGTTTATTCGTCTTCATGTCCTAGAGACATATAAGGCCTGGGCCTCCAGATCTTAACGAAGAGGAGGCAGCCTATGGACAATTATGAAATCTTAGATTTGGTAATTAGTATCATAAGGCTGGCAATCACGGCAATAGCTGTCGGGATTGCCGGGTGTAACTTTTAAACTTTGGTTTTTTGAAAATTACACCCTTATTCAGTAGCTGGATAGAGAGTGGAATACACGAGTCTCTGAACATCATCCCATCTGTCGCTTTCAGCCTTCATCCTGAGAGAAAGCACATACTGTGCCGGCTCTACATTCCATCTCATTCCGGCAAGCTTCATCCTCTTCTGAAGCACTGACTTATTGCCGCTTTCTATCATCCCGCTGCCTATGAAGTATCCCTTCTTTCTGTAATCAGGGTAGTTCATTCTATAGCCGTTGTTCTTTATGTAATTATAGAGATTGCACTGTCCATAGGTAGCCTTAGGATTAAGCTTTTTAAGCACCTCCTTCCATTTCCCGTTGCAGATCAGTTCCTTCATTTCTGAATACCACTCTCTGTAGCCTTCAGTATCTGATCCAAACATGTCAGTACCATAAAGGGCAATCTTCTCCAGGACGTGGTAAAGGTCCAGTATCATGACAGGAGAGTCAAACATCTCATCGGCAATTCTCTCTATCCATACAGCTCCATCCGTTATGATTACCGTATCCTTGTATCTGCCATAGCCATGCTCTACTGCACAGAGCAGAAGGTATTTCTTGAATTCATCAGCGCTTCCTATGAACCCGGCATAGTCCCTTCCGATGACCTTGATGCTGCTTCCTTTCCCGTTCGGCTTGCTGTTCCTTCTGATGTCATCGCTTGAAAAGCACACTGCCATCTTATGCTCCCTCCAGGCAGAGCCATCGCTGTTTTTTGTACGCGTATTTATTGCCGCCCCATCATATTCGACATAGAGAACGCCATCCTTTCGTTCTGTATTGGAGTCCAGGAGAAAGCCTCTTTTCTCATACATCTCGTACAATGAGTTTGCCTTGGCTGTCATATCATCAAATACCAGCTTTCCTACATAGATAGTGGCTTTCCTGATGGTATCATCATCTACATGCAGGTAATCTTTCATGAACAGCTTCTCAGCCGCGCTGTATGATGAGCAGTACTGTCCATAGTAGGCGCATTTTAAGAGAAGATCCGCAGTCATGTCGAATGGAATGACATCAAGCCCAAGATGGCAGTCCATTGGAGCTACGCTTCTTAGTCCATGCTCTTCAAATAACTTCTTTGCACTTTTTTCTTCCGCAGGAATAAGGACATTGCGGCTGTATGAAAGAGGGCCTTGTGTCGTCTTTATGGTCCTCTTTGCACGCCGGTTTGACTTCAGTATTATCCCTTCTTCGGCGTATTGTCTTTTTTTTTCTTCACTATCTCTTTCTCATCAAGGGATTCAATCTTATCGCTAAGATGACTTAAATATAAATCTTTGGTCTTTAGATTAAGATTGGATAAGAGATCCTCAATCAAAGTGAAGCGAACACCCTTGTCTGGATCGGATGCAATACTATCGAATTTCGCATCGAATTCATCCACTGCGATTCCTATTTCCTCTTTTACACCAGGCTTATTCTCTTTGTTATTTGACATAGAACTGCTCCTTAAATTAGTATCTTAAGAGCAGTATATCACCAAATCTTTTTAATTAAAATACCAAAGTTTAAAAGTTACACCCCTTCAGCTTATCAAGAGTACCAAGCGTATATATAAAAGGGTTCGTGGTGTTCTTGCCAGCCAGATTCAGGCTCAATTTGTTCTCGTGATGGCTATTTGATTGAGCCGAAACATGGTAGAATTATCAATCAAGCAGGGATAGTTGTACGAATGAAGATATCGGAAATAAAAGGGGGCCAGATACTCCGCGGAATCAGTGATGAGCCGGTTACGGTAATAAAAGCTGAGCATTTTGGAGAAAATGCTTGTCAGCTGGTTTATCGTAAGAGTGACGGCACTGTATCTGAAGAGATTCTGTATTCTGCGGATAATATCGAAATAGTTGAAGCCTCTTCCAGACGCTCTTTTTCTTCTGATGGCGACATCTTCAAGCTTGTAGCCGAGGCAAAGAGAATAAGACAGGCATATCTGTTTGATCCTTATTACGCAGTTCATTCATCGGCTATTGAACCCTTGCCGCACCAGATATCTGCCGTGTACGAGAAGATGTTGCCCAAACATCCTCTCAGGTACGTTCTTGCAGATGATCCCGGAGCCGGTAAAACCATCATGACAGGCATTCTCCTTAAAGAGCTGATAATCCGTGCAGATGTAAAAAGGGCATTAATCGTATCTCCTGGGAATCTTACTGAACAGTGGCAGGATGAACTCTATCAGAAATTCAATCTGCACTTTGGCATACTTACGAACGAAATGCTTGAAAGCTCTGCCAGCGGAAATGCTTTCCTTGAACATGATTTCTTAATAGCACGGCTTGATAAGCTTGCAAGGAATGAAGATGTCCAGAACAAGCTTAAAGCTGTCCGATGGGATATAATTATCATCTATGTAGCTCATAAGCTCTCTGCAAGCGTTGTTCGCAATAAAGTAAGCTA
>CAZHQL010000066.1:234-9673 GCA_964534915.1 uncultured Spirochaetaceae bacterium | reverse complement strand
TGTCATGGAAGAGAGAGTTCTGTTTGCTGCTAGAGAAGAAACATCACAAAGCTTTCTGACATCTGAATTCATTATGCAGGAGTGCTCTTTCAAAAACTTCTTAACCTGCCTTGTTCTCCATGCAGCACTCTCATTGTTTGTATCAATAAGAGTTTCTCTGATTGAGGGAGCATGAAATCGATGAATCTTCTAGACGAGCCTTCCTTGTTTGAAGCGTTAATTGCCTCTTTCCTCAATCAAAATAAGTCTTCATATGACAGATGCTTTTGCGCATTTTGCCATAGAGGATGAGGTAAGTTCTTGTGATAAATGGAGTAGAAATGAATAAGGAATTTGAAGAAGTTTATAGTTTGATTGAAGGCTCTTTCCTTTCCACTTTTAAAGGCGTATCTTCACATTAAGCCATCTGAATGGCATAAGGGTTTTTTCATAGTTTTTCCAACATGAATTGTTTTGTCTTGGGCCAGGCTTATTTGTCTGGCCCTTACTGCTGCCTGGAATCTGGAGACGGGCACTTCTCAGGGCTTTATCAGGCATGCATTCTATTGACTTATATTGTTACGTTTTGCTATATTTCCTTACTAGAAATCTCATATAGGAGTTAAGAATGTCCAAAGCGCATAGAGGAACAGGAATCCGGGACCAGTTCAATAACGGCAGAGCAGAGTGCCCTGTATGTAAGAGAACTGCTATCAAGTGCCTTTACGAAAGGGAAATTGACGGAGCAAAGGTCAAGGTCTGCAAGAGCTGCAACTCAAAGCTCTCAAAGTAGGATCTTGAAGCATCATCAGTCAGCCTCTGAAGCGGGGGCTGTTTTTTGTTAAAAGAGATGACAGTATATTCAATACTGAGAAAGAAGAAGATAGAATCGCTTATTTCCTCATTGGGACTGGAGAATGAGGATGCCCTTATCATTGACAGCGGGGATTTTACTTACAATTTTGAGAGCGTTGTCTTTATCTCCGACAGGATTGACACGGACGCAGAAGGAATAAGGTACGGGGAGAACGTAAGGGCTCTTGGGGAAGGCTTGTATTCAGACTCATATGAGCCGTCTGTTGTCTTTCAGTACCCTGATGAGGATACAGCTGCTCTTGCCTATGCGCTTTCAAGGCACTACGGCATAAAGCTGAATGAACTTGGCTGTGTAAAGCTTGAAAATGATTCATTCTACATAGCTCATAATGCAAGGGACATAAGGAATATAATTTCAAGCAGGAGAAGCTATTTCAGAACCATTGTAATCTTCTCATTCGATACCTGCAGTGATATCAGGAGCCTTGCCTCAGCCTTTCAGAATGCAGATATCGTATTCCTTTTATCTAAGGGG
Source organism: uncultured Spirochaetaceae bacterium (assembly GCA_964534915.1). GTDB lineage: Bacteria > Spirochaetota > Spirochaetia > Sphaerochaetales > Sphaerochaetaceae > Ornithospirochaeta. The sequence continues at coordinate 8,343 of CAZHQL010000066.1, read as the reverse complement.
ACGGAGCACGAGAAAGCTTTTAAGAAGGCAGCAGAGAGGATGATCTTTTCTCCTGTAATCAAAAGGCTTTCTGCTGTTATAGATATTAAAGGCATTGATGATATCATAGAGTATATAAGTCCGACTGATGTCGTCTTTGAGATAGAGCTTAAGGAGCAGTGAGATGAAGAGCATGACAGGTTATGGCTATTCAAGCTATAAGGATGATGAGTATATCCTTGAAGTTGAGATAAAGAGCTACAATAGCCGCTTTCTTGAGATCCAGCATAATATAAACTATGCTCTCTCTTCTTTTGAAAGCTATATGGATTCCCGCCTAAAGGAAGTTGCGAGCAGGGGGCATATTGATTTAAGCGTGCGCCTAAAAGTCCTCTCATCCTCATCAAGTGTCAATGTTGATGAAAATGCCCTCAATGAATACAAGAAGGCATATGAGAAGATAGGCAGGATAACAGGATTAAATCCTGCTTTCAGTGATTATTTAGGTGCCGATGGAATAATCACGCTTGTCAGGAGCGAGGATGCAGAGGTCTATCGAAAAGGCCTTGAAAAGGCACTCTCTGAGGCCCTTGGCCAGCTTAATGAGGCCAAAATTAGGGAAGGCGCTGCGACGCATGATGACCTTTTAAGGCTTGGAAATGAATTCAAGGCCTCTGTCGATTTCGTAGCATCTGAGAGCGATGAGATTGAAAGCTATTTCAGGACTCTCTTTTCAAGCCGCTACAATGAACTCTTAAGCGATAAGGAGCTTGATGAGGATCGTCTTACTCAGGAAGTTACCCTCTTAATCTTAAAGCATTCAATCAATGAGGAGATAAAGAGGCTCTATGCGCACCTTGATGAATACTTCAAGCTCCTTGAGAGCGATGGCTCTGTTGGAAAGCGTCTTGATTTCCTTGCACAGGAATTGATCAGGGAGACAAACACTATTGCAAGCAAGAGCGCAATGGCAACGCTGTCAAGCATGACAATAAGGATGAAGGAGAGCATCGAGAACATAAGGGAGCAGGTGAGGAATATAGAATGAGGATTGCAATTTCCAGTAAAAGCGGATGCGGTAATACTACAGTCACACGCCTTCTTTCTGAGAAGCTGGGATTTAAAATGATAAACTTCACATTCCGCCAGATGGCAGAGGAGAGGAATATGGACTTCTGGGACTTCTGCCAGCTTGCTGAGGGAAATGACGAGATTGACAAGGAGCTTGATAGGCGCCAGGTTGAGATGGCAATGGGTGAAGAGAATTGTGTCTTAGGATCGCGCCTAGCTATCTGGATGCTTAAGGATGCAGACCTCAAGGTCTATCTCAAGGCAAGTGAGGTCACGCGCAGCAAGAGAATCTTCAAGCGTGAGGGCGGATCCTTTGAAGAGCGCTTTAAGGAGACTAAGGAGCGCGATGAGAGGGACAGGGCGCGCTACAAGAGGATATACAATATCGACAACGATGAATACGAGAAGGTTGCAGACATTATTATCGATACTGATTACAGAAGGCCCGAGGAGATAGTTGCTCTTATCATGAAGGAAATAAAGGATAGGAAGAGATAGGGCCTCTTGAGAGGAAAGGAAAAAGCACTCGACACAGAACGGATATTTTATTAATCTAAAGGCTAGTTTTTTATAAGGAGTTTCACGTGATTCCACTCGACAGCTTAGTTGACAACGAACAGAACGTATATGAGATGACATGCGTAGCAATCAAGGAAGCGAATATCTATGCATCAACGGATGTCAAGGATGAGATCGAAAAGAAGGGAGAAAAGATTGTCTCTCACGTCCTTACCAAGGCCCTTAACGGGGAAATAGCATACAATCCGGTTGAGTAAGAAAAAGCCTGTAATAGTGTTATTCGGTCCGACGGCGGTTGGAAAGACCGCCATTACCGTATCTCTGTTTCAGAATAACTTTGAGATTATAAATTCAGACAGCGTACAGGTTTATAAGGGACTGGACATAGCATCTGCAAAACCTGACAGGCTGACACAGAGCCTGATTCCACATCATCTGATAGATATCCTGGAGCCCTATGAGCAGTTTAACGTAGGAGAGTTCTGCAGCAGGGCCGATAAGGCCATTGATGATATCCTCTCACGTGGCCGCTATCCTTTATTGACCGGTGGAACTGCATATTACTTCAGGCAGTTTCTCTATGGCGTTGCATCAACTCCTCAAGCTGATGAGAGCGTCAGAAAGCGCGTGAAGGATATGATCGATGAAAGGGGAAAAGCGTGGGCACACAGCCATTTGAAGGAAGTAGATAAGGTCTCTGCAGAGCGTATCAATGAAAACGACATCTACAGGATAAGCAGGGCACTTGAAGTTTACTACCAGAGTGGAAAGCCTCTTTCAGATTTTAAAGTGAGCACTGAGATCCGCGAGAGCATAGACCCTTTGATCATAGGGCTTGCTCTTGATAAGAAAATCCTTGATGAGAGAATTGCCTTTCGTGTTGACAAGATGTTTTCCCTGGGCCTTGTTGATGAGATAGAGCGCCTTAAGGCGATGGGAGCAAATCCCTCATGGCCCTCGATGCAGGCAATAGGGTATAAGGAGTTCTTCATCCCCGGCCTGAGCCTGGATGAGATCAGGGAAAGGATCATAGTGGCAACGCGGCAGTATGCAAAGCGCCAGATGACTTTCTTCCGCTCATTCAAGGACGTTAACTGGTTCTCTCCTGATGATTTAGAAGGGATAGCAGAGCTTGTCAGGGCGAAGGGCTATCCTCTGAAATGAAAGATACTCTGTAGCTTTCTGCTTCCCTGAATTCTGTGATCTCTGACCTGATAATATTCCACCAGCCGCGCTTGTTCCACTCAAATTCAAATTCCTGCGTAACTTCATTCTTATAGAGCGTGAAGTAGGAAGCAACTGCAGTCTCTTCTGCATCATTATCTACATTCCCTTCCTCTGAGTAAGGAGTATACCAGACTGAATGAGCCAGGATTGTATTTTCATCAATGCGCTCAAAAGTGATATCCGTTACACCGTAAATCATGCATCCGCTCGGGATATCCGGCATGCCGGCAGAGAGCCATGATGTAGCATCGATCACAGGGTTGTTAAACTCATATGCCATCCTCATGCGGCTTGTGACATAGAGGTTCATGACTTCCATCTCCTGAGGAATATCTACACCGCGCTTCACGGATGACATCATCTCTTCAACTAAAAGGGAGTTCTGCGCATCATAAAATGATGCAACAACTCCTTCCTGGCTCAGCCCGGCAGAAGAAGGGGGTGCAAGCAGGCCTGATATGTAGTCATAAAGGAAAGCAGCGACAAGAAGCGCAGCAATTAACGAAACTGTTATGATTGTTCCTTTTTTTCTGAAGAAAGTATTTCTCTTTGCGCCCGTGTATGCTTTCTGGGAAAAAATGGCAAACTCATCGCTTTCAAGGATTATGCTTCTTTCTTCATCTGATCTTTCCTTAAGGTCCCATAGAAGCGCCTCAGAGCGCGAGAGGAACCATGAAAGGGCCTTTGCAGGGCTCCTGTTTCCCATTATATCCCTCATCTCCTGCCTCTTTGCGTGGAGTATCAGGTTAATAAAGCCTGTTGTTTTCTCGTCCAGATCATCTTTAAGGAGACTGAGAGCATCCTCAATGGCAAACTCCTGATATTTATAAAGCCTGACATCTTCTGAAATGTAGGGCAGGCTTCCTGTGGCTGCGTAGTACAAAAGCTCACCCATCTCTGCAATCAGGCGATAGTTATCCTCGCTTTCTCGTCTGATGAGTGCATTTACCTCGCTTATTCTCTCATCATGGGTCCTTAAGAGACTTAAAACGTCTCCGATATCGGGAGAGACGAGGAAGGCACCCTCATTTCCGTATATGAAGATCCTGTAGAGCGGAAATACTCCAGTTTCCAAATTCAAGAAGGATTTATCTGCGCTCATCAGGCCCTTTGCGATATTCCTTATGATCTTGAGCGCATTATGGCGGTGCGTGGTAAAGAGGCGCTCAAGAGAGAAAAGCTCCATCTTCTCAAAGTAGACGTATCTTTCTTCTCCTTCGTTATGTATCGCACCATAGCGAACAGGACGCACTTCTTCATTCTCTATTACGAGAGAGTCATATTTATCGCCCTGGAATATATGGCGCGGAAGCTCATCTTCCTTATAGCCAAGGCGTATTGCAGTCTTTTCTTCCCCATTTACTATGATCGTTCTGATTTCTGTGTCTTTTATCATCAATCCACCTTCAAACTGAGTATCCTCTTTATTCTCTCCTTCTCAACATTAAGTGAGAGGTTCTTCTCCTGCTGGACAAGGACAAGGCCGGTTTTCCCGTCTTTTATGCGCCTGAGGTATTTTACGTAAGTATAATAGAGGTCGACAATCTTTTCATCCTTTGCCCTGGAGTAGTGCACAGCAAGGTGCGCTGCATCCAGGATGACAGAAAAGGGCACATCCCTTCCTTTTACATTCTTTATTATTACATAGCCCCCGGGGTAATCCCTCACATGGAGCCAGATGTCATTTCCCTTTGCATCGTAGCGCAGGATTTCATCGTTTTCCTTGCTGTTTCTTCCAGCAATCAGGGTGTAGCCTGATGAGATGAAGGAAGGCCCGTGGCAGCTTTTCCTGGCACTCTCTTTATTCTTTTCCTCTGCAAGAAGTGCATTCATCTTCTTAAGGTTTTGCTCGCTAAGGATCCTTTCAAAGTACCTGCTTCTCTCTTCAAGCCTCTCTTTCTCTTTCTCTAGTTCCTCTTTTGAGAGCTCATAGCTCTTCTTTGCCTTCTGGTAGCTCTTGTAGTAGTGCTCTAAATTCTCTCTCGGGCTTTTTTCAGGCCTTAGTGCTATCCTGATTCTTTCATCATTTTCATAGTCAATGACAGTGATTTCACTCATGCCTTTCTTAACGCTATGGAGGTTTGATGAGAGCAGGTCTGCTATCTTCCTGCTCTCGCTGTAGCCTTCTGTGCTCCTTATCTTTTCTTCAAGCCTCTTTATGTTCTTTTTTATATCGCTTAGTTCCTTTTCGCGCGCTCTTTGTGTGCTCTCTTTGAGTTCTGCTATGCTTTCTTCTCTCTCTTTTGAAGCATAATAGTCATCGATGAAGGAATTGAAGGAGGTGTTATCAGGATGCTCTCTTACAGAAAACTCTTTCTCTCCGGGCCCATCCTTTTCTTCTATCATGATTTTCTCTCCCGCAATCTCTCCTCTTTTCGGGCGTCTGAACATTACTTCCAGGATTGTGTTTTCATCATCGAATACGATTACATTTGCACCCGGACCGGAGTAGAAGCGGAAGAGGATGTAAAAGGAACAGCCGTTCTTCATGAGCTTTAAATAGAATGCCCTGTCATAGCTGAGCTGATGCACATCAATTACCTTAGATCCAATTACACGCGATTTCAGAAACTGAGTGAAGCGCTGCATCGTCCTGCTCTTTTTAATCTTTCTCTCAGTTATGCAGAAGTGTGCGTTCTCATTTGCTATCTCGAAGCAGACGCTATAAGCCTTTTTGATCCTGTTGAAGAAGAAAAGCGTGAATGAGTGATAGTCGCTTTCCCTTACATCCTGGATATAGCTGTCCTGAAATGGTATTTCAGATAGTAATAGTTCTACTTCCCTGTAGTTAAGCATCCTGCTCTCCAAACATTCCAACGAGATAAAAAGACCCTGTAATGAGGATAATATCGCTGATGCTTTTAGAAAAGATGAAAGCCTCCAGTTCATCCTTGATTAAATATACTTTTGTCTTCTTTTCCTTTTTCTTCAGCGCTTCTTTATAAAGGGCATCAGGATTGCTGGGCTTGAAGAGGCCTGAGCGCGTTATGACGATGCTCTCAAAATTGGAAAGAAGGATATCAAGAAGAGCGCTCTGGTCCTTTCCTTCGATGCAGGAAAAGAGTACTGTAGTTCTCTTTGCCTCATAAAGCGAGTTAAAGGTCCTTATAAGGTTTCTCATGCTCTCAGGAGTATGTGCAACATCAAGTACTATTGTCTTATCTTCATCAGAGCGCACTTCAAAGCGGCCTTCAATTGTTGCATCTTCCATGTTCTTTATTGCCTTATCATCAAGAAGGCCAAGGGAGGAGAGAGAAAGGAAGGAGAGGGCAAAATTCTTTCCAATTTCCCTGCTTCTGATGCGGGTGCCTATAGTGTAGGTATTTTCACCAATCGTGAACCTTGTCTGGCTCCTTTCAGGCGTCTCTATATGGCTGAAATCCCTGATTGTTTCCTTGAATGAAAGGAAATTACAGTTCAGTGAATCTGCTTCAGATTTGAAGATCCTGTATGCATCAGGGTGTACATCGCTTACTATTACGATGCTGTCCTTCTTTATGATCTTGCTCTTTTCTCTCGATATCTTCTCAATCGTGTCTCCCAGGATTTCAGTGTGCTCCATCTCAATTGGAAGAAGGATCTCCATGATGCTCTCAATCGTGTTTGTTGCATCCAGGCGCCCTCCAAGTCCTGTCTCGATTACTGCATAGCTGCAGGATGCATTTCTGAAAAGAATGTATGCAAATGCAGTATAGAGCTCGAATGTAGTGGGAGTAAAAGAAAGAGAGGAAATGCCGGATGCAAGCTCCTCAGCTGCCCTGATGTACTCATCATCAGAAAAAAAGGTTCCTGAGAGTGTAAAGCGCTCCCTGAAGTCATATACATGCGGCGACCTGTAAAGTCCCGTCCTGAAGTGTGCGCTCAGGCCTCTTGCAAGGATTGTAGCAGTAGTTCCCTTTCCCTTGCTTCCTGCTATGTGTATGCTCTTGTAGGTCCTCTCAGGACTATTAAGAATGAAGAGCAGTGCTTCCATCCTTTTAAGGCGTGCGCTGCGCACTTCTCCTATATTCTCAGGCCCCGGCATAAAGGAAAGAAAATACTCATCGATGTCCCTGATAGTTCTGAACATGAGGAAAATATATGAAAATTATTCTTTTATCACAAGATGAGAGCCCTTTTACGGCCAAATGATTAATTATAACCATGGTTTTGATATCCCTGATAGGGTAAATTAAACCCGTTTAGATTTATTTATACCATAAGGAGAGCAAACGAAATGCCTAAAAAGGACAATCCACAGCCATGGAAATTCCTGGATGAGTACAGGGGAAAGGAGTTTGAAGGCACATGGCCGAATGTAAAGACGATGTTCCATATCTCGGTTATGCGCTATCCGGATAACGACTGCTTCAGGGCCTTCTCGCCGGATATCAGCTTCACATACAAGGAAGCTGAGAGAAAGATCAGGGACGTTGCCAACTACCTTCTTTCAAAGGGTGTAAAGAAGGGCGATAAGATAGCAGTGAGCGGCAAGAACAGTCCTGAATGGGCAATAGCATATCTTGCAATTATCTATGCAGGCTGTATCGTAGTACCACTTGACAATCTTTTGAAGGACAGCGAGATGGAGACTCTGATGGCATTTGGAGGAGTTACGCGCCTCTTTACTGATAAGGAGCGGCTTGAGACTATCGACAAGGATGGAAATGTAGGGCTTGTTGAGAAGTTCTCGCTTGAGCCGGATGCCGATGGCTATGAGTATGTTCTGAATCTCTCAGGGGATGAAAGAGAGGGGTATCATGCAGATGCTGGCGATGTTGCTGCAATTCTCTTTACAAGCGGAACTACAGGGACTCCTAAGGGAGTAATGCTTACTCACGAGAACCTTGTTGCAGACTGCTACCTTGCACAGGGGAATATGAATATCTATTCAACGGATGTTTTCTATGCAATCCTTCCGATACACCATGCATATACGATGCTTGCAGTATTCTTCGAGTCCTTCAGCGTCGGAGCCTGTACGGTCTTTGGAAAGAAGCTTGTAGTAACACAGATCCTTTCAGAGCTCAAGAAAGGAAAAGTCACCATGTTCCTTGCTGTTCCGATGCTCTTTAACAAGATGATCGTTGCTTTGATGAACGGGGTAAGAAAGAAGGGGCTTGTGCTCTATGGCATCGTTAAGTTCATGATGGCCATATCCGGTGCCATCAAGAAGCTCCTGGGTGTAAATATCGGCAAGAAGATGTTTGGCTTCCTGCTTAAGAACCTGAGCCTTGAGAACAACAGGATCTGTATCTGCGGAGGCGGACCGCTTCCTGCATCCACATTCAAGATGTTCAATCAGCTTGGAATAGACTTCGTACAGGGCTACGG
>CAZHQL010000066.1:0-224 GCA_964534915.1 uncultured Spirochaetaceae bacterium | reverse complement strand
CAAGCCCTATAACACACCTTAATCCGACATATGCATACATCGAGAAATCCGTTGGAAAGGCAATTCCTGAGTGCTCTGTCAAGATTGTTGATCCTGACAGCGAAGGTAACGGCGTTATCTATATCAAGGGCCCGATGGTCATGAAGGGCTATTACAATAACGAAGAGGCCACGAAGGAAGTTCTCTCTGAGGATGGATGGCTGAATACCGGAGATGTCGGATAT
>CAZHQL010000065.1:0-9734 GCA_964534915.1 uncultured Spirochaetaceae bacterium | reverse complement strand
TGATAGTAACATTCGTAGCATTCCCGATGCTCATTGCAACATTATAGAAGCCTTGCCTTTTCAAAAGAAGACTCATCTTTAAGCGCAGAGCTCTGCATCTATTGCACGCTCACGCCTTTACTGGCAGCCGTTGAAGATGTTCTTCCCTGTTTTCCCTATTCCCTTATTAATATTGACAAGGATTTTGGGGAAGATGAAAATTATCCTTGTCCGAGGGGAGATAATGAAGAATTATCATACGCACACATATAGATGCCAGCATGCTCAAGGAAAAGATTATGAATACATCGAAAAAGCAATTTCTGAAGGATTCAATACACTAGGTTTTTCAGATCATTCTCCCTGGCCATATAAGGATTTTACAAGCAAGATACGCATGGATGTGTCCCTGCTGGATGACTACGTCAAAAGCATCCGGAATCTGCAAGATGAATACAGCGGAAGAATAAAACTGCATCTGGGCCTGGAATGTGAGCATTTTCCTGAATTCATTCCCTGGCTTGCAGATATTAAGGCAGAAAAAGGTCTTGATTACATAATCCTTGGCAATCACTTCCTCGGTAGCGAACAGTACGGCACCTATATAGCAGGAATAACTGATGCAAAAGAGCTGTTCTCATATCTTGATTCCTCAGTAAAGGCAATGGAATCCGGCCTTTTCGATTACTTTGCTCACCCGGATATAGCCTTTTCAAGCTTTACTTCCTTCGATGAAAACTGCGCCGATGTTTCTGCCCGGCTTTGCGAAGCTGCCTTGGCATACGACATACCGCTGGAATACAATCTCTTGGGCGTGAGAAAGCAAAGAGCAGGTGTATTTAAAGAAGGCTTTGGCTATCCTTGTGATGCTTTCTGGGAGATAGCGTGCAAATACGGCGTCAAGGTCATTGCAGGCCTTGACGCCCACTGCCCTGAGCATATTGAAGGCGCCTTCATGAAAGAAGCTCTGGAGAGGCTGAAAGCTGCCGGCTTTAACCTTGTTGACAGCTTTATTGATAGAGAAAAGGGTTCAAATGATGAAAAATCATGATGGTATCACAAGGCTTCATCGCGGACATTAACAACGATGATGAAAAGAGCCTCACAAGGCTATCTGAAAGTGTAGCAAAGAGAGAATAGAACTTCGGTTTACCACCTGCCCGTTGCAAAGCTGTAATTAATCCAGACAGGCTCCCATATCTTTAAGCGTAGAGACAAGACCGAATGTGTCTATAGAGCTGACATCTCCAGAGATGGCCATTGAAGAAGCAACCCCTGCAGCCTGCCCTATTCCCATACAGCTTGCCTGCACCCGTATTGATGCAAAAGCCTGGCTGTCTGCAGAAATCGTACGCCCAGCCACAATGAGATTCGGGTATGAGGGGGCTATCATAGCGCGGTATGGAATATAGGCTGCCTTTTTAAGGAATGTACAAGCCTGGCTCTCACTATCAGCAGAATGGATGTCTATCGGGTGAGATGAGCGTGAGACGCTGTCTGAGTAGCGCACTGCGTTAACATATTCATCGGCTGTTATTGTATGCACTCCCTTTATGTGCCGTGTCTCCCTTGCTCCCGCCTGAGTGGCAATACTTGAGACATAACTGTTTCTAAACTCCTTGAAGTTGTTCTTAAGGACATCAGCGAATGTAAATACATCCTCCCTCAGGCTGCACTCAGCCCTTGTAAAATCCTCATTGCTCCTTGCGTCCGCACTTGCCCGTGTAATATTTACAGCTACAGAACCGTCGCGAAGCACTGTGCAGAACCACGGCCCTCCAAAAGATGGGAGATTAAGGCTCTCAGAGAGCTCTAAGAGACGGCTTCTCACAGGAAGTGCGTGGCAGTTCACGCCCTGCTTATTGTGATGCATGCTCTCCTTAACTAAAGCAGAGGACGTATCTACTCCGCTTAGAATGAAGCACATTGATGCTGGCTGCATTGCCACTGTGTCATACCACTCAAGCATGGGAACGCCGACCATATGAGCAATGGAAGCATCCCCGCTAGCATCTATTACAACTGAAGAGTCTATTGCGCTAGCGCCTTCAACATTGTTCATGATGACGGAAGTAATCCTGTTGTCCTCATCAGAGACAACATCAGTTACTGCGCTATGCATATACATGTCAACTCCTGCTTCAATCATCATGCGCTGAGCACAGAGCTTATACTTCTCAGCATCAAAGGCCACATTGTTAAGAGGCTGTTCTACAAGGGCCCCTCCCATTTTCTCAAGGCGCTTGATAAACTCCCAAGGCAGGCCCCCGATATTCCTCTCTCCGTTATAGCTGAAGACGCTGATGGGCATTACATAGCCAGCTGTTGCAAGGCCTCCAAAGAAACCATAGCGCTCAATTATTGCAGTCCTTGCTCCCATCCGGGCTGCTGCAATGGCCGCGATGAATCCTGCAGGGCCTCCCCCGCACACTACTACATCATAGGATCCTTTAACCTTTATCTTCTGCGTTCTTTCTATGCTTTTCATTTTCATCATCCTTTTACAGCTCCAGCAGTAAGACCTGAGACAAGCTGTCTTCCTGCAACCGTGAATACTACGATAATAGGAATTATGGCTATTGTGGCAGCTGCTGTAAGGGGACCCCACTCAAGGCCATAAAATCCCATGTAGTCATATATGGACTGCTGAATCGTCTTAAGGTTTCCACTTACCATTACTGATGCCGTGATATAATCATTCCAGCTTCCTATGAATATAAAGAGAGAAGCCGAAGCAATTGAGGGTGTAACAAGAGGAGGAATCAGCCTGGCCACTATGTAGCGCTGGCTTACACCGTCAATTCTGGCTGCCTCCTCAAGCTCAAACGGCACTGCCTTTATTCCAGCGATGAATATCCATATTGAGATAGGAAGATTATATACAGCATAGATGAGTGGAAGCGTGAAGAACTTATTTGTTATACTCAGCTTCAGCAGGTACAGGTAATTCGGAATCAGAAGCACGGAGCTTCCGCTTGAGAGAGGAATTCCGACAACCACAAGAAAGAACAGAATTGTCTTGAAACGGAAATTCCTGCGTGCAAAGCCATATCCAGCAAGATAGCCAAGGATTATTCCGAATACGATGGCAAAGCCTGAGTAAAGAAGGCTGTTTATAATCGTCCGGAAAAACCGGAATGAGAGTACTGTAGCGTAGTTCAGAAGCGTTGCATCAAAGCCGAAGATCATAGGAGGAATCCTGGAAATCTCCCGCGGGCTCTTCAGCGATGTTATAATGCCCCAGAAAACAGGAATCAGGTTAATCACAGCAAAACAGAGTGCGATAAGGTATTCAAGTGCTTTGAGAGTTGTTTTTTTCAATCTGATATTCTTCATAGCACTACACCTTATATTTAGCTACCTTTATGTAGCACGCTATTATCATAACAGTACATATCATTATGAGAACGGATAATGCACTCGATTTGCCGAACTCATAGTACACGAAGCTCAGGTTGTACTGCTCTAGGGTTACGACATTGGTTGCATTCACAGGGCCTCCCCCTGTTAATACCTTAGGAATGGTGTTGTTCGTGAAATTGCTTACCGTAAGGACTATTGTTGAAAGAAGCACTGATGATTTGATTATCGGAAGCTTTATTCTGAAAAGAGTCTGAAGCGCGCTGGCCCCATCGATGTGGGCCGCCTCAATAAGCGTGTAATCAATTCCCTTCAGTCCAGCAAGAATCATGACCATTGCATACCCAATTGTCCTCCAGGAGAGGACAAAGACGAGGGCAATCTGAGCAGAGGTTTTGTTCTGTATAACATCGACGCTCGGAAGCGAGAGTGCGCGCAGTATCACATTGAAAAGCCCCAGCTCCATATTGAACATCCAGCGCCACAGAAGACCTGATACAACCATCGATATTACCCAGGGAAGCAATCCTACAAGCTCAATGAAATACGCAAACATTCCACTCCTGCGGTCTATCCAGAGAGCAAATACTAGCCCGAAGAATATTGAGATTGCAGTGGCTGCTATCGTAACGGCAAATGTAGTCAGAATTGAATTGCGTATGCGTGCATTCGTAAAGCATTCGATGTAGTTGTCAAATCCTACGAAATTGCCTTGCATCATGTACCTGTACTGATAAAAACTGCAGTACAGGGCGAATATCAATGGAACTATAAGCAACATAATCAGGAATATGCTGGCCGGAATGGTATAGAAGATGCTGAGATTTGCTTTTTTCCTCACTCTGCAGATGCCCCCTTCTAAATATTCAAGGGGGAAAAGAATCCCCCATATTGAAAACAACTATTAGCGGCCGTTGGCCTTATTGAACTCATCTGCAGTCTGTGCAAGCGCTGCAAGAGGATCCATTCCGTTTGCAACAACGCGCTGTACAGCCTCATTAAGATTCGTCTTCCAGCCTGAGTATGACATGTCGTTTGGCGTGAAGTATCCATTTGCGAAAGCATCCAGCATTACAAGAAGATAATCATTGTCCTCTGTGATTGTAATCTTATCAATCGTGGATGTCCTTACAGGCGCCTGTTCTCCAATGTTTACCCACAAAAGATCAGCTTCCGGAGAATACATCTTCTCAAGGAACTTTCCAGCCATCTCCTTATTGTTTGAGCCGGACCAGATGCCTACGAACCAGCCATCAAGGACGCATCCTCCAGGAATCGATGCAATCTTGACAGCGCTTGGATCGAAGCTGCTTGTTGCCTTAATGCTTCCAACGCGGACAGCACCTGCCGGAATCATGCCGTATCTGCCAGCACCGAATTCGCTTATGATATCCTCATTGCCTAAGTTCAGACATCCCTCCGGTGTTGCACCGGCATCAATCAGATACGTAGTCCAGTTCATGCCTTCAACACCTACATCATTTGCCCACATGGCCCTTCCGTTCTCATCAAAGAGAGATCCCTGATTGTAGATGAGCCAGTTAGCAATGAGCTGAGAATCCGAGAAGCCTGAAGTGAAGCTCTGTCCGAGTCCGTATGTTGTGATTCCGTTCTCAGTCCTGGTCATCCCGATTGCGGCATTTATAATGTCTTCCCATGTCTCCAGACCTTCCAGGCCAGCCTCTTTAAGAAGGTCTGCCCTGTAGTAAAGCACGATTGCGTTCTTGCTGAGAGTCAGAGTATAGTGCTTTCCATCCCTTTCTCCGAAGCGGAAGAAAGCATCGTCTATATCTGCAATCTCTTCATCACTCCAGCTGCCAAGGAACAGATTCTCAAGCGGCTCTAATGCATTTGCATCGAGTACTCCGCTTAACTCATCGCGTCCTGCCCAGATGATATCAGGAGCATTACCCGTAACATGTGCTGTCAGGAATTCAGCTGTCATGGACGAATAGTTCTTAGGCTCAACTACAATCTTGACTCCCGGGTTATCAGCTTCGAATTCCTCAATCATCTGCTTCAAAGCCACATTCCTTCCGCTTGAAGGATTCTCAGGATCCAGGAATGTCCACATGACAACTCTTGTCTCCCCATTCTCACTCGAACCGCCAGCAAAGAGTGAAAAGGATGCTATTAACACAAGCAGAATAATAAAACCTTTTTTCATTTTTTCCTCCTTTTTCTAAATGACAGATGGTTCTGCCATAAACGGATAAACGTTTAACTAAAAATAGTATCCCATCTAAAACTTACCTTGTCAAACTATTTAGGCGCGTTAAAAAAACTACAACTGAGTTACATCGGGGAAAAATCCGGAGCCAAAATTCATCACAACGCGCATCATTTTATTTGACACCACAGGGATGTTTCCTTTAAATTTTTTCGTAAGAACTTACTCTCAGAGGACAGAGCGTGAAGAAAGCAGGTATTACAGATGTTGCAAAAAGAGCTGGTGTCTCCATCGCCACTGTAAGCTACACCATCAACAACACCAAGAATGTGAATCCGGAGACAAGGCAGAAAGTCGAGGAGAGCATCAGGGCCCTTGGCTATAAGCCGAACATGACGGCCCGCAGCTTCAAGACAGGAAAGAAGAACCTCGTGGCATTCATAATCCCGGACGTGGCAAACGCATTCTTCGCAACGCTGATTGATGAGATTGAGACTGTCCTTGCCGAGAAGGGAATCTCGCTTCTGATTCTTAACACAAAGGAGTCAAAAGAGAAGGAAATTGAGGCAATAAACTTTGCATCAAGCGGTCTCGTTGATGGCCTTTTGATAGCCTCTACACTCGAAGACTTTAACGAAATGAACGGAATCCTCTCCTCCTCTACCCCCGTTGTCTATCTTGACAGAAAAATCAAAAACTGTCCGTTTCAGACTATTACGATTAACTGCTATGATGCAGTAAAAGAGGGAATTGAGAGCCTTATTGAAAAGGGCCACACAAAGATCGGATACATCACGGGACTTTCAAGAATCTCTACGACAAAGGAGCGCCTCCTGGCATACGAGAGCGTGATGAAAGAGCATGGCCTTTACGATGAGAACCTGATAAGAATCGGGAACTCCATGAGCCACTGCATAAAATCCCACCTTGATTCAATCCTCGAAATCGGCTGCACATCCATCGTAATTGCCAATAACGTCATGGCAACGGAGGCCATTACTCAGATGAGGGAAAGAGGAATCATTCCGGGCCGTGACAAGGAGATTCTGGGCTTCCAGGACAGCGATATAGCACAATACGGCCTTCATCACATGAGCCTTGTCTATCAGCCGACACGAGAACTGGGTCACATTGCAGGAGAAGAGATCCTGAAGCGCCTTAAGAGCCCTAAGACCAAAGGTCAGGACATAGAACTGAAAGCTGAGTTCAAAGAGAAAAGCTTGCTTGAAATTGACTAGTGCCCTGTTTCATCTAAATCTATGATAAGACCGGATGCTCAATTTGCCTTGCACTTACTTTGGCAAGTGACAAGAATTCCATCAGAGCTAACTGAGAAAACTACATCTTCATCGGCGCTTGAAAGAAGAGTTGTATTCTCATCTATTGAAGGCCTTATCTTCCTTAAGGCATCAGGCGCTGTTGCGCCTATTGCGTTGTATACGATGTACTTCGCATTAAGAGAAAGAACTGCTTCTGCAGCCTCATCCCGCATGATGCCATGATGGGGATACTTAAGCACATCAATGTCTTTAATTCTGTCCTTCCAGACTGAGAGCATAAGGTCAAAGCTTTCTTCTTTGCCCAGCGTCTTCTTAATAGAATCACCGGTGAAGAGAAATCGTACGTTTTCATATTCAGCAAGGAGCCACATCGAGTTTGAGTTCAGAACCCCTATTTCCTCTGTGTAGAAAATGCCTTCATAGACCTTTTCAGAATAAGAGACCCTTTCTGCGCTCCCCCAGTCTATGGGTGGGGGAAGAAGGGAAAAGCTTACCCCGCCAGATGAAAAAGAGAGCTCTTCTTTTGAGAAAGGAATGGTAATTACCTCAGCTTCCTTCTGATACGTCCTGAGATTCTCTGCTATCTTTTTCCGGTAAAGAAAGTCCGCAAATTCTTTTCCTTCTGATGGAGGAAAATAAGAAGTTTCTGGCGGCAGGAAGACCTTCTCTATATGAATGTAAGGACACTTTACTATATCCTCGATAAATGCTCCCACATGGTCTGTGTGCATATGGGAGGCTATCCATGTGACTCTTATCTTCACGCTCTCATCGTCACATAGACTGGGAGAATCCTTAAGATAGCTCTTTCGGAGCTCCAGAATCCTTTCTTTTGCATAAGGGAGCTCAGGAAGTCCTGAGTCAAGGAGCACTACAGAGCCATCTGCGTCAAATAGAAATGCATCTGAGCAGAGACTCTGGCCCCTCTGACTTATGAAAGAGACACAGAGCCTGTGCTCTCCGCTTGCAAAATCATTGGCATACATCATCACTCCCTGATGCATCCGGGCATTTGCCCGGATACATATAAACAACCATTATCTGTAGTTCGCATCATACCATTCCTGGAGCTCTGCCCTTACTTCTTCAAGCCCCTCATTCCTCTGGTCGGACATGAAGGTGCCAAGGGATGAATCCAAGGTCTTCGTACCAGCAATCAGTTGTAACAGATAGTCACAGAGATTTGCTGTAAGTACGCTCTTGTTTGCCAGATATGCAGGAGAGCCGCAGAGAGAGAAGTATGCAGGAACTAAAATCCATGGGCGCTCATTCTTTGCGCCTAGCGTTACTGCCTCGTAGTCCAGCCAGTAGCCAGGAGTTTTCTTCGCTCTTACAATCCACTCATCGGCATATGTCTCGTAATTTACGATAGTGTGGTATGAATAGCCCTGGTTCATTTCATCATTGAATGTCGGCTGTATAGGAGTCGGGAATCCATCCTCTCCGATGTAATGGTGCACGCCCTCTATTCCTATTGAGATTTCCCTCTGGTTCTCATACTTGCGCTTGAACCAGTCAAAGAGGTCTGCTGTGTAGCCGCGGTTATTCACAGGAACGACTGTGAATGTTGAATATGCCATCGTGTTCTGGAACTTGCATGTTCCATCATCGCCCTCAAGTGGTCCAAGGAATGCGATATCTTCTGCTTCAAGACCGAGCTCAAGAATTGCCGAATAAACTGTATCTGCTCCGCTTGTCAGGCCATTAAATGTTATGATGGCCTTTCCAGATGCCATGCGCTCATTAGCATCATGGTATGAGTTTATGGCGAAATCCGGATCCAGTATCCCCTCATCCTTCAGCTTGAGGTAGAAGTTCATCATCTCTGCAAACCTTGGATGCTCTGTCATGTAGATTACATTTCCATCATCATCGACCATCCAGTCGTTGTAGATGCCGAATGCAGATGCAAGGCACATATCAACAGGGAATGGATTGTTCGATACGTTGCGCCAGAAAGGACCTGTTAAGATGATGTATTCATCCCCGTAGAAATCCTTGAGCGTCCTCAGCATCTCATAGAATGCACCAAGCGTCGTTGGAAGCTCATCGATTCCTGCTGCCCTTACAAGGTCCATCCTGATTACGAAGTTGGAGTTAATCGTATCGGGCCTCGGCTGAGGGAACGGAAGAGCATAGACAAGACCATTCTCATCGGACACGCCTTCCCAGAAGATCTCTGGAAGGGCATCCCAGAACTCTGGTGTGATGTTGTCGATGTAGTCATTGAGCGGCAGCAGAGCTCCATTTGTCATCAGGGAACTGAACATTGACTGGGATCCGGTTACTACTGCATCGTAGTTGTTTCCTCCTGCAAGGGTCAGCGCAAGAGCCTGATCCGTATTCTCAGACGGAAGGCGGTCATAGATGACATGGTAGCCTGTAAGCTCTTCAATCCTGAGGGCCTCCGGGCGCGTGTTGTAATCGACAGACGAGGATCCCATCAGCACCTTCAGCTCTGGTCTGGGGTCATGAAGCTCATACTTTGATGCTGTATCCGCGGCACTCTCGCTTGAACCTGCTGCGAAAAGAAGAGCTGCAAGACTCAGGCAAACAAATACTGCTATAAGTTTCCTAATCATATTCTTTCCTCCTTTTTGAAATGAATAAGTCACTTTTCCGTTTTGTTCCATTTTTCCAGCTTCCACCTTCCCTCTGTAAGGGAGAAGATGGCAATTGATGCATTTTTGCATTCAACACGCCTGAAGATTAAAGGGGATGCTCCTGTTACATAGGCAAGGGCCATGTCTATAGCACCTTCACTTGAGAAGGCAAGGATTTTCTCCATATCCTTATAAGGCTTCTTTTCAAGAAGCTTCATGAAGGCCTCCATCCTGGCATAGAGGTCATCCATGGACTCGCCACCATAGCTTCTGTAGTCGCGAACTTCCCTTTTCTTTCTGTACTCAGGGCCCTCTGTCTCCATAAGGCGGAGCGGGCTCTTT
>CAZHQL010000064.1:0-9749 GCA_964534915.1 uncultured Spirochaetaceae bacterium | reverse complement strand
TCCGAGATTGCATCCTCTCTCGGCGTTGCTCTTGATGTTGTGGACATGGCATTTGATGAAATCATTCCAGCTGTTGAGTCAGGGCGCGTCGATCTTGGAATTGCAGCCTTTACCAATACGCCTGAGCGCGCAGAAATCGTAGATTTCTCAGACGTCTACCTCTATGGCCGCCAGGCTCTTCTGGTGCTTGCAGAGAATGCAGATAAATACACTTGCAGAGAGTCCTTGAAGGGACTTAGGATAGGCATAGAGAAGGGAACTAACCGTGAAATCGTCCTTGCCTTTCTGCCTGAGTCTGAGCTCGTTGAGATGCCAAGGTACTCTGAGCTTGCCCGCGAGGTGCTGAGCGGGAATATTGCAGGGCTTTTTGCTGATGCTTCAATATGCAGGGCAATTGCAGAAGAAAGCGATGGAAAGCTTGCTCTTGCCAATTTCACTTTCACATCCGATTCCAGCTTTGGAACCTCTGTCGTCATTCAGAAAGGAAATGAGGATCTTGTTGATGCTGTAAACGAGGTTATTGCACGGGTTCTTGAAAGCAGCCTCAGGGCATGGGATGATGCAGTAGCGCTTCAGCAGAAGCTCGGACTATAACTCATATGGTAGTCAGATTAATTGGATGCGGCGCAGTTGGAGCGCCTGTTGCAGCAAGGATCAAGGACTCATGTGATTTTGCCCTGATTGTCGATGATGAGAGAAAAAAGAAATATGAGGGCGGCATCTATCTGAATTCAAGGAAGTATCTTCTTTCTCTTGAGACAAAAAGCGACGCAACGAAGGCAGATCTGATAATAGCAGCAATCAAGAACTTCGATCTTTATCCGGCACTCGATGAGATAGCGCCGTTTGTAAAGGATGATACGACTATCATGAGCCTTTTAAACGGAATAGACGCAGAAAGCGTCCTTGCATCGCGCTTTGGAGAGGAGAAGGTCATCTGTTCCTTCATAACAGACCTTTCGAGCAATCATAGCGGTATAGAGACTGTATGCTTCTCAGAAGGGGGCACGATAGTATTTGGCGAAAAGGATGGATTTCTCTCTGAGCGGGTGCTCAGGATCAAGGAGCTCTTTGACGCATCAGGGCAAAGATACAGGATAGCTGAGGATATAAGGCATGAGAAGTGGTGGAAGCTGATGCTCAATACCTGCTTTAACACGCTCTCTGCAATACTTGATGCCGACTATGCTGCAATTTCTGAGAATGTGAGCTTTATCCGGGCTGTGCGCCTCGTTGCACGGGAGGTATCTGAGGTTGCAAACGCAGAGGGCGTCAGGATTACTCAGTGCGATATTGAGTCCATGATAGCCCGTATGGCCACTCTTAAGGACCATGGAAGGACGAGCATGCTTCAGGATGTGGATGCAGGAAGACAGACTGAGAACGACTACTTTGCAGGAGCAGTTTCGCGCCTGGCGCATCAGCATGGAATTCCCTCTCCCAATGTCGATATGATTCATATCCTCCTGGAGGCTCGCCGGAGCGTTCTGAGATTGACCATCTGAGCATAAAAGAATTAATCTTATCGAGTTATGAAACACATTACGGCGGACGAATTAAGAAAGATGTACATCGATTTCTTCGTATCGAAGAATCATAGCCAGATCAGCGGTGCCTCCCTGATACCCGAAAACGATCCAACAGTATTGTTTACGACAGCGGGAATGCACCCGCTTGTTCCATATATCCTGGGAACTGAGCACCCGCAGGGAAAGAGGCTTACAGACTACCAGAAATGCATCCGCACAGGGGACATCGACAGTGTGGGGGACCCTCATCACCTGACATTCTTCGAGATGCTTGGAAACTGGTCACTGGGAGACTATTTCAAAAAGGAGGCAATTGAGTACTCCTATGAGTTTTTAACCAGAGTCCTTGGAATAGATGCAGAGAAAATAAGCGTAACAGTCTTTGCAGGGGATGATGATGTCCCAAGGGACGATGATGCTGCTGCAAAGTGGCTCTCCCTTGGCATTCCCAAGGAGAGAATTTACTACAAGGGCCGTGATGATAACTGGTGGGGCCCTGCGGGAGAAACCGGTCCATGTGGCCCCGACAGCGAGATGTTCTACGACACAGGGCGTGAGAAATGCTCTCCTGAGTGCGCGCCAGGCTGCTCATGCGGAAAGTACTTTGAAATCTGGAACGATGTTTTCATGGGCTACTGCAAACAGGCGGACGGCACATACCGTGAGATGGAAAGGAAGTGCATCGACACCGGCATGGGCATTGAGAGGACAGTTGCCGTGCTTAACGGAAAGAAGAGCGTCTACGAGACAGAGATCTTCAGCTCGCTTTTAAATGCAATAGAGGAGCTCTGCGGCAGAAAGTATGGTGAAAGTGAGGAAGATGATGTGTCCATGCGCATCATAGCAGACCATACGAGGACGAGCGTATTCATCATAGGGGACCAGAAGGCAGTTGCTCCTGCAAATGTAGGCCAGGGCTATATCCTTCGCCGCCTGATCCGCCGTGCAGTAAGGCATGGAAAGAAGCTTGGAATAAAAGGGCCATTTTTATCAGAGCTCAGCAATATCGTAATTGCTCAGTATAAGGATGCCTATCCTGAGATTGCAGAGCATGATGCTTTCATACACACAGAGCTCAGGAAGGAAGAAGAGAAGTTCTCTGACACGCTCATAAAGGGCGAGAGGGAGTTTGCAAAGATGCTTCCAAACCTTTTAAAGGGAAACAGCAGAGTACTCTCAGGGCGCCTTGCATTCAAGCTCTATGACACTTACGGCTTCCCCATTGAGCTTACTGAGGAGCTTGCAAGGGAAAATGGATTTACTGTTGACATAGAGGGCTTCAATGCAGCTTTTGAAAAACACCAGGAGCTCTCGCGCTCCGGAGCAGAGCAGCAGTTCAAGGGAGGCCTTGCAGATCACAAGGAGCAGACTACGGCACTGCACAGTGCAACGCACCTTCTTCATGCAGCGCTGAGGAAAGTACTTGGCACCCACGTAGGGCAGAAGGGCAGCAATATCACAGCAGAGCGCCTGAGGTTTGACTTTACGCATCCTGAGCCGATGACTAAGGAAGAGATCAAGAAAGTAGAGGACCTTGTAAACGAGCAGATCAGGAGGGACCTTGATGTAACTGTAGAGACCATGACTCTTGAAGAGGCGCGTGCTGCAGGGGCTATTGCATTCTTTGACTCAAAATACGGGGAGAAGGTGAGAGTGTACACAATCGGCGATTTTTCAAAGGAAGTCTGCGGAGGACCTCACGTTACGCACACAGGGGATATGGGGCACTTCAGGATCCTTAAGGAGCAGTCATCGTCTGCCGGGGTAAGGAGAATAAAAGCCGTTCTGGAGAAATAGGGAGTTTATTGCATAAATATTCAGAAAAATTGATTACCTGTTGCATAAATTCAATTTTCTCAGTATAAATATTCAAAATATTTTGCAAGGAGCCAATACATGAAGAAATTAACTAGTCTCTTGATCATCGCTTTTTTACTTCTTTTGATTCCATCTGTTCTCTTTGCTGCCGGCTCTTCAGAGAGCAGCGCACTTGAAAAGATAAAGAGCAGGGGAAGGCTGATTGTCGGAACTGAGGCACTCTATGCGCCGTTTGAGTTCCGTGATGAGAATGCCAATATCGTAGGCTGTGACATGTTCCTTGCTTCCGAGATTGCATCCTCGATAGGAGTAACGCTTGAGATTGTAGACATGGCATTTGACGGAATCATTCCGGCTGTTCAGACAGGACAGGTTGATCTTGGAATCGCTGCCTTTACAAATACTGCTGAGCGCGCTGAGGTCATCGATTTCTCAGATATCTACATGCATAGCCTCCAGTGCCTTGTAGTGCTTGCAGAGAATACTGATAAATACACAACTGAAGAGTCCTTAAAGGGACTTAAGGTAGGCGCTCAGAGGGGAACCAACCAGTCACTGCTTGTACAGGCAGCTCTTCCTGAGTCCGAGCTCTTTGAGCTCTCAAGGTACCCTGAGCTTGCTCTTGAGGTTCAGAATGGAAACATCGCAGGACTTGTTGCTGATGTATCAGTGTGTGAATCAATCGTGGATGCAAGCGATGGAAAGCTTGCTATTGCCAATTTCACTTTCGACCCTGAGCTTGCCAACTTTGGAAAGTCCGTCGTAATTCAGAAAGGAAATCCTGACCTTGTTGAGGCTGTAAATGAGGTTATCGCACGCATTCTTGCCGACGGCTCATATGACAGGGCATGGGAAGAGGCAGTAGCACTTCAGCAGAAGCTCGGACTGTAGTCTATGGGATTCTTTGAGCAGGTAGTACTGATTCTTGACCGCTATTCGGTGTACTTCATAGATGGCCTCAGGAATACTCTGATAATAGCATCTCTGAGCGTTATACTCGGAACACTCTCTGGCACCCTCATGGCAATCATGAGGATGTGCCGGATAAAGCTTTTCAAGTATATTGCCACTGCATATATAGAGTTCGTTCGCGGAACTCCCCTGATGGTGCAGCTGATGTTCATCTTCTATGGCCTTCCCATGATAGGAATAACATTCCCGGATGTCTCATTCATCCCTAACTTCTCCCGTTTCATGGCGGGAGTTGTTGCCATGAGCATGAACAGCTGCGCATATGTTGCAGAAATCATAAGATCGGGCATCCAGGCTGTGGATAATGGCCAGATGGAGGCAGCACGCAGCATAGGATTCAAGTACGGCCCTGCCATGAAGCTCGTAATACTTCCCCAGGCTGTGAAGAACATACTTCCGGCTCTTGGCAATGAGTTTGTAATCGTTATAAAGGAGTCATCGATTGTATCTGTAATCGGGATATCTGATCTTATGTATGGTACTAACGGGGTAATCGCAATCACATACAGGAGCCTCCCATGCCTTGCAATTGCCGCTGTAATTTACTTCATGCTTACATTCTGCTTAAGCCGTCTTGTCTCGCTTCTGGAAAAGAGGATGAACCATGGAAGAGCATAGGATAATCGAAGTCAAGGACCTCTGTAAGAGCTTTGGAAAGCTTTCTGTCCTCTCAGGCATCACAACATCTTTCAAGAAGAGGGAAGTTGTCTCGATAATAGGCCCCTCCGGGGGAGGAAAGAGCACATTCCTCAGATGCCTCAATCTTCTTGAAGTGCCAACCTCGGGAGAGATCATATTCGATGGCACCAAGATGACAGGAAAGAATGTGGACCTCAATAAAGAGAGGCAGAGGATCGGCATGGTCTTCCAGCACTTCAATCTCTTTAACAACATGAACGTGATGAAGAACCTCACAGTCGCGCCTGTGAGAATCAAGAAGACAGAGGCGGCAGAAGCTGAGGAAAAAGCATACAATCTCCTCAGGCGCCTTGGTCTTGAAGATAAGGCACTCTCTTATCCTTCAGAACTCTCAGGCGGGCAGAAGCAGAGGATAGCTATAATGCGCTCTGTGATGATGGATCCTGATGTAATGCTCTTTGATGAGCCTACGAGCGCTCTCGATCCTGAGATGATCGGAGAAGTTCTTGATGTAATAAAGGGCCTTGCAGATGAGGGAATGACGATGCTCATCGTCACTCATGAGATGCGCTTTGCACGCGAGGTCAGCGACCGGATACTCTTTCTGGACTCGGGCAGGATAGATGAGGACAGGAGTGCAGATGAGTTCTTTGACGATCCAAAAAGTCCCAGGCTGATCAGTTTCCTCAATAAGGTTCTTTAAAGATGAAAAAAGAATTCACATTCCGCTATGGCACTTCAGTGCGGACTATAAGAATCGAAGAGAGCCAGATAATCAGCGTCATTGAGGGAAATGAGGCAAAGAGGATAAGGGATGTTAAAGCAGCTCTCTATGCTTCTCTTGATAACCCGATAGACTCAGATTCCCTTCACTCTCTTGCCAGGAAAGCGAGGAGCATTGTTATCATCATAAGCGATATGACGCGCTTCTGGATGAGGCCGGACCTGGTAGTTCCCCACATCGTTGAATACCTTATATCCCAGTGCGGAAAGAGCTATGAAGAGCTTGAGATTCTCATTGCAGCAGGAACGCATAGCCCAGCGCCCGAGAGCGAATTAAGAAAGCTTGTTACATCAGATGTTTATGACAAGGTAAGGGTAGTAAACCATGATGCATATAATTCTGAGTGCACGTATTTAGGAAGGACAAGCTACAATACGCCTGTAAAAGTCAATAAGGATGCAGCGGATGCAGACCTCGTCATCTGCCTCGGAGCTGCCACATACCATGTCATGGCAGGATTCGGTGGAGGAAGAAAGAGCATCCTTCCAGGCATTTCCAGCATAGAGACAATTAAGCATAACCATGCATACAGCCTTGCAAGAGATGAGTTCATTACAAACCCGAAGATCGGAAACGGGGTAACGGAGAATAATCCCCTCCATGAGGACATGAATGAGGCTGCTTCTATGATGAGAAACCTCTTTATGATAACCCTTGTCACTGACACTTCCTTTGTTCTTTCATCCATTTTCTCAGGGCACTGGAAGACATCGTGGGAAAGAGCGTGCGAGGAAGTAAGGAGAATCTATACAGTGCCCATTAAAAAAAAGGCCGATGTTGTCATAACAAGCCCGGGAGGCTTTCCAAAGGATGAGTCACTTTACCAGGGGACCAAGGCAGTAGACAATGTCATCTCTGCTCTTAAGGATGGAGGAACCCTGATTCTTCTTCTGGAGGCAAGGAATGGAGGCGGGAGCGCTGACTATTTTGACTGGATAAAGCCCCTGGTCAATGGCACTTTCGAAGAAGAGCTCAGGAATAATTTCACGGTAGGCGGCTACATATTCTTCCTTAACTGTGAGCAGGCATCCCGTTTTAATATCCTGATGTACTCCAAGATAGAAAAAGATGTAGTTGCCCCGATGGGCATTAAGGCATACGATGATTTAGACAGGCTTCTAAAGGAGGCAGACCTGGATGGAAAGAGCATCTACATAATCCCCTCCGGGTCCACCGTAATGCCAGTTGTAGAAGATGAGGAGAGGTAAGATTTATGCCAAAGCTGAGCGATAGAGTAGGAACGTTTACAGATTCAGTTATCAGGAGAATGACAAGAATAAGCGATGCATGCCCAGAAAGCATCAATTTATCCCAGGGCTTTCCAGACTTTGACCCGCCCAAGGCGATACTTGATGCGCTTGAAAAGGTTGCACGCTCAGGGCCCCACCAGTACTCAGTCACATTTGGCGCAGAGAATTTCCGCACTTGCCTTGCCAGGAAAGCAGAGAAGGCCATCAAGAGGAAAATAGATCCTGATAAGGAGATTGTAGTCACATGCGGCGGCACTGAGGCCATGATGGCTGCAATGATGACTATCTGTAACCCCGGCGATAAGGTCATGGTATTTTCCCCGTTCTATGAGAACTATGGAGCAGATGCAATCCTCTCAGGAGCCCTTCCCATCTACATTCCCCTTGTTCCTCCTTCGTACTCATTCGATATTGCTTTGATTGAAAAAGGCTTTAAGGAGGGTGCTAAGGCAATAATAGTATGCAACCCGTCAAATCCATGCGGGAAAGTCTTTACTCGTGAAGAGCTTAAAGCAATCGGGGACCTTGCGCTCAAGTACGATGCGTTCGTAGTTACTGACGAAGTCTATGAGCACCTGGTCTATGAGCCATATGAGCACATTGCTATGGCATCCCTTGATGGCATGTTTGAGCACACAATTACATGTAATTCGCTTTCTAAGACGTATTCAATTACAGGCTGGCGCCTTGGATACCTCATAGGGCCGGAAGAGGTAATAGAGAGTGCAAAGAAAGTGCATGACTTTCTGACAGTGGGGGCAGCTTCTCCTCTTCAGGAGGCAGCAGTGGCTGGGCTGACACTTCCCGAGAGCTACTACGAGGATCTTCGTGCGATGTACGCAGAGAAAAGGGCCTATTTTCTTTCAGGCCTTGATGAAATCGGCTTGAAGCACAATGTTCCTCAAGGCTCTTACTTCGTGCTTGTGGATATACAGGACTTCTTAGACCTTCCGCGCTTCTCAGGATGGAGTGATTTAGCTTTCTGTGAGTGGATGGTTGAGAATGTAGGAGTTGCAGCAGTTCCGGGCTCCAGCTTCTTTAAAGAGAATGTGAACAATCTTATAAGGCTTCATTTTGCGCGCTCAAAGGAGACACTGGGGGAGGCTATAAAGCGCCTTGCAAAGCTTAAGGATATATTAGAAGAAGGCTAGGATGGGAAAAGGGGAGGCTAAATCTTTGGCCTTTTTACATCTGTTGCAAGCTGTCCGCATGCTCCTGATATGCTGCGGCCCTTGCTCCGCCTTATGCTGTAGCTGATGCTGAGCCTTTTAAGCTCTCTCTCAAATGACCTGACTTCATCGTCTGACGGGCTTTCAAAGGCAAGGCCCTCAACACTATTCCATGGAATTAAGTTCACAAGGGCATCGAGCCCTGAGAGGAACTTCCTTAATTTCTCAGCATCCTCTTTTGATGTATTGAAGCCCTTTAGCATGCAGTACTCAAGAGTAATCCTCTTGTTTTCCCTTTTTTGAAATGAAATCAGGGCTTTTTTGAGCTCGCTTAACGGATAGCTCTTGTTGATCCTCATTGCCTGGCTTCTTTTTTCATCATCAGCAACAGTTAAGCTTACAGCAATCCTTATGGGAAGATTAAGCTCAGTAAGCCTGGCAATTCCAGGCACATAGCCTGAGGTGCTTATCGTGATCTTGCGGTATGAGATATTGAATGCATCCTTATCGTGGAGAGTGTATATTG
The DNA here is from genome assembly GCA_964534915.1 of uncultured Spirochaetaceae bacterium. Taxonomy (GTDB): domain Bacteria; phylum Spirochaetota; class Spirochaetia; order Sphaerochaetales; family Sphaerochaetaceae; genus Ornithospirochaeta. The sequence continues at coordinate 1,062 of CAZHQL010000064.1, read as the reverse complement.
CTTCCATCACAGGATTGAAGTTATGAAACGGCTCTCCCATTCCCATGAATACTATGTTGCTGATCTTTTCACCAAGCTTTTCAAGGTGCACGAACTCTTCAAGGATCTCGCCTTTATCCAGGTTCCTTATAAGCCCCATGGTACCGGTTTTGCAGAATGCGCATGAGAGTGCACATCCGACCTGGCTTGAAAGGCACGCTGTGTACCTTCCTTTCCCGTCAGAGAGCCTCACGCATTCAATTACAAGACCATCAGAGAGTTCAATTGCAAGCTTTACAGCAGAGCTGCTCTCAGATTTCCTTATAACGCGCGTTGTAAGAGCAGAGACAGGAAGGCGCTCTCTGTCCTTCTTGCTAAGGCTCGTCATTTTACTGAACTCTGTCACGCCCTTAATGAGATTGTCGCGTACAATCTTTGCCTGATAGCGCTTCTCAAGCCCCAGACTCTCCATGATTTCTTCAGTTTTCATGCCGTAAAGGCTCTTTTTCATCATCTTCCTCTTTCTCTGACGCGACTATTATTGCTTTTTAAAGGGGGATTATCAAGATTGCCACATTTTTAGTTTTTGTTTATCTTTATAAGAGTGCTTTTAGAGCAATCTGAGAGCAAGTTTAAATTCTTGAAAATCTTTATTAAGGAGAAGCCAGGCATCTGGCGGTATACAGCGTATGAAAAAGAGAGTTATTCTTGCAATTCTGCTCGTTCTTTTAATCCTTGCTCCTGTTACAGCTGCAAGCTACAGAGGATCTGAGAAGAATGGAACGGTTGGTGTTGGTCTTAACGTAGGTACAAACACGGGTCTTGGATTGAAGTTCGGAATGGGAGATTTCGATATTCAGGCTAATATCGGTCTTAATGTTTCCTCCATTTCAGCAAGCGGAATCGTACTCGGTGGAGACGTAGCAGCATCCTACTAGGTATACGATTTCAATCTCGGCAGAGGACACCATATGCCGCTTACTGTGGGAGTAGGTGCAACAACTGCACTTGATTTTAGCATCGGTTTCAGTTTTGACCTCGCTGTTATCGTTCCTGTTGGAATTTCCTACCAGCTGAAGGACA
>CAZHQL010000063.1:0-9819 GCA_964534915.1 uncultured Spirochaetaceae bacterium | reverse complement strand
TGAGTGAGTCTGATTTCTTTGCCCCTGGCAATCCCTTCTCAATTGAAATAGCGAGATTATCTCTTAATAAAGGCTGCTATGAAGGGCTTTATGAATATGATTTAAATCAGGTGCGCGCGAGAATCTATGACGAGATCAGGGAAGTTGTTAAAAATAAGTGGCGCCCTGCAATAAAGATTCTCAAGGCAGTGGGTGAAAACAGATCTTCCGACTTCTCATACCTTGATGTAATCTCGCTTTTTGCTCAGGCTCTCAACAGTGAGAAGAGAAGAAGGGGAGCTCTGTCCTTCAGCGATACAGCAGAGCTTGCACTTACTATCTTAAAGAACAACCGGACTGTCCGCTCATACTATAAGAAGAAGTTCCGCTACATCATGATTGACGAGTTCCAGGATAACTCTGAAAAGCAAAGGGATTTACTCTACATTCTCAGCGAGAAAGAGAGTCTTGATGGCACAGGAGTGCCGGATAAGAAAGAGCTCGATAATACCAAGCTCTTCTTCGTAGGAGATGACAAGCAGAGCATCTATGCATTCCGCGGTGCAGATGTATCGGTGTTTAACACTCTTAAGGATGAGATAGTATCAATAGGAGGAAAGCACCTTGGGATGAGGGCTAACTATCGCTCTGAGCCTGCCTTGATTGAGCACTTCAATAAAATATTTCCTTCTGTAATGGAAAAATCATCACGCGATGAGTTTTCCCAGCTTCTTGATGAGCTCTTTGTATCTGAAGAGGATCGTGATCAGTCAAAATACGAGGCAACTTTTGATGAAATTACAGCGCGGGAGAAAAAGGATGGAATTACCCCTCAGATAATATATGCCAAGGCTTTGCCACCTGAAGAGAAGGCAAAAACTGAAGCAGATGAAAGTGATGAAGAGCTTTTGAACGAGGCTGAGAATGAGGCTGAATACATCCATGATCTTGTAGTGAAAATAACAAGTGACGATGCTTTTTCCCTGATTGACAAGACAACTAAGAAAAAGAGAAGAGCCACCTTTGATGACATCACGATACTCTACAGGACGGCAAAGAGCCAGATGCCGCTTGAGAAGGTCTTCAGAAGAGAGGGTATTCCCTATACTGTTGTCTCAAGCAATTCAATTACTGTAGAGGCTTTAAGCTTTGATGTCTCTGCATACCTCTCGCTCCTTATATTCCCGATGGACAAAAGGAGCTATATTGCAGTTCTCAGGTCCCCGTTCGTGCGCTTAAGCGACGAGGCACTCATGGCAATGAGGGGTAGCTTTAAGGATGATGAGCTCATCGGCGCTCCATTTAGTCAGATCCTTGCTTCCTTCTCGCCTGAGGACAAGGCCAGGATGGAAAGCGCGGGCGCCTTTTATAATAAACTCAGGCCTGATACAGGGCGCCTGAGTGCAGAGAAACTCCTTGATATCCTCTTTTATGAATCAGGGTACTCAAGCTATATAGAATCAAAGCTGAGCCTTTCATCCTACAGGGAGCACTATGAATACCTCTGGGAGATGGCAAGAACTTCGGAGGATGTATTTACATTCCTATCTGAGTTAAAGAGCAGGGCTGACAGCCCTGAGAGACTTGATGTGGATCTCATCCGCCTCTCCAGCAGCGGTGTAACGCTAATGAATATACATAAGTCAAAGGGGCTTGAATTTCCGATAGTAATCCTTGCCGGAATCAACTCAGCACTGAGAGCTCATAACTCTTCTCTTGTGCTTCATGGCACACACCCTGAGTACATAGCCCTCGACAGAAGCAGGGATAAGGGAATAAGGGATATCTATGAGAAAAGGAAAAAGGAAAGGGAGGATGCTGAGGCAAAGAGACTCCTATATGTAGCCCTTACGCGCGCAGAGACCCATTTAGTAGTAGTTGCTTCAGAGAAGAAGGTAAAAAAGGAAGATGAGAGCGGCATCAGGAAGCGCTCATTTGCATCGCTTTATGACAATGCAGCCGAGAATGACAATAGTCTGAAGAGAGTCTCATTTGAGCGCCTTACTGAAGCAGAGATAGAACAAAAGTGGGAAAGTGCCAACGTTTTTGAAGACTTCTATGAGAAAGAGGCTATTGTTAGTACTCCTTACTTATCTCAGAGCCTTGGTATCAAGGCATATAGCCATGAAAGCGACGAAAGCTACTTATTGTCTGGATCCTTTCCAAAGCTTGAGAGCTTTTCCAGAGGGGTTGATGATCTGATAGAGAAGCACTCTCTGTACTCTGATTATGGCACATTCCTTCATAGCACTCTCGACTCTTTCTTCAAGAAGGAAAGTGCTCCTGAGTATAAGGATTCAAATCTTAGTGAAAGCGAGAAAGCGCATCTCGGCATTTCAGCTAAGGAAGTGCTTTTTAATTTCATCTCTTCACCTTTTTACAAGAAGTACATCGAAGGAAGGAATGTGCTTTCTGAAGAGCGCTTCTACATGAGTTCAGGCGATCTTGTTCTTGAAGGCTCGATGGATTTGCTGGTCTTTGGAGATGAATATAACTTAGTTGTGGACTATAAGAGCGACAGGGAGATGAATCCAGAGTACCATAAGGCCCAGATAACAAGCTACGTAAAGGCTGCAGAGAGCCTGTATGAAAAGAAATGCTTCGGAGTATTGCTATACCTTCGAAGCATGGAAACATCTCCTTTCTGGGACTCTTCTGGAAAGTCTATAGAGCTTTGACAGCTTTTACGATGCGCTCAAGTGCATCCATGACAAGTGCTCTGCTCGTGCCGTAGTTTATCCTCACATATTCCTTGTACTCAGGCCCGAACCATGTTCCGTCGTTCATGCAGATTCCAGAAGAGATGCCGAAGAATGTTGAGAGAACACCTCCTCCATCTGCAATCGGATAAGTCTCAGCATTGCTCATTACTCTCTCTTCTATCTTCTTATAGCAGGCGCTCATGTTAAGGAATGTCACGAACGATGCCTCAGAGTTTGCCATCTTTATCTCAGGACACTCTTTTTCAAGGTAGCTCTTCATCTCACTTGCAGTTCCAGCAAGGTACTCACAGAGTGCCTTATTGTACTCATAGCCTTCAGAGTATGCAGCACAGAGCAGCTGCTTTATCATATAGCCGGGAGATGTAACTCTCAGTGCCTTCTGCCTTCTTTTAAACTCATCGAGCATCGCCTTGTCTGAAAAGACTGCGAAGCCTGAATGCTCTCCTGCGACGTTGAATGTCTTTGATGGTGCCATGAACGTGATTACAGACGCACCGATCTTTTCATTTGCCTTTCCCATCGGTATGTGATGGGCATTCGGGTGCACTAAATCTGCATGAATCTCATCAGAGATCACAATCTTATTCTGCCTCTTTGCTTCCTTTAAGATGAACTTGAGCTCACTTTCTGAGAAGACAAGGCCTGAAGGGTTATGAGGAGAGCAGAAGAGAACAGCGTCAGACTCATCAAGCTTGCTTCTGAAAAGGTCCCTGTCCATGCTGAATGTGCCGTCCTTTTCTCTCTTAAGCGGCATATCCACCATGATCCTCTCGCTGTCTCTGGCAATTTCCCTGAACGGGCGGTATGTCGGGCTTGGAATGAGAAGACCATCCCCTTTTTTTGTGAAAGTATCGACAGAGAGTGCAATGCCATGGAGAAGTCCGTTTACGAAGACGGTCTTTTCCTTTTCTATTTTCCACTCATGCCTCTTTTCTGCCCAGGATGTAAAGACTCCTGTAATATCATTTTCAACTGCGTAGCCGAATACGCCATCTGCTGCAGCCTCTTCTGCTGTTGCTTTAATATGCTCCTCTGTCTTGAAGTCCATGTCTGCAACCCAGAAAGCAAGTGCATCCTCATTTGAGCATATTGCCTTGAGAGCATCCTTATTCCACTTGACGCTGTCAGTTCCTCTTCTGTCTACTGTGTTGTCAAAATCAAAAGCCATATCAGTCCTCATAAGGTGTAAGTCTGTTCTTTATAATGCGGTATAGAAAGCCGTTCTTTGAGATTTTGAAGCGCTCGTTTTCTACATCGTCCTCTATCTCATGCTCCTTTTTCCTTTCATAAAATGCGTAGTATGAAAGCACGCATCCGGAATCTGATAAGAGGGAATTAAGCCTGTCGGGAGCCCATGCTGAGTGCTTTCTGTTCTCAAGAAAGATAGCAAATATGTATCCAAGCGTCTTGTTATCCCGATGAGCTAAAATTCTCTCTATGTAGCTTTCTATCGAACGGGGGAGTGCTGAGCCCTTATTGCTTATGATGATGCCAAGGACATCAGAGTCTTCTGAGAAGTCCTCATTGCTTTTTGCATCAATCATTTCAAACGATGGAAAGAGAGAGTGTGCAACCTCTTTTGCCCTTTCTCCTGAGTAGAGTATGCTCTTCATCAGCTCCACTCCCTTCTCACTTCATCAAGGAGGCTGTAGAAAGTTGGAAAAGTTACGCTGATGTGGCTTTTATCGTCGATATTGATGCCGTCTACTGCTTCTCCAAGGATTGAGAATGCCATAATGATCCTGTGGTCCTTATAGCCCTTTATATCTGCTCCATGCAAGAAGGATCCTGCCTTGATTATAAGGCCATCTTCTTCCTCAATTACATCAGCGCCAAGCTTTTTCAGCTCGCTGTGCATGGCACTTATCCTGTCCGTTTCCTTGATCCTTGCCTGTGGCACGTTCGTAAGCTTTACATCACTTGATGCTGCTGTTGCCAGGGCACTGAGGATGGGGAGCGCATCTGGAATGTCATTGAGGTCAAAAGTGCCTCCTTTAAGCACCTCAGGCCCAGTAACAGTTACTCCGTTATCAAGCCAGGTGACAGTGCATCCCATCTCAGATAGAATTTCAAGGACTCTTTTGTCTCCCTGTGGATCTCTCTTGTCCAGGCCCAGGACTGTTATGCTCTTTTTCTTAAGGGCTGCGAGGGCAAAGAAGAAGGATGCAGATGAATAATCCCCTGATACCAGGAAATCCCCGCTCTTGAATGCCTGGCGTCCTTTCACAGTGCTATATAGATAGTCGGGACTTATCCTGTAGTCTATATTCAGTTTATCAAGCCATGAGAGCGTCATAGTCACATATGGCTTCTCATATAAAAGCGGGCACTCGATCTCTGTGTCTCCTTCAGAGAGACAGGCAGCAAGAAGAAGGCTCGAAAGATACTGGCTTGTCCTGCACTCAATTACTGCCTTTCCTCCTTTTAAGGGTCCTTTTATCGTGATTGGAAGTGCGCCGCCCTTTGTTCTTATATCTGCACCAAGTGACCTGTATGCATCTGATAGCGGACCTATGGGGCGTCCTGAGAGGCTTTCATCCCCTTTAATCGTGATTTCCTTTCCAAGCGATGCGGCAAGGCCTAAGAGGAGGTATGCTCCGGTTCCGCTGTTTCCTAAATCCAGCTCTGTTTTCTCAAAGCCGCTTCCCAGGTTTTCTGAATCCACCCTGAATACATTATCCTTCTCATCGTATGTGATTACAGCACCCAGTGCAGAGAGTGCATTGAGAGTTGAAAGCGTATCCGATGAGATTAAAGGATTACGTATTATGCTCTTTCCCTTTGCAAAGGATGCAATAAGCAATGCCCTTATAGTCTGGCTCTTTGAGCCAGGAATCCATATCTTTGCGTTGTTACTCATGAGTATGAATTTATCTTTTTTCTCTTCTTTTTTAAAGATTGCCATAAAATTTTCTTAACAGTTGTGAAGTTTGGCTGAGTAATAGGGTAGAAAAGAAGCAGCAAGGAGGATATGTTTTCCCTCTGGGAAGCTGTCCTCCGCTTTTTATTGACAGATAAACTCAAATATGTAATAAGAGATTCCTATGAGTGCGTTCCTGAAGAGAAAGACATGTAGCATTGTCCTCATCGTGCTGTACAGGGCAATCAGATGCCTTGCCAGGAAGGATAGCCGGATAAGGCATGAGTTTGAGTCTTTTGACGATCAGTTCACTATAAAGATTTCCCTGACTGAAAGTGCAGGGCCTTCCATAATCCTCAGAAAGGATAAGAATACTCTCATCCGTCTCAGGGAAAGCGCTCATTCTGATCTCTTTTTGAAATTCAAGAGCGTCGATGCTGCCTTTTTAGTCTTTACCGGCATGATGGGAATCAGCAGGGCATATTCAGAGCACCGCATGTCAGTAAAGGGAGACATAGGGGACACGATGAAGCTTGTAAGAATCATAGACATCGTGGAGGCCTACCTTTTCCCCCGATTTATGACAAAGAGGATATTGCGCTCAATTCCGCTGAAGGAAATGAGCTCATTGAGTGTCTACAGAATGGTTTTATTAGGATTTTGATTATGTATATTCCGTCTTATTTTGAATTCGTAAATTCTGCAAAGCTGCTATCCGGAAGATATGCTCTGGAGAACATCGCGCCTGAGATGAACAAGCTGGGATCTTTGCGCCCGATAGTGCTCTCTGATGCAACTCTTGAGAAAATCGGAAGCGTGAAGCTTTTAACAGGTGCACTTTCCAAGGGAGCAATGACGCCTTCTGCCATCTATACGGATATCCCGCTTGACAGCTCGATAGAGAAGGTAAATGAGATAGCAAGGATCTACCGCGAGAGCGCTGCCGATGGCATAATCGCACTCGGAGGCGGCTCTGTGCTGGATACTGCAAAAGGCCTCAGGATGCTTATAAGCCAGGGTGGAAAGGATATACTCTCTTATGCAGGCGCTGAGATGCTTGAGAGGGGAACGCCGGTTCCCTTTGCTGCAATCCCGACAACAAGCGGCACAGGAAGCGAGGCGACTGCAGTTGCTGTTATAAAGAACGAAGAGAGGAAAGTAAAGCTTGAGTTCATATCATCATTCCTTCTTCCTGATATCGCAGTGCTTGATGTAAGGGTGCTTGAGTCCATGCCTTCCAGGATAACGGCATTAACGGGTCTTGATGCCCTCACGCATGCCATTGAGGCATACTCATGCCTTCAGAAGAATCCTATCAGCCAGTGCTATGCAAGCGCTGCCATCACTTTAATAGTGGAAAACCTTGAAAATGCAATAAGGAAGCCTAAAGACGAGAAGAGCAGGGCCGCCATGGCTGTAGCATCATACATTGCTGGTTCTGCATTCTCAAACAGCATGGTGGGAATCGTGCATGCCATCGGACACAGCGTGGGAGGAGTCTGCTCTGTTGCGCACGGAGAAGCGATGACGATACTTCTTCCAGTATGCATGAGATATAACAGGGACGTATCTGATGAGGATTACTCAGACCTCCTTTTATACCTTGCAGGAGCCGATGTCTATGCAGCAACTGCAAAGGAAAAGAGAGCAGACAAGGCGATAGAGACAGTAGAAGCATTCATAAAGAGGATAAAGGCTCTTGCTCCTGTTGCAACAAGGCTCAGCGAAAGGGGAGTGAAAAAGAGTGATTTCTCTGAAATCGCAGTAAGAGCCCTTAATGATGGTGCCCTGATCGTAAATCCTCGCAATGCAGATAAGGATGATATCCTCAAGCTCTTAGAGGAAGCTTTCTGAGGCTAACTAATGAAAAAGATGCGCCACCGGGGGCCATAAAGCTCTGGCGGCGCGCTGTTTCTTCTTTTTAATTCCTTATAGCGTAAAGAGAAGCTAAATAAGAAAAAAATTTTCAGAAAACTACTTGCATATGGGCGCCTCATCGTGTAACATGATGTTAGCTTAAACAAACATATATCTCCCTCTTTTTAGTTCCTTGTTGGTTAAGCTTGATTGTGGTACGAGAACTCCTTTGTAAGCCATTGCACTCTCGTGCCACAATTTTATTTACCCGTTTTTCTAAAGTATATGTTCAAGGAAGCTCCGGGTCCTCTCGCTTTTGGGATTGGTAAACAGCTCTTCAGGCTTTCCTTCCTCTATGATCTCTCCTTCATCCATGAATACGACTTTATCTGCAGCTGCACGTGCAAAACCCATCTCGTGCGTTACAATCAGCATCGTCATGCCTTCCTTTGCAAGGGAGAGCATTACATCGAGTACTTCCTTTATCATCTCAGGATCGAGCGCGCTCGTCGGTTCATCAAAGAGCATCGCCTTTGGCTGCATTGCAAGGGCCCTGGCAATGGCAACCCTCTGCTGCTGGCCTCCGGAGAGGGTATTGGGATGAACTGATGCCTTCTCTTCAAGCCCGACTTTCCTCAAAAGCTCGATGCCCAGTGCATCAGCATCACTCTTGTTCATCTTCCTTACTTTTCTTGGCCCGATCGTGACGTTCTCAAGCACTGTAAGGTGCGGAAAGAGATTGAATGACTGGAAAACCATTCCAACTTCTTCCCGGATCTTTCTTATATCCGTTTTGGGATCCGTTACATCCAGGCTATCGATGTATATATGCCCGCTTGTGACGCTTTCGAGCCTGTTGATAGTCCTTAAGAGTGTGGATTTGCCGCTTCCTGACGGGCCTATTATGACAACAAGCTCACCGTCATTAACAGTGAGGCTTGCATTTTTCACGGCCTTGACAGACTCTTCGCCGCTTTTGAATTCCTTATAAAGATTTCTTATCTCAATCATTGCCATTATTATCAAGAACCTTGATTTTCTTATTATAGACTATAATATAGAAGACTATCGAGAGCGTGATTCCTATGATATCAGAAACGCTGAATGCCCACCATGCGCCTGTAATTCCCCAGATCCTGCTCATTATATAGGCTGCTGGAACGAGCGTTCCAAGCTGGCGGAGGATTGAGATTATCATGGAGTAGACTCCGACCCCTGTGCCCTGGAACACGGATCCAAGTGCAATGGAAATGCTTGCAGGAAGGAAGCAGAATGAGATAATCCTGAGAGCAGGAATTCCATAGCGGTACATCTCTTCTGAGGCATTGAACATGCCAAGAAGCTGATGAGCAAATGCCTGGAAGATTAAAAATCCTGCGAACATCAGGGAAAATGAGATTATGCATCCCTTCACAACTGTCTCCTTAATCCTTTCCCTGTTCTTGGCCCCGTAGTTGAATCCTATGATCGGAATCAGGCCGGCAGCAAGGCCAAAAACCGGCATGAACACAAAGCTCTGCAGCTTGTAGTAGACTCCGAATACGGAGACTGCTGTCGTGCTGAATGCAATGAGGATGCCGTTCATGGCACTTACCATAACAGTTGAGATGCTGTTTGTGATTATCGTAGGAAAGCCTACATCATAGATTTCCCTTATCGTCCTTCCCCTTGGGCGGAAGCCTTTCACTTTGAGGCTTACATGCTTCTTGCGGATGATGAATGAGATTGCCAAGATGGCTGCCATTATCTGGCCGATTACGGTTGCAATTGCAGCGCCAGCGACTCCCATCCTGAATGTAAAGATGAAAATCGGGTCAAGTATTATGTTGGCAACAGCGCCGACTGTCTGGGTTATCATGGGGTGAAATGAATCCCCGGTTGCCTGCATGATGCGCTCGCATGTAACTTCGATAAAGATTCCGAATGATGCTATAAGGCATATGCGAGCATAGACTACCGACATTCCAAGGAGCTCGGGATCATCTGTGAATAATGCCAGGAAAGGCTTGGCAAACAGGACGGCCGCAATGGCAAAGCCAAGCCATGTTACGACTGATAAAAAGATTCCGTTTAATGCAACCTTATCGGCCTCTTCAGTCTTTTTCTCGCCAAGCCTTCTGCTAAGGAGGCTGTTAACACCGATAGCAGTTCCCACTGAGAATGCTATCATGAGGTTCTGAAGCGGGAATGCAAGGGTTACAGCTGCAAGGGCCTCCTCACTTAGCCAGGATACGAATATGCTGTCAACGATGTTGTACAGCGCCTGTACAAGCATGCTGATCATGATTGGAAGGCTTATCTTGATTATGAGCTTTCCAATTGGCTCATAACCCATGATATTGCCTGTCTTGCTGTTTTCTTCTGAATTTGCCATAGTGAATTTAATATATGTTTGGAAAT
>CAZHQL010000062.1:0-9865 GCA_964534915.1 uncultured Spirochaetaceae bacterium | reverse complement strand
TTGATTGAGTGTAAGGGAAAAGCAGTATATATTGCTTAAAAAAGGAGGAAGGAGGGAATACCATGCCGACAGAATCATTCAGCAGAACGTTCACCATCAACCCTGACTGGGGTGTTAAGAACCTTGAGAAGGCTATAGACAATGGATCTCCTGTATACAAAAAGTGGAGTGCGCCAGAAGTTAGGGCCACGTTCAAGGAGAGAACTACTATTACGCCGGAAATGAAAGCCAAATTGATTGAGAGGTATTGTAAGTGACGCTGAAGTGTATTGATCTCCGTGAGTTTATGGCCACTGTAGGAGAGGATGAGGCTTTGAAGGCTTTATCCTCTTTTTCTGTAAAGAGGAATCCTGATGTTGAGAACTTTATCCGCAATAATGCAGTTGCCTATGATAAGAGCGACAATGCCAGAACCTATCTTGTGGTGAAAGATACTGATATCCTGGGATATTTCTCTCTTGCACTTTCCGTGGCAGACATCCATACCGGGCTTTCGAAAGCGATGATGAAGAAGATGAGAGGCTTTGGAAGGTCTTCAGCAAGTTCTGTTCCCTGCTATCTTCTTGGCCAGCTTGCACGTGATGACAAAGTCTCTCGTGAAGATCTGACGATGAGTGATTTCATTGATTACGCAATGGATTATATCGCAGAAGCAAAACAATACGTAGGAGGAAGATTCCTTCTTGTAGATTGCGTTGACAATCTCGTGGCGCTGTACGAAAAACACGGTTTCATAAAGATAAACAAAACAGGGGAGCTTAATCAGCTAATTATGTTCCTGGAGTAAAGCTCTTCAAGAGTTTTTCCATAGTTCAAGTTCTTAAGGACTACCGAAAACCAGGAAGAGCCAGAAGCAATCTTAGGCCTCAGGTCCTTGCTGTAATTAACTTCCCTCTCGTAGCCTTCTATAATCTTTCTTATTCCACTTCCCAAACGCTTCATGTAGCCAAGTCTTGCAAACACATCAGCGATAACAGGATTTCTGTGTTTCAGAAATATAGGCCTTTTCGGGTCAAGATTCTGAATGTTCTTTCCGCTTAACATGCCGCCGGGAGATGTAAGCTCAAGCCTGTCATCGAAGATATCAACATGTACTTCACTGCCAATGTCCTGGTAGCTACGATGAATCAGGGCATTCGTGAGAGCCTCAGAGTAGCTTATCTTGGCATACTCAGGCATCTCTATTCTTGAAGTTGGAGCCTTCATCCACATCATTCTCGTATTGCGTTTGATGAAGGCCAAGCCATCTTCAAGAAGCTTTATGAGGCTGCCTGTGTATTCTGCGCTGTCAAGCGCATCAACAAGTCCGCCTGCTTTTGTAAGCCCGTTCCATCTTACGCAGAAGAGTCTTGAATGCCTGAAAGGACAATCATCAGCTATGAGAGCCCCTGCGTTAGTGAGTTTATTTGTCTCTTCGTCAACAAGACCAAAAGGAACAAGGAGCCTTTCATCAAAGCTCTTGCCAGTCCATCTCCTGTAGCGCTCCCTGAGCTTTGAGAATGCAAAGTCTGAAGCATCATATTTGGAGACGAGGGAGTCAAAGGGATTATACAAACCACCCTGGATAAGCTCATGAAGGATATGCTCTGGTGCAGCTACGCTTTCATCCCCTAGCCTTATATACGCTTTTCCATCTGCTTTGTAGCAGTAAGGAGTATGCGTTCCTTCTGAAATCGAAAGGACAAGGATTTCTTTCTCCTCTTCCCGTTCAGATTCAAGAATAAAGCGGGGATAAGGGGAAATCCTTTCCTTTATGAGACGCCTTATGGCATCAGCATCCTTTTTGGGGTCTGACAGCCCCACTACATTGCTCTCATCAGCTACACCGAAGAAGATAGTTCCGCCAGATGTGTTTGCAAAAGCACTGACGCTTTTAAGCCAGCTCTCCGGATTCTTTTCCAGTGCTTCCTGGAAATCATAAACACCTGCTTCCGAAATACGTATACTAAGCATCTTCTCTCCTTTTCTATGAATTAGCATGAATGAGGAGGCTGTCCTGGCAAAGCGGATTTTCAGCTATCTTAAGCTTTGCCAGGCCTGGCTCCCATTCATACTATTAAGATAGCACAGAATAAACAGGCTCTATCTTTTTCAGAAACCATCTTAGAGCTTATCAACTCCCTGCTCTTATGAGGCAGATTGCAACCTTTGAAGTGCATCGGTGCCACAACTAGTGCCACTAGTGCCAGATTAGTGCCACAACTAGTGCCACTAGTGCCAGACCAGTGCCACCTATGAGGCAATCATAGTCTTTTCAGGGAGGGAGCATAGTTCATATCTCTGAGAGTACCCGGGGCCTGGCAAAGAGAGAATAACCATCTTTTTCAGGCAACCAAAAGGAAAGGATCAGAGTATGCCATGAGGAAAGAAAAAAGCATGCCCCGAAGGACATGCCATGATGCTCAGTCAAGTTCTGATTAATAAGCAACGTTGAGCCACTCAATTCCATCAATCTGTACTGTGAAGTAAGGTGCAGACTGGAATAATGACTCGTGGAATGCTCCATCAAATACAGCCTCTTCAGCATCCGGGACATAGTCTCCATCTGTGTCGAGTGCGTATGCGTGAGTAAGGCGCTCACCGTTAACTGTGAATGTGCTTGTGTCGAATACCTGGAGTGTGCCGTTGGAGATAGCCTCTTCAACCTCAGCAATCTTCTCAGCTGTTCCAGGAGCAGCAATAGCCTCGTTAAGAGCTGTCATTACAACAGCGCCATCAGCCATACCCTTACACCAGTCCTTAGGAATCTCCTCACCCTCTACATAGGCCTTGATTGCCTCGTAGAAGTAGACGCTCCAGTCAATCCTTGTTGAGATCAAGGATGCGTTTGGTGCGATTGCAGACATGTCATTGTTGTAACCAGTATGATAAACACCGCGTGACTGTGCTGCTGTTGCAGGAGTCGTGTTATCTGAATGCTGGCTGATCATGATAGCACCCTGGTCAATGAGAGCAAGAGCTGCATCGGACTCAGCAGTTGCATCGGACCATGATCCTACGAAGGAAACCTTCATCGTAACGGAGGGGCAAACGCTCCTTGCGCCAAGGTAATAGGATGTGAAGCCTGAGATAACCTCTGCAAATGAGTATGCGCCAACGTATCCGATAACAGCCTCTTCAGGCGTGATTGCACCTTCATCGATTAACTGCTGAAGCTTCATGCCAGCAACAACTCCAGCAATATAGCGGCCTTCATAGATATTTGCGAATGCATTGTGAGTATGAGGCCTTCCGTCGAATGCTGATGCACAGTTTGTTGCTGCGATGAACTCGATGTCAGGGTATTCATCGACAACTTCAAGCATGAATGGCTCAAAGCCATAGCTGTTGTTGATGATAATCTGGCATCCTTCCTCTGCAGCTTCAATGTTGGCATCGAGACATGTTGCATCCTCACCGATGTTGAACTTGGTAACCCATTCAACAGTGATACCATCCGCTGCTAGCATCTCCGTTGCCAGATCGCGCCCTCTGATGAAGTTATAGGTGTATCCCTGGTCGTTTTCATCTCCGATACAGAGAAGACCTACCCTTACAGTATAGGGATCAGTGGCTGCTGTTTCCGTACTTCCAGAAGCGAAAGCAATACCAGAAATCAACAGGAGAGCAATAAGAACCAACGCAATTTTCTTCATGTGTCCTCCTTGTGGTCAAAGTGACCAGAATTTAGTTTTATTTTATCAGATATTCAGATACCTGTAAAACGAATCAAGAGTTTTTAGCGCTCCTCCCTGAAGTAATTAAGACCAAGGGATGCCGGCGGCTGCTTGCTTCTGCTGTTACGCATGCTTGTAAAGACAAGCACGATTACAGTCACGATATATGGAAGGATCTTGTAGATCTCTGTGGGAACAAACGGGATCGTGACGCGAAGGTACATGATCATCATGGCACCAAAGAGCACAGCACCCCAGATTGCATTAAGAGGCCTCCACATACAGAAGATTACAAGAGCTACTGCAAGCCAGCCAACGCCAGAGAGGCCCTCGTGGTTCCAGACGCACCCTGCAGTTGTCACGATATAAACCATGCCGCCTATTGCAGAAATTCCTCCGCCGATTACTGTTCCCGCATACTTATACATCGTAACATTCAAGCCTGCTGCATCACTCGTGGATGGAGACTCGCCAACTGCTGTGAGGTTCATACCGGTTCTTGTCTTCTTGAAAAAGAGGTACATAAGAACTGCAAGTGCCACAGAGATATAGAAGAAGAAGTTATGCGAGAATATTATCCTTCCCAGGACAGGTATGTTCATGAAGGCACGCGGAAAGAGCGTGCTGCTGAAAGCATCCTTTAAGTGGTTGCTAAGCGCTACATAGCCTCCTTCACTTACTCTCATGTACTCTCCTACAAACTGCCCGATTCCAGTTCCGAATATCGAGAGCGCAAGGCCTGTTACGTTCTGGTTAGTCCTCAGCGTAATTGTAAGAAAGCTGTAGATAAGGGAAGCAAATGCGCCTGCTGCGAAGGCAGAAAGGAGCGCAATTATTATTGCAACAGGGGCACTCCCCACACCTCCCGCGGCCTTTTCGTAGTAGAAGGCACCAGCAAGGCCGAATGCGCCTCCCATATACATTATGCCTTCAACTCCCAAATTCAGATTTCCGGTTTTCTCAGTCAGGATTTCTCCGAGCGTGCCGTACATGAGTACGGTTCCGAAAGTTCCGGCAGCGACTATTAAGGCAATCAGGGTACTCATCACTCTACCTCCTTCTTATCCTTATGTCGGAATATCAGCTTGTAGTTAACAAAGAATTCACTGCTTAACATGCAGAAAAGGAGAATTCCCGTAATGATTTCAGAAATGGAGGCAGGAACCTGCATCCTTGTCTGAAGCGTGTTCGACCCCTTTTCAAGTATTGCAAGAATGAAGGAAATGAATATCATGGCAAAGGAATTAAGCTGCGAGAGCCAGGCAACAGTAATCGATGTAAAGCCAACCCCGTCAGCTACTCCCTTATAGAGCGTGTAGTTTGCACCCGATACAGTAATGACACCGACAATGCCGCATATAGCGCCAGAGAGCATCATGGTGCGCATTATAATCCAGCCAACGTTCATTCCAGCATAGCGCGCAGTGTTAACGCTGTCTCCTATTACTGCAATCTCATAGCCCTGCTTGGTCTTGTTCATGTAGATGTATAAAAACACTACAAGCACAAGCACTATTATCCAGCCGCAGTTTACTCCAAAGACATTGGGAATGCGTGCATTCTGACTGAACATCGGAACGAGCTGAGAGCCCTTTCTTCCTTCCCAGGGGCCTCCCTGAAGGTATGCAACAATTCCGATTGCTATGTAGTTCATCATAAGAGTAAAGAGAGTTTCGTTAGTATTCCACTTTGCCTTGAAGAACGCGGGGATTAAAGCCCAGATGGCTCCCCCGACGGCTCCGACAATGAACATAATCAGAAGAAGCGGAATGTGAGGGATTTTCTCTGCATAAAAGAGCGCAAAATAGGATGAGAGCACAGCACCCATCGTGATCTGGCCTTCAGCTCCTATATTCCAGAACCTCATTTTAAAGCACGGCGCAATTGCAATTGCACAGCCAAGCAGCGGGATTGCAGTCCTTATTGTCTGCTTTAAGTAAACCGGGCGCGAAAGGGATCCGGATATTATAACGCCATATGCGCTTATTGGATTATGCCCCGTTATTATCATCGGGATGCACCCGAGAAGAAGTGCAATGAGAATCGATGAGACACGGATTGCATACACATTTCCCTTGCTCATCTCATCGCGCTTTGCAAGTCTTATTAAAGGAGTTTTTAATTCACTCATCAGATCCTCCTTCTCTCTTAAACTGCGTCATCAAGAGCCCGATTTCTTCTTTAGTAGCACTGCGCGCATCAACAATGCCTGCAACCTGGCCGCCGCAGAGCACTAAGATCCTGTCAGCCAGCTCAAGAAGCACATCAAGGTCCTCTCCCACATATACAACCGCTACACCTTTCATTTTCTGCTCCGTTAAGAGGTTGTAGATAGTGTATGATGTGTTGATATCAAGTCCCCTCACTGCATACGCAGTAAGAAGAACTTCAGGCTCACTTGCTATCTCGCGTCCGACAAGGACTTTCTGTACATTCCCGCCCGACAATCTTCTCACAGGATAGTTAATGTCCGGTGTAATTACATCCAGAGAGTCCTTTACAGTCCTTGCAAGGCCCTCTGGCTCCTTGCGGCGAAGGAGGTTTCCTCTTCCGTTCTTCCAGGATCTAAGCATCATATTCCCTGTCATTCCCATAGACCCAACTAAGCCCATGCCAAGGCGGTCCTCAGGAACAAATGCCATGCCAACTCCGACTTCCTTGATCTTCTTTGGCGTTAGGCCCACTATCTCCTTTTCATCTCCATTAGAAGATACTAAGCGCACGCTTCCAGATGCTACAGGATATAGTCCCGTTATAGCTTCTAAAAGCTCCCTCTGCCCCGAGCCAGATATTCCGGCAATTCCCAAGATTTCGCCAGTGTTTGCATAGAAGGAGACATTATCGAGTTTTTTAACGCCCTCGTTATCGATGCACGTTAGCCCCTCAACGATAAGCTTCTTCTTTGGCTCACTATAGAGCGGCCGCTCAATATTAAGCGTTACAGCGCGCCCTACCATCATGTCAGTAAGCGCCTGGGGGTTAGTCTCATGCGTATTAACAGTTCCGATGTATTTTCCCTTTCTGAGAACTGCTACCTTATCTGAAACTTCCATTACCTCATTAAGCTTGTGCGTGATGATGACAATGGCCTTTCCATCTTCTTTCATGTTCTTTAAAACACTGAAAAGCCTCTCTGTCTCCTGCGGCGTAAGAACTGCCGTAGGCTCATCAAGGATCAGAATCTCAGCTCCGCGATAGAGCATCTTAACAATCTCTATCGTCTGCTTCTGAGAAACCGACATGTCATAGACTTTCCTCTCCACATCGATATCAAAGCCGTAGCGCTCAGATATCTCCTTTACCCTCTCGGATGCCAAAGAGAGATCCATCTTGCCGTCCTTTAAGCCAAGGATGATGTTCTGCGTAGCAGTAAAGACTTCAATAAGCTTATAGTGCTGATGAATCATGCCGATTCCATAGTCATAAGCTTCCCTGGGAGAATGGATATAAATCGGCTTTCCATCCTCATAGATTTCTCCCTCATCAGGCTGATATATTCCTGAGAGCATGTTCATGAGAGTTGTCTTACCGCTTCCGTTTTCCCCAAGGAGAGCAAGGATTTCACCACGGTTTATATCGAGGTTTACACTATCATTAGCTACTACCTGGCCAAAGCGTTTGGTAATGCCTCTCATTTCGATTACGCATTTCTTTTCCAATTCTCACCTCTTGTTTTTCTACTATTCTAACATGATATCAGCCGATTGAGGAAAAAATAATAAAAAATATTTCAAATCTTCATTTTCTGCAGTTTTTTCCACTTCCCCTTAGCAAAAACGAAAAGGCGCCCCAGAGTTAATCCAGGACGCCCTTGTCACACACAAATAAAGGTCAGAAGAGGCTAAAGAAAATACAAAACCCTATAAGTAGTCTCCTTCCTCGCCTCTTCCCTCGCAGGAGATTAACTTAAAGCCATGCTCATCGCACCAGGTGGATACATACTCATCTATTTCAAAATCATTACAAACCGGCGGATAATAGTCTTCTGCGCTGCAGTACCAGTCAAATGTCTCATCAAGATATTTTCTAAGGCTTTTTCTGAAGTACTCTGCAATATCCTCTTTAGCGGTAAAAGGATTTTCTTCAAGCATCTTCATTAGTCCTTTATCAGAAACAATATCCTTAGCAGGCTTCAAGATGATAGCAGCCTCATAGTAGCAGTCCAGCACCACATGATACTTTCCATTCCAGGCAGCATACCCATCCCATTTGCAAGAAAGCTTTTCTTTCATAAAAAGACGAAGCCCCTCCTTATTCTTTTTCTCCCAGGATAACTCATTCTCATCAGAGTACAGAAGAAGAAAAACATGAGAAAGGAAATCGGATGCCCTCTTGCTTAAGCTTAAAGCGCTCTGGATCTTCTTTGACAAGGAAACAGGGTCCGCATCATGAGAAATAAAAGCCGGAACAACATTTACTAAAGCATAAAGAATAAGAGATGCTTCTTTCTGGCCACTTTCTTTTAAAGCCTCATAGACACTAAAAGGCTCGCGAAGAAGATAAGCAGGGCCATTTTCATCTATAATCTTCTTCAGCTTGCCTGTTATATTCCTTACCTTTTCATCCATCACATAACCTCCAGAATAACTATAGCCTTATAATCGAATCTGTTCTTGCGCTTTCATATGCAGCAGAGATGATCTCAACGGCCTTACTCGCGCTTTCTCCGGTAATATCCGGATCTGTATCCGATTCCAGGGCTTTAATGAAAGCCTCAAAAAGGCGCTGATGCGGCTCATAGCTGATGAAAGAAGGGTCAGAAGCTCCTCCTCCGGAAACAGTTTTCCCTCTGAACCTCTTTCTTATCTCTTCATCTTCTTCTCTCTCATCCTTAAACTTCCAGGCTACAAGATCCTCCTCTTCAATAATGGCACTGCCATTTGTTCCCATCACTTCAATCCTTTTTAAAAACCCGGGATATGCGCATGTTGATCCCTCGATTGTGCCAATTGCACCATTTTCAAAGCGCAATATGACAGCGGCATT
Source organism: uncultured Spirochaetaceae bacterium (assembly GCA_964534915.1). Taxonomy (GTDB): domain Bacteria; phylum Spirochaetota; class Spirochaetia; order Sphaerochaetales; family Sphaerochaetaceae; genus Ornithospirochaeta. The sequence goes on along the minus strand of CAZHQL010000062.1, from coordinate 1,223 downwards.
ATCCTCTACTTCAATCCTCTCGTGCCCTTCTGTGGTTATGAACGCACTTACCTCTTTTACTCTTCCAACAAGCCACTGCAGAAGATCTATTGCATGTATCCCCTGATTCATGAGGCATCCGCCCCCATCCATTTCCCACGTGCCACGCCATGCTCCGCTATCATAATACTCCTGGCTGCGATACCATTTTATCTGAGCATCTGCGAATGTGATTTTTCCAAACCGTCCCTCATCTATCGCCCTTTTAAGCAGTTTTGAGACTTCATGGTAGCGGGAGGGGAAAATCCCTGAAAGCATCACGCTGTTCTTTTTACATTCCTCTATGATTGCCCTGCACCGCTCTGGAGTAATCTCAAGAGGTTTTTCTACAATTACATGCTTGCCTTTCCTGGCTGCAGCAACAGCTCCATCCAGATGCAGGCCGCTAGGTGTGGCAATGCAGCAGATTTCCACATTCGGGTCCCTCAGAAACTCATCGAGATCCGTATATCCTTTGCAATTATATTTTTTTGAAAAAGCATCTGCTCTCTCTTTAACAGGATCGTAGCCCGCTACAAGAGAGGCATTATCGATATGCATAATCGCCTGAGCATGAAATTCAGAAATCATGCCAAGCCCTATAATTCCAAAACCATGAACAGCCATATAAACCTCATCTTCATCTGAAAACCTTCTTCAGAGCACTAAGACATTCTCTTAGCACATCCTCGTTTTCTGGCATCTCTGTCTCAAAGGAAATGCTGCCATCATAGCCAAGGCCAGAAAGAAGCCTCAGGCCATCAAAGACATACTGGTTAGCTAAAGGCACTTCCCTCTCTCTCCCCGCTATATGAACATGTGAAATGTGCTTAAAGCATTTTTCAATCACGCCAAGGCTTTCTCCGTTTTTTTGCATATGACAGAAGTCAATCATCAAGGAAAGAGAGGGATCAGAAATCCTCTCAACAAGATCCATGCCCTCCTCTACTGATACTATTAAATTGCATGCATCACGCGCTAAAGGCTCAATAGAGACAAGCATTGAATGCTCTTTCACTTTTGGAAGAATTACAGACTTTATAAGATTGCCAAACTGCTCATATGCATCTTCTCTTCTCATATCAGAACTAAAGCTCCGCGAAGGCCCGCTTCCAAGAATAATCTTCTTTATTCCAAGACAAAAAGCCTTTTTTAGAACAGTGTCCAGATAGGATGAGATCCTTTCAGCGTCAGCTTCCTTTCCA
>CAZHQL010000061.1:0-10061 GCA_964534915.1 uncultured Spirochaetaceae bacterium | reverse complement strand
AAGATTGATATGGCAATCTTTCTTGGAAGGGCGAAAAAGGACATAATCGACATAATACGAAAGCATGTAAGCAATGTAATATATGCAGGTCTTAACAGCATCGGGGATATGGATGAAGTGCTCTGCGATGCACACTCTGGCATGATTGATGCTGTAAAGCATCTTTATTCAAACGGAAGGAGGAAAATCGCATATCTTGGTCCTACAGATAAGCAGATGCTGTATAACGAGCACCGGTATATCGGGTACTTGGAAGGCCTTGAAGAGGCAGGCATTGGCAAGCAGAATGCCATTAAGGAGGATATCTATCTTACGATGAAAGCAGGATATGAGGGAGCGCGTCTTCTTTTAGAGCATAATGATGTCGATGCAATAATAGGGGCTAACGATACTGTTGCCATCGGAGCGCTGAAGTACCTTAATGAGAAAAGGATAAATGTGCCCGATGAGGTAGAGGTCATCGGCTTTGACAACATTGAGTCATCATCATTCGTAAAGCCATCCCTTACTACTTTCGACGTTCCTAAACGCGAGATAGGACGTTTTGCTGTCAATACATTGATTGAAAGGTATTTCCATCCGCGCAGTGTAAATATAAAGATCATGATTCCCTATCGCCTGATAAGGAGGGAGAGCTCAAGATGAAAAAGGAGGGCCTTGCGGGAATTTACAGCAAGAAAGCAGGTGAGCTTTCAGAGGGAAGGATTGGTGTAAAGCTGCCTGGAAGCAGCGGGGAAGTCTTTTATGAGATTGCACTTGAGATGCTCTCTATAATCGAGGAGAACAACAGAAAGAAAGAGGAGAGAGTATTCATAGTTCCTGTAGGGCCTGTGGGGCAGTACCCGATATTCACCCGCCTTGTAAATGAGAGGAGAGCAGATCTCTCAGGATGCACATTCATAAACATGGATGAGAACCTTACAGAAGAGAAGAAGTACGTTGACACGTCAAGCAAGCTCTCATTCAGGGCCTGTATGGAGAAGAATGTGTACTCAAAAATCCCTTGTGAGCTTAATGTGAGGGAGGAAAACCGCATTTTCCCGGATCCTGTGGCCCCTGGAAGGATTCTTGAGGTTATAAGGAAGAAGGGAAAGCTTGATGCAGTGTTCGGAGGCGTCGGGATAAACGGACACATTGCATTCAATGAAGCTGAGGATGTGAGAGCAGAGGAGTTTGCTCTGCGCTCAACAAGAGTTCTTGCAATAAGAGGTGAGACAAGAACTGTAAATGCTATTGCAGATTTAAACGGAGCTCTTGATGAGTTTCTCCTCTATGCAGTAACAGTTGGCATGAAGGAGATTCTTCTTGCAAGGAAGATCCGTTTATCACTCTTCAGGCCCTGGCACCGCTCTGTGCTGCGCCGTGCGCTCTTTTCAGAGCCAACAGGGGCATTCCCTGTAACACTTAACAAAGTCATAGGGCTATGTCAGCGATGAGGCCGCAAAGGAAGCGTTTTAGTCTATAGGAGGTGATTTATGCAGCATATTTATGTTAACTTCAAAAGGTTTGATGTGCCTCGTGAGTTTGGAGGCGTGAATGGATGCTCAGATCCTGCATCCTATGCAGAAGAGATTATAAGGAAGGTTGAGACTAAGCTTTCCAGTTATAAGGATGCTTCCTTCACGATGTTCTTCCCGGAGTCCCTGCTTATCTCTGCAGTCTCTTCTCTTAAGGAAAAGAAGAACCTTTCTATAGGAAGCCAGGGGGTTTACAGAACGGATGTCACAAAGGGCGGGAATTTTGGAGCTCTTACTACAAACCGTCCAGCATCCATTGTAAAGGCACTGGGATGTGATGCAACCCTTATCGGGCACTGCGAGGAAAGAAATGACAAGAATGAGCTCCTTAAGCTTGGCGGAAACAAGGACAGGACTCTTGTAAACAGGATTCTGAATCAGGAAGTAAGGGCAGCAGAAAGCCGAGCTCTCAAGGTCCTTTACTGCACAGGAGAGAAGGAAGAGGAGCTTGATGAGTGGGATAAGGTGATTGCTGAGCAGCTTGAAATCGGGCTCGAAGGAGCCGCCTTAAAGAACGTTGTAATCGCATATGAGCCAGTATGGTCCATAGGGCCCGGGAAGAGAGCAGCATCCAAGCCCTATATAACGAAGGTAGCAAAGCTTATTAAGAGCGTTTTAGGGGATGTTCCCGTTGTATACGGAGGAGGCCTTAAGAAGGACAATGCAGCAATGCTTGCATCAATAGATGAGATAAGCGGAGGCCTGATAGCCCTTACCAGGTTCGCAGGGGATATCGGGTTCTATCCTGAGGAATATCTTGAGATTGTAGATCTTTACATGAAGGAAAAAGGAGAGAAAGCATGATTCTGGATTTTGAATACGGCGAAGGTGTAATGAAGGCAGAACTGCCTGACTCAACAGATGTATTTATTCCCGGCGTTACAGTTAAGGACCCCGATTCCATATCGGAGGATAAAATTGAGGAGGAGACTCTTAAGAGCATTCGTAATCCCATTGGAATGCCTCCTCTTACAACGCTTGCCAAGAAGGGAAGCAAGGTTACAATTGTTTTTCCTGACAGGGTAAAGGGAGGAGAGCAGCATAACAGCCACCGCAAAGTATCGATAAAGCTTATATTGGCAGAGCTTTACAGCGCAGGAGTTGAGAAGAAGGACATCCTTCTTATCTGCTCAAACGGGCTTCACAGGAAGAACACTGATAAAGAGATCAGGAAAGTCCTAGGAGATGAGCTTTTTAACGAGTTTGCTCCAGCAGGGCAGATCATTAACCACGACAGTGAGGATTATGATAACCTTGTAGATCTTGGAAAGACGGATGCAGGCGATCCTGTGCTGATGAATAAATTCGTCTATGACAGCGATGTTGCAATCCTTATAGGACACGTGCAGGGCAATCCTTATGGAGGATACTCAGGGGGCTATAAGCACTGTGCTACAGGCATTACGCACTGGAGGAGCATAGCAAGCCATCACGTTCCATCTGTCATGCACCGTAAAGACTTCACGCCTGTCTCTGCTCACTCCCTGATGAGGGATAAGTTCAACCAGATAGGAATGCATATGGAAAAGTGCATGAAGAAGAAGTTCTTCTGCTGCGATGCGGTCCTTGATACAAAGAGCCGTCAGATTTCCATATATTCAGGATATGCAAAGGAAATGATGCCTCTATCATGGATTGATGCAGATAGGAGAACATATGTCAGATGGGCAAAGAAGAAGTACGATGTAATTGTCTTTGGCATGCCACAGTTCTTCCATTATGGTGATGGCATGGGCACGAATCCCATAATGCTCATGCAGGCACTTTCTGCGCAGGTTGTGCGCCATAAGAGGATCATGAGCGATAAATGCGTATTCATATGCTCTTCTCTTTGCAATGGATTCTTCAATGACGATCTCTGGCCCTATCTGAGGCCGCTCTGGGAGCACTTCCAGAGGGATGGGATGAACATCCTACCGGACATGAACAGGCTTGGAGAGTACTATGCAACGGATGAGGAGTACATAAGAAAGTACCGCTATGCAAATGCCTTCCATCCCTTCCATGGTTTCTCGATGATGAGCAGTGCTCACATCGCAGAGATGAACACATCTGCAATCTATATAGTGGGTGCTAAGAATCCGGGGATTGCAAGGAGCATGGGTCTTAAGACGAGGGAAACCTTTGAAGAGGCTCTTGAAGATGCAAAGAAGAAGTATGTAGGGGAGAGCCCGAACATACTGGCCCTGCCTCTTACATTCAAGACAACTGCAGTGCACCTCTGCATGGAGGATGACGAGATATAAAGCTAAAAGATATCTTTATTCCAGAGCCTTTCAAGGAAGGTCTTCCAGGGAAGAATGAGGATGCCGTCATCAAGCATCCTCGCACTTTCTTCCCTCGAGACCACTATGTACTTTGAGAATATGCCTTCTTCCTTGAGCTCCCTGAGATTTTTAAGATGCTTGTCTGTAATGGATTTTGCACACTTAACATCTATAGCAACCTCATCTTTGATGATGAAGTCAACCTCCCTTTTTCCATCGCTTGTGCGGTAGTAGGTGAGATCAGCCTCCGAATGCCCTGAATAGTCAATGTAGGCAGTAAGTTCCATTGCAATATATGTCTCAAACAGAGTGCCGTACTCACTCATTGTCTCTGTCGGGACATTCATTCTTGCAATGCTTCTTAAAACGCCAGTGTCGAAGAAATAAAAACGCGAGAAGGACGTTTCCTTCCTTTTCTTTGTCTTCCCGTATGGCCTGATTTGCCTCACCATTAAAGTATCGAGCAGGATTTTATACCATGTCTTTATCGCCTGGCGGCTTACACCGACCTCTGATGCGAATGAAGAGAAGTTTATCTGCTGAGCGTTGGAGAGGGCAGCTTTTTCAAGGAAGCTGATGAATCCCGGAAGATCATTTACCTCATTCTCAAGCTGGATCTCCATTTCCAGATAGAGGCCATTATACGCATCCAGTGCCTCATCAGCGCCTTCCTCATTAAGATACATCGAGGGAAGAAGCCCTGTCTTGAATATCCTTTCAAGAGAGTAGTCAGATCTGTCCTTGATCTCGGGGTAGCAAAGGGGATGAAGCTTCTTCGCAAGTGCTCTTCCCCCAAGGAGATTCACGCCACCAGTTTTAATTTTCCTTACACTCGATCCTGTCATAAGGAATGTAAGGTCTGTATTCTCAATGAACTGATGGACTGTATATAAAAGTGCGGGAGAGCGCTGTATCTCATCAATTACCACAAGCCCTTCAGTAAGCCCCTCAGCTCTCAGAGTCTCTTCTAAAAGCGCAGGATTTCTGATAATGCGGTAGTAAAGGCTATTGGAAAGAAGATCCCAGTAGAGCACGGGTTTTCTGACCTCATTCTTCACAAACATCGATTTGCCACACATTCTGGGGCCAATAAGGAAGACAGATTTTCGCTCAAGAGTTCTGTCTAAATCAACATAACGCTTTACATATTCTCTCATAATTTCATCTCTGTAAAAATCATTATACAGCGAAAAACGAATTTCACAAAGTCAATAATTAATGAGAATAAGACCCGTTTCTGTAAGAGTAAATGCACTCCCTGGATAAATGATACCAGTCTCATTTTTGCTTGTTTTCTCAGCCATAGTCATTAACTTTCCGGTAATCAAAATCACCATTCGGCTTTCAGTATTGCAAGTTTTCTGACATCGTTGTATTTTGAAAGCAGCTATTATTCTAGCTATTTATAGCAGGAAGGAAATATGAAAATAGATAGCAGTGAGATTATCTCCATAACTGAAGCAAACCAGAACTTCTCGAGGGCTGCAAAGATTGCAGATAAAAATGGCAGGGCCGTCATCTTTAAGAACAACAGGCCGAAATATGTGCTTGCAAGCATCAATGAAGCATTATCTCTTGATCTTACCGATGATGAGAAGATTGATGTGATTGCAGCAAGAATTCTGAAAAGGCATAAAGATGCATTTTTGGAGCTTGCCAAATGATAAGGTTCTCAACCGACAAGGTAAAACTCCTTTATCGCCTTATGATTGAAGAGACTGGTGGTACATACGGCTTAAGGGATGAAGAGCTTCTTGATTCAGCTCTTAATGGAATCTTCCAGACCTTTGATGGGGCAGATCTTTATCCCACAAAAGAAGAAAAGGCCGCTCGTCTTGGTTATTCCCTGATAGCCAATCATGCATTCGTGGATGGAAACAAAAGAACAGGGGCTTATCTCATGCTGACATTCCTTGAAGTTAACGGCATCAGAGTTGAGTGCACGGATGAAGAGCTTACTGAAATCATTCTTGCCGTAGCAAGCTCGGAGAAGGGTTATGAGGAGCTTTTAGAGTGGATTAAAGAGCATTCCATTGATGGAGAGACTCCTTCGTCTTCTGAACGGCGCAATATCTGAGACTGAATACAAGGCGAATAGCACCGTCGGGTACAGTTGAGCACCACTAAAATACGTATGAGCTCCCCCGAAATACAGCATAATGCGAGAAGAGGAAGAGTAATCTGGGATTATAGCTAAAGTGACGAACAAAAAGATGCCAAACAACCGAAAAATTTAGTGCCAAACAACCGAAAACATGCTAGTCTTATTGTGTCGGATGTAAATAAATGACCAAAAAACGGAGCTCATGCAGTGAGAAGATACAAGGCACGAATTGCTGATAAAATACTCGAGAAACGACTTCTTGGGAAAGGAGCGGTCCTTATTGAAGGCCCGAAGTGGTGTGGAAAGACAACAACAGCCGAGCAGATTGCCGGCAGCATCCTTTATATGTCAGATCCAGAGACGCAAAAGCAGAATCTGACCATGGCTGAGATCAGCCCGGGAAGGCTTCTTAAGGGTAAGGCCCCAAGATTGATTGATGAGTGGCAGATTGCACCAAAGCTCTGGGATGCTATAAGGTTCGAAGTCGATCATCGCGATGAGATGGGACAGTTCATTCTTACTGGTTCTTCAGTCCCTGCTTCTGATGAGGAAATCAGGCATACTGGGACTGGACGGTTCTCATGGCTGCTGATGCGCCCAATGAGTCTATATGAATCATCAGAGTCAACGGGAGAAGTGAGCCTGAAGGATCTGTTTGACTCTCCAGATGAGATAGGCGGAGAGAATAAGCTTGGCCTTGATCATCTTGCCTTTCTTGTATGCCGTGGAGGATGGCCACGCTCAACTGAGCTCGAAGGAGAGACTGCACTTGAACAGGCCTATGACTATTACGATGCCATAGTGAGGTCTGATATCTCTCGCGCAGATGGCATAAAAAGGAATCCTGAAAGGGTAAGACGGCTTATGAGATCATATGCAAGGAACCAGGGAACTCAGGCCACAAACGTCATCATAAAGGAGGACATGGCTGTAAATGATTCTTCTTCGCTGGATACAGATACTGTCCGCACCTATGTGGATGCATTGAAGAAGATATTCGTGATTGAGGAAATGGATGCGTGGAATCCGAATTTGAGGTCGAAGACTGCAATCAGGACTGCAAGTACCAGATATTTCATCGACCCGTCCATTGCCGTTGCATCGCTTGGGCTAGGGCCAGAGGATCTGATTCAGGATCTGAATTCCTTTGGCTTCCTGTTTGAGACGATGTGCATAAGGGACCTTCGTGTCTTTGCAGATGCTATCAATGGCAAGGTATATCATTACAGGGACAAGAGCGGACTTGAATGCGATGCAGTTGTTCACTTAAGAAATGGCTCATATGGCCTGATAGAAATCAAGCTTGGCGGAGACAGGCTCATTGAGGAAGGAGCCTCCAGCCTCAAGGCCTTGAGGGATAAAATCGACACAAGTAAGATGAAGGCGCCATCCTTTTTAATGGTTCTTGTTGGAAGCGGAGAATATGCATACAGGAGAAAAGATGGTGTGTATGTAGTTCCTGCAGGTTGTCTGAAGGATTGAAAAGCCTTTATTACTTTGCGCATGGCTGGAGATTTTTGGAAAAGCTACTCTGCGCATAGCTGTATATTTTATGAAAATTTACTTTGCTCATAGTTGATGTATCACTGTTTTTGATCTAAAGTGAGTATATGGAGTTCAAACGGAAGATCTATCAGCGCCTGCTTGAGTGGAAGGAAAGCGCGCAGGGAAGAAAATCAGTATTGATTGAAGGCGCAAGGCGTGTCGGGAAGTCAACCATTGCCGAAACATTCGGCAGGAATGAGTATCGCTCATATATCCTGATAGACTTTTCACGCGCATCAAAGGCAATAATGAAGGCATTTGATGATCTTGATAACCTTGATCTGTTCTTCCAGAGTCTTTCCCTTCATAGCGGCGTTAATCTGTACAAGAGGGAATCCTTGATCATATTCGATGAGATACAGAAGTTTCCCAGAGCCCGGGAAGCGACCAAATATCTTGTGCAGGATGGAAGGTATGACATACTCTCAACAGGTTCCCTTATTTCCATTAAGGAGAATGTCCGCGACATTGTGATTCCCTCTGAAGAGATGAAAATTAAGATGTATCCCATGGATTTTGAGGAGTTCATTAAAGCTGAAGGGGAGGATGTTCTCTGGGAATACATATGCTCTTGCTATGAGAACAAGATTCCTTTAGAACGGCATAGCCATGAAAAGGCTATGAGGATATTCCGTGAATACATACTCGTAGGAGGAATGCCGCAGAGCGTTGATGCCTATCTTTCATCGGGCAGGAATTTCCATGCTGCCGATGTTGAAAAGCGATACATACTTGATCTTTACCGCGATGATATAATGAAAGCGGCAAAGCGCTATAGTTCAAAGGTCTCTGCAATATTCGAGCATATACCGGGTGCGCTTTCAACGCATGAGAAAAGGATCTCGCTTTCTGATTTTGATAAGAATGGAACATTCAGCAGATACGATGAGCCGCTTTTCTGGCTCTCTGATTCGATGATATGCAACCTGTGCTATAAGTGCAACGATCCCTCTGTCGGCTTTGCCCTGAACCTTAATGAAAGCAAGGTAAAGGCTTATATGGGAGATACAGGATTGCTTGTGAGCCTGGCTTTCTCGGAAAATGAGCTTTCGGATAACAGCCTTTACAGGGCAATCATGGACGGCAGCCTTTCAATAAACGAAGGAATGCTGTATGAGAATGCCATTGCCCAGATGATAAGCGCAAAAGGAAGCCGTCTGTATTACTATGCGCACTATAATGCTGAGAAGCACCGCAATGATATCGAGATAGATTTCCTGCTTTCAAATGGCAGCAAGCTCGATTTCAAGATATTCCCTGTTGAAGTCAAATCCTCAAAGAACTATACAACATCTTCCCTTGATGCATTTTCCCTCCGCTTTAAGAACCGGATAGGCTCTTCAGTGATTATTCACCCCAAGAACTATTCTGTCTCGGGAAATATCCTGAAATACCCTCCCTACATGCTTCCTTTATTGGTTTGAAGTCCGAATATTGCTTGTACTACTGGCGAATTTTTATAAAAATCGCTGGTAGGAATAGCGGTTTTAATGATATAATGCTCCTTGAGGTATCATGTGGGAAAATACATAGAGCGCATCATAGACATAGAAGAAAGCCTGAGAGAGAAGTCAATGTTCCTCTTCGGGCCAAGGCAGACTGGAAAGAGCTTTTTGATAGCCAATCAGATTAAGGAAGATGTAAAGCTCTCATGGTCCCTTCTCAATGCAAGGATAAGAAGAAGATGCCAGGAAGATCCAGGCATTCTCAGGGAAGAAATCAGGGCAAGGGGAATCCGTGATGGCCTTGTAATCATCGATGAGATACAGAAAGTTCCTGATCTTCTTAATGAGGTACATCGGCTTATTGAGGAAACTGATATCAGGTTTCTTCTTACCGCCTCAAGTACAAGAAGACTAAGAGAGCAGGGCGTGAATCTTCTCGAAGGAAGGGCAGGAAGGATGAATCTCCGCCCATTTGTATGGCCTGAGGTCAGAGAGAACAGTCCCTCGCTTGAAAGAATCCTTAAATATGGGATGCTTCCTTCTGCCTTCCTTTCAGATACGCCAGAAGATGTGCTTGATGACTATGTAAATGTCTACCTTCAGGATGAGATTGCCGCAGAGGCTCTTGTAAGACAGCTTCCGAAATTCGAGCGCTTTCTTGAAGGCGCGGCCCTTAAGAGTGCTGAAGAGATCAATTACTCAAATATTGCAAGCAATGTTATGATGAGCAGAGCTTCCATAACCGAATGGTATGGCATCCTCTATGACACGATGATAGGCTTTTCTGTTCCCCCGTACACAGGGACGAAAAAGCGCAAGGCAGCAGAGACTGAGCGTTTCTACTATTTCGATGCCGGTCTTGTACGCTTCCTTCTTGGCCTTGGCGAGCTTGCAGATACACAGAGTGAGTATGGAAAGCTTTTTGAGACATATATTGCAGAAGAGCTCTCTGCATACCTCGATTACAATAGAAAGAGGGAGCATCTTTCATACTGGCGTACCCGCCAGTCCTCATTTGAAGTGGACTTTGTACTCGGGGATGAGGTGGCTATTGAGACTAAGGCGACAAGAAGCGTGAACGAGCGCAAGGATCTCAGGGGCCTGAGGGCATTAAAGGAGGAAGGAATCTTCAGAAAATACATCCTTGTCTCACGGGACAGCATCCCAAGGATAACAGAGGATG
>CAZHQL010000060.1:0-10067 GCA_964534915.1 uncultured Spirochaetaceae bacterium | reverse complement strand
CTTTCGCTCTTTGTTCTCCTTGCAGCTCCGGGGTCAATCATAACGGTTGTCCTTCAGAACTTCGAGGTCAACGGGCTTACGCAGATAAGCAATGGAATAAATTTCCTCATAATCATGATAGTTCTTCTTGTCCAGCTTGTTACAAACAAACTCACTGGCGCAAGCATAGATAAAGGCATAGGAGGTTGATAATGCCTAAGATAATTCTTGAACATGTTACTAAATGCTTTGATAAATTCGTTGCAGTAGATGATCTCAATCTTGTTATTGAGGACCGTGACTTCATCACGCTCTTAGGGCCGTCCGGGTGTGGCAAGACCACGACTCTGAGGATGATAGCAGGACTTGAGACTCCGAGTGAGGGCCGTATCATAATAGGGGATACTGTCGTATTTGACAGCGAGGAGGGAATCGATATCTCCCCAGCAAAGAGGGATATAGGATTTCTCTTCCAGAACTATGCGCTCTGGCCCCATATGACTGTTTATGACAATATCGCATTCGGCCTTGAGAATCTGAAGTGGCCAAAGAACAGGATCGCATCAAGGGTCAGGGAGATGATGGCCATGCTCAAGATAGAGCAGTTTGAGAAGAGGTTCCCGAGCGAACTTTCAGGCGGTCAGCAGCAGAGGGTTGCCATAGCCCGAACCCTTGCCCCCGAGCCCCGTGTGCTCTTTATGGATGAGCCCCTTTCCAACCTTGATGCCAAGCTCAGGCTGGAAATGCGTTCTGAACTCAAGAGGCTTCATGTGGATACGGACTCAACATTTGTCTACGTAACTCATGACCAGATGGAGGCCATGGCCCTTGCAACCAAGATCTGCCTGATGGATAAGGGACTTCTGCAGCAGTATGACCCGCCGCTTGTTGTCTACAATAAGCCCAATAATCTTTTCGTAGCTGACTTTGTTGGAAATCCTACGATGAATTTCCTCCGCGCCAGGGGAAGGAAAAAAGATAAAAGGACGCTTGAGATCAGCGTCCTTGGAAAGGATATGACTTATAAAAGCTCAGAGGACATCACATCGGATGCAGAGGAACTTATTCTCGGCATAAGGCCCGAGTTTATCAGGCTCTCTGAAGGAAAATTCTCAGGCGTTGTCTATACAACGCTTCCCTCCGGCATGGAGACAACAGTCAAGATCGAGGTTGGCACTGAGATGCTGACATCCGTTGTATTTGGCAGTGTAGATTTCTCACACAACCTTGAGATGAAGCTTGATATCATAGGAGATGGCATAGTCCTCTTTGATAAGAACAGCGGAGAGAGAATTGCTATCGGATCTCTTGAGTAGCGGGGATATAAGGTGAGGTGCTATGCGGGCCTGGATACAGGAACTACGAACTCGAAGGCCATCATCATCAATGAATGCGGAGAGATAGTCTTTCAGGAAACTGTTCCGACTCCTCTCTATAAGAGGGGAAAGCATAAATTCTTCAGCATTAAGGGCATTGAGGAGTTCTCGGACTATATTGAGGAGAAAGCCAGGGCCCTTGGATGCCTTGTAAGCATGGGCTTTTCATCGGTGGGAGAAAGCACGGTTCCTGTTTCTTCTTCCGGCCGTGCCCTTGATGATCCGCCTCTTTGGAATGAGACAGAGATAACAGCGAGTGCTGAAGAGAAAAAGATAATAGAGCGATGCAATCCTTTTTCTCTGACAGGAATCAGGCAGAACGGCCTTCTGGCACTTGATAAAATCCTCTGTTTAAGGAGGATGTATCCTCAGACTTATGGAAAGGCCTCCTCCTTTCTTCCCATTTCAAGCTATTTAGCTTACAGGAAGACGGGCGCTGTTCTCTGGGACTATTCACAGGCATTGAGGTCAAATGCATTCTTAGTGCATGAGAAGAGGTGGAACAGTGCGCTTCTTGCTGAGTTCGGACTTTCAGATTTTGGCGCACTTGCTCCAATGGGAACTCTTGCAGGGGCAGGATGCGATGGCGTTTTATATGCATTAGGGGGGCACGATCACATCGCAGGGCTCTTTTTCATCTGCAATGCATTAGCAGAGAGTGCAAAGCCATTCTTTTATGAAAGCATGGGCTCAAGCTCTGTCCTGGCACTCTCTGTTCCCTTTCCTGAGTCTTCATTCCCGTCTTTAAAGAGCTATGACCCTCCAGAGGGGTCCTTCATTCCGGGCTTTAAGGATGATTCCTTCATCCTTACGCGCTCCTTCAGGAGATTCGGACTTCTCAATTCATTCTGGATGAATCTTTCAGGTCCCAGGTCTTATGGGGAAATAAACAGCGAGATCATGAAGAGAAAATACGAGGGCCTGGCCTTCCTTGCTGAGTGCGACAGTGACTTCATAAGGGGAAACACGAGCGACGGTGCACTCAATTTCTATCAGATAAAGCCAAAGAGCGATATCGTGGACATGATGCAGAGTACATACCTCTATCTCTCTGTGGGCACCTTTTATCTTGAAGATGCGCTTCGGAGAGCCCTTGATATCAAATCAGATTGCCCCTTCTTCGCAGGAGGAGCTGCCGCTGCTGACTCTGTTTTCATGCGCTTCCAGGCAACGGCCCTTGGACACGCAATTCAGTGCATGGACGCAAGGGATATAAGTGCCATGGGAGCTCTATGCACAGGCTTAATAGCATCGGATGAGGTCTCTGTGCTCTCTTCTCTTTCTGAGCGTGCAAGGAATAGCATCCGCCGCATAGACCCGGATGATGCGCTTGAAGAAAGAGTATCAGATGCTAAGGAGGAATATTCTCACCTGATTGAGAAAATAAGAAGGAAAGAGAGAATATGATGGATGAAAAATTAACGTACGCATTAAACGAGCTTGCGCTTGAGGTCCTCAAATCAGGCCAGGATGCCAGGAGGCGCCAGCATAATCTCACTTTGAGCTATAAAAGTGATGGATCCGTTGTCACAGATGAGGACATAAGGATCTCCGAGAGGCTTTCAGAGTGCATTCAGGCTTTGTTTCCTGATGCAAATGTCATCTCTGAAGAGGCCATCATAAAGCCCTTTGATAAGGATGCAGAGCTTACAATAGTCTATGACCCGATTGACGGCACTGAATCCTATAGTACAGGACTTCCGACATGGTGCATCGGGGCAGGAATTATGAATAAGCAGAGGAAGTGCATCGGCTCAATCATCTTCATCCCGTACATAGGGGACGGAGTAATAGTGAAGACCTGTCCTGGTTCAGATGATATATACATAGCCGATGAGGTCCTCTCTCTCCCGCACTCTCATTCAGAGAGGCTGAAACTCGTTGCCCTTGGCTCCAATTCATACCATTATTTCTCACTTAATCGTCTTAAATCAAAGTTCCGCGCATACGGCTCTGCGCTCCTTCATTGCCTGATGCCGATTCTGCACCCGGGCGTTGACGGTGCGATAAGCCCTCCATGCCATATCTGGGACATAGCACCTGCACATGCAATCGTAGAGAAGGCAGGCATGGGCTACCAATATATCGACGGCAGTCCTTTTTTCTACGACGATGATCTTATCATTGAGAGAAAGGACTACAAAATGCCCATAGTCATAGGAAGCAGAGAATTCAGAAATGCTGTAATCTCACGCCTCAGCTCTGATCAGTAATACTCGAAAGCACTCCTCAAGAGTGTAATTTCCTTTGCCAGTCCATAGCAGCGTGCTTTTTTCTCCCATGTAGAGACAGCTTCTTCTGTTTTCCCGATTATCTCATCTGCTTCTTCCTCTGAGATGTTGTAGTAGGCTGCTGTTTCCCTGATGAGGGAAAGTGAGAATGAATGACTGCTCTCATCTATTGCGAGGGACGAGGCTCTGGCTCGTATGGACGGGTTCATATCATATGCAGGGGAGAGAGCCCAGCCTTCTTCAGAAAGAAGGAATGAATGGTTTCTCATGTGGTTGTCAGTATTATTGATCATGGCACTGAGGACAATGCGGCGATATAGTTCCTTTAAGTCCTCATCCGGCTTGTATGAGTATTCAGATATCGCTTCAGCAATGTCTAAAAATGATCTTGCTTCACTGTCTTTTATTCCAGTCAGGCACTCTGCTGATGCCATGTGGATACGCTTGTCCTTATTGCGGTCAAAGCGGCGGGATAAATATGTATGATGACCGCTCTCGTGCTCAATGAGCATCGCCTCCGGCACCCTGATGCCAGCCTCTTCAGCTATGTCATGGGCTACCTGCTCCCATGCACCCACATCATAGTCATCATCCTTTGAAGGCGGTTTTGCTATCCAGAGCTCTCCTTTTGCATCGCTTACATTGATCTTGGGACGAGCTCCTCCAAGAGAGGAGGATGAAGAGAAGAACTCTTCAAGCCATGCTGAGCTGACGCCATTCTTCTCGTAGTCGGAAATCATGGAAATGTAGTCTCCCAGTTTTGATAGCGGTGGAATCGGATTCTCTGCAGAGGAGAGAAAATTTCCATCACTGCCCATAAATCGTATTGCTCCCTTCCTTGTAAAGTCATCGGCAAGGAGAATAAAGTCGAGATCAGATATCCCTCTTGATCTCTTTTTTTCCTCTTCTGCACGCTTTGCCGCTCTTCTCAGAATAAGGGTGCGGCCCCATCTGTCCGGCATACAGTCGGCAAGGAAAGGAAAATCCGGCTTCTGGGAGTAAAAAGCTGAGCCTGATCTCAGCATGGGATCAATGACGATGTTGCCATGAGCTTCTTTCCATGCCTTGTCGAATGTAAAGGCATAGCGGACTCCTCTTGATTGTGCGTTCTCGACAAGAAGAGTTCCAATCAGGGCAGGGCGCTCTTCAAGGAAATCGAAGTCAGCATATATTCCTGTTTCCATAGCTACTTTCCTATAAGAAGTCTTGTATCCTGCAAGGCGTGTCCTGTCTCATCCTCTTTTGCAAGCTTCAGGATGTCTTCTGCAAGATGGAGGGCAAAGAGTACAGAGAGGTAGGCCCCCATAGATACTTTAGGATCTCCTTTTTCAATCTTCCACAGGGTGGCCCTGGAGATCTTTGCCCTTTCAGCTGCAAGGGATGCTGAAATCTTCCTTCTCAGCCTTGCAAGCTTAATCTGCTTTCCAACCTGCTCAAGCATCCTCCTTTCCTTCGGATAGAGCAATACTTCCTTCTTCATGTTTATTATAATAAACAAAAAATATCAATTTGTAAAATATAAGAGATAATCTGCTTTCGCGATGGACTCAGAGGAGAAGAAGAGGAGAGAGCTGTTTCCATTCAGCATTACAGGCAATTCTTTCAAGAAGATTATCATAACACGGCATGAAATCATGCCTCACTATGATGAGAATGGTATCTTCCATGTCGGAGTAATAGATTTTCTTCTTGAAAATTATCTTTTGCCCTGATGTGTCCTATAATAGTCATATGAGTAAATTGAATGATTCTTGGAAAGACTGGTTTTCTGATGTGATTCTCGAGCGGGGATGGACCTACTATTCTTCCGGGTCCATCCTGGATATAGAGAAGAGGGATACAGGATATACGGCAACAGTAGAAGGCTCTTATGATTACACTGTTGATATCGAGATTGATGGCGGCGAGCTCGTTGATGCTGATTGTTCCTGCCCGTATTCTCTGGATGGCAATTACTGCAAGCATGAGGCGGCAGTTCTTTACCACATTGAGAACATGGAAGAAGACGATTATCGCGATATGGATAATGAGAACACTGAAGAAGATGATTCTCAAGATGCGGATGCATACATAGAGGGCCTCATTAAGAAAATGAGCGAGAAGGATGTACGGGAATTTCTCCTTGCCCTGGCACTTGCTGACAGCTCTGTGCGTAAGAGATTGTTTGATGAGTATGATGATGTTGTATCCAGGCATATCCTGGAGGATTTGGGAAGAGAGGCCGACAGGTATCTTTATGCTCTTGGCAATGATAAGAACTATTATGATGAAGACAGGATATATTCAATCCTTGAAGAACTTAAAGCTCTCATAAGGGTTGATGTCTGCAAATTGCTTAAAAAGAAGAGCGGTCATTACGAAACCTTCTCTTTCTGCAGAGAGATTCTGGAGGAAATACCTTATAAAAAGCTTGGCGACTGGGGCTGGGACAGCGTAGGAGACATAGAAACGGCCCTTTCTGATGTGATGGGCGGCGCCTATAATCTGGCAAACGCTAAAGAAAAGGAATTAATTGAGAAGGAAGTACGAGAAAAAGCGGATGACTTGTTTTATGAGGATTTCCTTGTTTACAAAATCAAGGATAAGAAGCTTGCCCGGGAGCGCCTGACAAGCCATATGAAAGAACTTGAAGAGGCACCAGAATGGAGAAAGCCCTATAGAGAGGTGATAGATCTGATGGATGTTCTTGATTATCCCGAGAGTGATGTCCTCGCGTTCATGAAGGAAAACATGCATTCATCTAAAATCAGGGAGATGCTGCCACTGCGCCTTTATGAGAAAGGATTATGGCAGGAATGCATCGAGCTTCTTCTGAAGATGAAAGCAGAACAGGGTCTTTCAACAAGTCATAAAAGCCTGCTGAAAAAAATATATCGCGAGCATAGCCTGAAAGAGAATCTGAAAGACTTCCTTCTGGATGAAGTCAAAAACGCGTGGAAGTATGATTTAGATAATATAAAGGAAGTCCGCACTCTCCTTTCAGATTCAGAATGGAATGCCCTCTGTGCAACTCTTAAGAAATCAGAGTTAAGCGGCAAAGCTGAATTTCTGAAATATATTGAGGACTGGGAAGGCCTGATGACTTATGCTGAAGAAAATACTGGCTGTGGTATAAGGGAGGCTGATTTCAAGAAACTTGAAGCGCTTTTTCCTGAAAGGGTTATCACCGTGTATGGACGCATGGCAGATGACGTAGCTGATGCCATGACCGGGAGTAAGTATTATGATGACTATGTCAGCTGGCTGAAGAAGATGTCTTTCACGCCTGAGGGAAAACGAAAGGCCTTAGAGAAAGCAGAGGAAATAAGGAAGAAGTGTCCGGGTCGTAAAGTGCTTCATGAAAGGCTGAGGAATGCCGGGCTTTAAAACAAGTTCTCATTCTTCAGAAAGTCCCTTATGGATATGATATAAACGCCATTTTCGTCATTATGAGCGCTTACATCATCATGCACTGTGATGATTTTCCTGAATGAATCCTTAATGAGAAGGAATGGCCTTTCTTCCTCCTTCCTTTTCTCTGCATCCAGCAGTGAGAGCGTGCATTGGATGTAAAGGGTAATGTCATGCTTTGATGCGCAGAAATCAACTTCAAGGTATTTCTTTGCCCTTGATCCTTTCTCATCCGTGTAGTTCATTGTGATGACGCCGACCTGGGCAGAAAAGCCTCTGTATCTCAACTCATTGAACAGGATGGCTTCCATAAGATGATTGACTTCTGTCTGCTTAAAGCCCAGGGCCGCATTTCTAAGCCCTGCGTCCTCAAAGTAGTACTTCTTAAGCGCTCCAATATGTTTTTTGCCCTTTATGTCATAGCGTTCTGCCGCTTTAATGAGAAAGGCATCTTCCAGGCATTGTATGTACCGGATTATTGTGTTATCACTGAGCTTCTTGTTCTTTACGCTTGAGAATGTGTTTGCAAGTTTTGCCGTATTTGTAAGGGCTCCTGTCTGGGAGGCAATCACAGATATCAATTCAGTAAGGTCTTCGGTATTCTTTATTCTGCAACGCTCCACGATGTCCTTTATATATACGAGCCTGAACAGCTCTTCAAGGATGTCTTTCTTCTCTTCTTCAGTCCTTGCAAGCACAACCTGTGGAAGTCCTCCGTATGTATAGTACTCTCTCCATGCATCATCATTGCTCTTGCCCAGTGCAGTGAACTCAGACCATGTAAGCGGGAGAATGTGGATCTCACGGCTTCTTCCGCGCAATTCGGTTATGATATCCGATGAGAGAAACTTTGAATTGCTTCCGCTTACATAGATATCGAGATTCTCATAATGAAGCAGCGAATTAAGAACATCCTCGAATTCTGCTACCATCTGGATCTCATCAAGAAGAACTACGTATTCACCATCATCATGAGCTTTGGAGAGGATATAGCCGTAGAGGATATCCGGATTTCTCAGCTCCTTGTTCTCCCTCTTGTCGAGTTCCACCTGGATGATATGATCTGATGAAAGCCCGTCGTTGATGAGGGCCTTATAGAAGAGCCTGTTGAGTATATAGGACTTGCCAACACGCCTGAGGCCTGTAATAACCTTTATAAAACCATTTGAGCGTTGTTCCTTTAAACGCCTGATATATCTGTCACGTTTAATTTCCATTACGGATATTATAGCAGAATTTTTCGCATTGCGAAAATTTTTTCACCGCAAACGGTATATTTTCGGGAAAATCAGAGGAGATGAGTGAAGAATTTTTTCGCACTTGCATCTTTTTTCATAGTGAGAATAGAAGCTTTGAAAAAACAATGTGACATGGGTTATATCCGGTGTAAAATGGTGAGTACAGAGATGCGAACTAAAGGGGAGGAGATATGAAACCTGTTACATTCTCGATAATCGGTCTTGGCTCAAGAGGCCTTGATGCGTATGCACCATTTCAGAAGATTCATCCGGAGCTTATGAAGATAACAGCTGTTGCAGATTTAAGGCCTGAGAGAATCGAGATGGCTAAATCTGAATATGACATCCCATCTGAAATGTGCTTTTCCTCTGCAGAGGAGCTTCTGGAGCAGGAGAGGCTCTCAGATGCGATTATCATAGCATCTCAGGATCAGGACCATGTGAGGCAAGCCCTGAAAGCCATGGACAAGGGCTATGCGATTCTCCTTGAAAAGCCGATATCACCAAGCCTTTCTGAGTGCATGGAGCTCCTTCAGAGGGCCGAGCAGGCAAAGGCGCTTGTAACAGTATGCCATGTCCTTCGCTATACGCCGTTTTACAGGACAATCAAGAAGCTCCTTGAGGATGGAAAAATAGGAAAGATCATGAATATTGACGCACTTGAATGCGTCGGCTATTACCACATGGCACACTCATTTGTGCGTGGAAACTGGAGAAGCTCAAAGACCACAAGCCCCATGATACTTGCAAAGTCATGCCATGACATGGATATATTGCGCTATCTTGCTGATTCCCAGTGCGACACAGTCTCATCAAATGGACGCCTCTCATTCTTCACACGTGAGAACGCACCCGAGGGATCTGCGCCGCGATGCCTCTCAGGCTGCAAGTGCAAGCACTCCTGTCCGTTTGATGCAGAGAAAATCTACATCACGGATGAGCGTACGGGCTATGAGTATAACAGGGAGCCTGCCTGGCCTGTTAATGTCCTGACTTCAGACTACACCAGGGATGGCATCTACAAGGCCTTAAGGGAAGGGCCGTACGGAAGATGTGTGTTCCATTCGGATAACGACGTGGTAGACCATCAGGTTGCATCGATTGCATTCAAGAACGGAATAAGTGCGACATTTACAATGAGTGCCTTCACAAAGGAGAAGAACAGAACTATAAGAATCATGGGCACTGAAGGGGAAATCTATGCAGATACAGATGAGAATGTGATACACATCATGCGTTTTGATAACCACGATGAGGATATTAAAGTTGAGGAGAGTAAAAGCGGGCACTGGGGAGGCGATTATAATATCATGATGGATTTCATTAATGCCGTTAAGGAAAATGGCAGGACACCATCAGATCTCTCAGCATCCATAGAAAGCCACCTGATGTGCTTTGCCGCAGAAGAATCAAGGAAGACAGGAAGGACGATATCCATCAACCTTTAAGACTTTCTGGCATCTGCTTTAGCAATGGTATTTTGCTGTGTATAATAGAGGTAAGGAAATCCCTGCTCTTATGTCACAGGAGGTTCTGAATTATGTCAGCAAATACATTTGTAGAAAGTGCCAAAGTCATGGAAAAAGGCCAGATTACAATCCCGAAGGATGTCCGTGATGCCCTTGGTGTGACAAGCGGGGACCGCATTACATTTATCGTTGAGCCAAACTCTGTCCGCATCGTTAACTCTGCTGTGTATGCCATGCAGGCTTTTCAGAGGGAAATGGCTGGAGAAGCAGAGCGCGCTGGCCTGACTAAAGACGAAGATGTTATTGCGCTCGTCAAGGAATTGAGAAACAAGAGCGAAAGGGCATGTGAGTCAAAGCCTGAGCATTAATTCTTCAAAGCTTTTT
>CAZHQL010000059.1:0-10144 GCA_964534915.1 uncultured Spirochaetaceae bacterium | reverse complement strand
TTCTTGAAATTCCAAGCTTTCTGCCAAGATCCTCATATGTGCACGTTTGGTCTTCCTTGAGAGCCTCTAAAATCCAGATTTTCATTTCAGCTCGAGATAATTTCTGTTTAAGCTCCACTTTGGACTGTAAATTGCTTCCTGCCTCATTTCCATGCTGTAATTTTGACTGTAAATCAGAGTTTTTACCTCTTTTAGACTGTAAATTGGACTGCAAGCCGGATTTTTCCTCATTTTTGTACTGTAAGCTGGACTGTAAATCGCTTTCTTCCTCATCTTTGGACTGCAAATTGGCGCGTAATTCACCTTTTATCCCATATTTGGACTGTAATTCGCCTTCTGCCACTTTGGACTGTAAATTGGACTGTAAATCGATTCCAACCTCACTCTTGCATGCATCCTCAACGAGAGTGAGGAGAATATGGTCATTCTTATCGGCGGGGAAATGCAGAAAGGCACCTTCGATATCGCAGGAGCAGAAGCAGAGCGGCAGCTTCTTTCAATACATGTCGATAAGGCAATAATCGGAATAACGGGAATAATCCCGGAAGACGGCTGCTATACAGCAATCCCTGCAGAAGCTTCCATAAAGAGGATCATGGTGCAGCGTGCGCGCGAATCCATACTGGTATTGGACAGCTCAAAAGTAGAGACTACAGGCTTTTATAAGTCCTTTGAAATAAAGGACATCTCGATGATCGTCACGGATAATAAGATTCCGAAGCAGAGTCTCGAGATGCTGAAAAAGGATACAGATGTATATACAGTATAGACGCTCTACCCTTTAAGCGCACTGTCAAAAGCTATATCTGATGGACAGAAGTTTATCCTCTTGACGTATTCACAGCTTTCTCTTGCACCGAATATCCTGTCCATTCCTGAGTCTTCCCACTCTACAGACAAGGGCCCTGTGTAAGAAGCTGAGTTAAGAATCCGGATTATTCCATCAAAATCCACATCCCCATGCCCCACAGACACAAAATTCCATGCCCTTCTCGAGTCCCCGAATGGAAGGAATGAGCCAAGAACTCCCGCAAGGTTATTCTTCTCAATCTTCACATCCTTCATGTGCACATGATAGACACGGTCCTTGAATGCATCGAGGAACCTGCACTCATCCACACCCTGCCATAGAAGGTGGCTCGGGTCGTAATTGAGTCCGAGTGTTTCCCTGTATGAAAACCTTTCAAGAAGGCGCTCTGTAGTGTAGTAATCAAATGCAATCTCCGTAGGATGCACCTCCAGAGCAAACTTTATGCCGTATCTGTCAAACTCATCGAATATCGGGCTCCAGCTCTCATAGACATAGTCAAAGCCGTCTGAAATCATCTTCTCAGTAGTCTGAGGATAGGAGTACCATCTTGCCCAGATAGGAGATCCTGTGAAGCCGTTGACAACACGCACACCGAAAAGGGATGCAGCCTTTGCTGTTTTTTTCATCTGCTCTATTGCCCAGGCTCGTATCTTCTCCGGCTTTCCCTTAAGGCCATCGGGGACAAAGTTATCGAGCCTCTCATCGTATATATCGCATATGCACTGGCCCCTTAAGTGCGCGCTGATTGCCCTGCACTCAAGATTATTGTCCTCAAGGACTTTTCGCACGTGAGGAATATAGTCTGGGTCCGAAAGGGCCTTATCCACATCAAAATGGGCATGAGTTGCAAGCTCAAGGCCATCATATCCCATCTCTTTTGCAAGAGGTGCAAGCTCTTCAATGCAAATGTCTCCAAACTGCCCGGAAGCTAGTGTTACTATTCTCTTTTCCATAATCTTTTCTCCCTAGACAAAGAGTACAGGCCTGCCTGTTTCGCTGCTTTTGTAGATTGCATCGAGAATCCTCATGAGAACGAGGGCCTCATCAGGAGTATTTACAGCCCTGGCCTTCCCTTCTACTGCGTAAATAAAGGCAGCTGCGTTATCAACGCGTCCCATAGTCTCATCCTTTTCAAAAATGATCTCACGGTTTACCTGGCGTGAGTTCTCAACTGTGTAAAGCTCTGCCCTGTCGTGGCTTGTTGAGTCAATTCCGTCCTCATCAAAGACCCTGATTACACGTCCTCCTGCCTTTGTGCCCTGGAAGGTTACAGAGACTTCCTCCCTCTCATTCATCTCTGCCCAGGATGAGCGGATATAGAGGCAAGATCCGCCCTTAAAGCGGACAAACGCGTGACATGCAGTTTCCACATCAAGAACTGCGCCCTCCACATCAGGATTTCCCCATGGCCCCTTGAATGATGCATCCCCCATGAATGTTGAGAAAGTGCATGCAGATACATACACTGGCTCAGGGTATCCCATATAGTAAAGTGCAAGGTCAGTCATATGGGGAAGGTCCATTACAGCACCCCCTCCTGAGAGTGCCTTGTTCGTAAACCACCCGCCAAAGCCCGGAATGCCGCTGCGCCTTATCCAGAGAGCCTGAGCAGAATTTATCTTCCCCACAGTGCCCTCATCAATATACTTTTTAAGGGCAATGGTCTCTGGCCTCATCCTGTTGTTAAAATCAAAAATGAGGACCTTGCCGGACTTCTTCCACACATCATAGAGCTTTTCCATCTCCTCGTAATTCAGCACAGGGGGCTTCTCAACATAGACGCTGAGGCCTCTCTCGAGTGCCTCTTTGGCAAGAGGGAAATGGAATTTGTTCGGAGTGATTACTGATACAGCATCCAGTTCTATCTTGCTCTCAAGAGTCTCATCAAGAGAGGAAAATATGTTTTTAATGCCGTATTTTTCTGCAAACTCTGCTGCCCTTTCCTTGTTTGTATCAGCAATGGCTGCTACCTCAGCGCCTGCTTTCACAAAGCCCTTGTAATGATAGTCAGCCATTCCGCCGGCACCAATGATTGCTACCTTTACACTCATATCATGCTTCCTTCTTTCTCGTCTGGACAAAGACAGCAACGATGATGATTATTCCCTGAACAAGACCATTTAAGAACGGCGGAACGTTTGCCATGATCAGAACCGTATTTATGATCTGAAGCATCAGGGCCCCGAGGAATGTTCCTATGATCTTTCCCTTTCCTCCATCCATCTTCGTGCCTCCGATTGCAACAGCGGCAATTGCGTTCATCTCATAGCTTGAGCCGGCAGAGGCTGCCTGTATGGATGTGAGCCTGGATGCAAGAAGAAGCGATGCAATGCCATACATAAGGCCTGCATACACAAAGATCAGTGTCTTTACCCTGTCAACGTTGATGCCAGAGAGGCGCGCTGCCTGCGTATTTGAGCCAACTGCATAGACATATGTTCCGAACTTAGTCCTCTTCATCAGTACTCCCGTGATAACCGTTATGATTATGAAGAAGACCATGAGGTATGGAATCCTGAAAGGAAGAAGACCTGCTGCGATCTTGCGAAATGAGTCATATAAGGCCCTGTCCACAGTAAATGGCCCGCCCTGCCCGAGCTGGTTTATGACAGAGCGCCATGCACTCATTGTTGCAAGTGTTACGATAAAGGGTGCAATCCTTCCCTTTGTAACTAAAAGCCCGTTTATAAGGCCTACAGCTACCCCTGCTGCAAGACAGAAGAGGATGCAGGTGAATATGCTTCCTGTTTTGTTGAGCACTGCAATTGAAAGTCCTGAAATGAGGGCAACTGCACTTCCTGTTGAAAGATCGATCATGCCTGCGCTTATTACAAGCGACATTCCCATCGCGCAGATGCCTATGACCGCAGCCTGCCTGAACTGGTTTGTGATGTTTATCCAGGAAAGGAAGTTCGGATTAACGCAAACTGCTATTATCATGAGGATTGCAAAGCTCAGCCAATGACTGTAGTTATTCGCAATCTCTGTCCATATTTCCTTTCCGCTTTTCCCTTTGAATGGGTTGTTGATTCTCACTTCCATATAATTCCTCACTTTGAGCTTCCTGTCGAATATGCCATCACGAGTTTCTCACTCATGCTGTTTCTCTCAAGTTCATGAGCAATCCGTCCTTTGTATAATATGATTGCCCTGTCAGCAACACGAATCATCTCAGAATATTCATTTGTAAATACGAGGATAGCCTTACCCTCTTCTGCAAGACGGTTTATAAGGTTGTATATCGCATATTTTGCTCCCACATCTATGCCCTGGGTTGGATTGTCCATTATGTAGAGGTCACAGTCGATACTCAGCCATTTTCCTAAAATAACCTTCTGCTGGTTTCCCCCTGAGAGGCTTGTAATGGGATCCTCCGGGCTTGCGGCCTTTACATCCAGGCTCTCCCTAATTTTGTCAAACCTGTCAAGCTCTTCCTTTTTGGAGATAAAGAGCTTTCTATCGAGAGCAGTATAATAGGCAAGCGATGCATTCTTTGAAATCGAAAGGTCTGCAATTATTGCCCTTTCCTTTCTGTTTCTCGGAATCATTCCAACGCCCTTTCTCATCGAAGAGCGGATGCTCTTTGATGAAATTAATCCCTTTTTAGTCCTGATCTCTCCCTTTTCTATCGCGCTTGCACCAAAAAGCGCTGTTGCAAGCTCATCTATTCCTGAGCCCTGGAGGCCCGTAATTACCAGAACCTCCCCCTTTCTTACCTTGAATGAGATATCGTGGAAGGTAGAAGATGAAATATTATCCACATCCAGAACGACTTCTTCTGAAATGTTTGACTTGTACTTGTCCTTTACATCCTGTGAGACAAAGCTCTTGCCGATTAAGAGCTCTGTGGCCTTATTCTGATCTATCTCGCTTATAAGCCCTGTCTGGATGAACTCGCCATCGCGAAGTACTGTGTATTTGTCACAGATCTCAAAGATTTCAGGCATCTTATGAGAAATATAGATAAAGCTTACGCCCTTCTCCTTTAAAAAGCGCATGATCTTGAAGAGCTCTGAAATCTCCTTGGGGCTCAGTGCTGTAGTCGGCTCATCCATGATTATAAGCTCAGAATCAAAGATCAGGGCTCTTGCAATCTCAACAAGCTGCTTCTCAGCTGTCTCAAGCTGTGAGACATACTTGTCAGGGTCTATATTAAGATTCATCGACTCAAGGACCTCTTCTGCCCTTTTTCTCTCGCTCTCTGAGTCGACAAAGAGGCCTTTTTTCTTCTCTTCTCCCAAAAACATGTTCTGGTAGACTTTGAGGTCATTGCAGAGGCTGAGCTCCTGATGGATGAACCTGATGCCCATCGATGATGATTTTCTTGGGCTCATCTCAGAAATCTCTTTTCCATCGATGATTATCTTTCCCTCATCTAGGGCTATGGCACCTGAGAGAATGTTCATCAGCGTTGTCTTTCCTGCCCCGTTCTCACCCAAAAGCCCGTGCACTTCGCCCTCTGAGAGGGAGAAATCAACATTCTTCAAGGCCTTTACAGCTCCAAAGGACTTGGATATGCCTTTCATTTCAAGTCTCATGGAATCTCCTTTTTTGAAAACAGGCCACCAGATGAAGTCATATGGCGGCCCAAAGTGAATAGTTACAAATCAGACACTGTAGCGGATCTGGTAGGTCTCGCTGGCCATGTACTCCTTGTAGTTGCTCTCGTCAACTATGCTTGTAGGAATCTTATACTCGGAAGGAATCGTCTCTCCGCTCATGATCTTGTATGTGATCTCCACAGCATCCCTTACCATTGCCGGCGAGAATACGAATGTCATGAAATCAATGTCAGAGAGTGCCGGATCCTCGAAGTACTCCATGAACTCTGCTCCTGCAGCAACGCCGTTGATGAGCTTGATATTGATCTTTGCTGGTCCTGTGTAGTTCTTCAATGCCTCTACAATACCTGCTACGATCTCATCATCGTGGGTGAAGATTGCATCGATGCTCTCAATCTCTCTTACGCTCTTTGTATTGAGGTAGTTCTCCATCTGCTCCATTGATGTCTGCATGGACCAGTTGGTTACAAAATCCTGTACGAGATTGAAGCTGTCAGTCTTGAGTGTTGAAAGGAATCCGTTTGTCCTTTCCATAGGAACTGTTGAGCTGTCTCCCTTGAACTCAAGGTAGTTGATGGTCTCGCCCCTGGCAATCCTGTCTGCAAAGTACTCATTGAAATACTCTCCGCAGAGCTCTCCGATTGTAACGTTGTCACCGGAGACTTCACAGTCTGGATAGAAGCCCGTGATGAAGCGGTCATAAACAACCAGAGGAATGCCATAGTCCATGACCATCTGAGCCTGGCTCCTGAGTTCATCTCCATTAACTGGCCAGAGAAGGATTGCATCCGGATTCATAGTCAGAAGCGTATCGAGTCCGTTTGCCTGGGCCGCAGATTCGCCTGCGCTGACTATCCTGTAATTAAATCCATACTCTGCGCTAAGGGCCCTAACCTCAGCCTCACAATGTTTGATGGACTCTCCTGTGAATCCATGGTCTGCAGCAGGCATTACAACTCCCATGAAAAGAGTATTTGCCCCGATTGCTCCAAGAGCTAAGCAAAGCACCAGAATAAGTGAAATAACTTTCTTCATTCCATAACCTCCTGTGAATGGAATAATCTTAATTTCATTGTTTTTACAGGATTTTCAACTTGTCAACTTTTTTTCGTAAAATTTTATTTTCCTCACCTAATCTCCATGATAATTACCCCGTTTACCGCTGTTTTTCAGATTTTTTTGAAAAGATTTGAAATTTTTCTCATTTCGCCTTACACTATAATCATGAAAGCACGCCACACTTATGAAGAGATATCCAGACAAACCGGGGTATCCATAGCAACTATTTCAAGGATCTTCAACGGCTCATCAGGAGTGAGCAACAGGATGCGCACTCGTGTCCTTGACAAGCTTGAAGAGATGGGATACGAGAGAAGTGAATTCCTTTATGAGAAGAAAAACAAGAAGATAGTGATCTTCAATGTCCCGTCCTTTGAAAATCCCTTCTATGAGATGATCATAAAGGGTGCTGTTGAATCAGCAAGAAGAAACGGCATTGACATTGTATTCTATGAGGATCCCTTGGAGGATGACTCGGTAGATGACTTTCTCTCACTGCTGAAATCAATTGGCGCCAGCGGCGTGATAACCACTTCCACTTTAACAAGGGACAACCTCCTAAGAATTTACTCCCAGGTTCCCCTCGTGCAGTGCTGTGAATGCCTTGAAAAAGAAGGAGTTCCATTTGTAACAATTGATGACAGGACTTCTGCAAAGAATGCTATCAGGCACCTTGTCAGTGTCGGAAAGAAAAAGATTGCTTTCATTAACGGCCCTATGAAATTCAAATATGCGCGAGAGCGTCTTCAGGGCTATAAGGATGCGCTTGATGAAGAAGGCATGGAATTTGACTCATCCTACGTCATCACATTGCCTTCTGTTAATTATGACATGGCACTCTCAAGCGCATCACTTCTTTTAAACTCACAGAGCAAGCCTGATGGCTTCTTCGCAGCAAGCGATGTATTTGCAGCAGCTGTTCTCAAAGCTGCATCAAGGCTGGGCCTTTCTGTGCCTGAGGACATTGCTGTTGTAGGATTTGACAACATAAGCCTCTCGTACATGTCAAACCCTGCTATAACTACCATCAATCAGCCAAAGTACCAGATCGGACTTCTAAGTGCCGATATGATAGCCCGCCTGATAAACAGCGAGCCCATGAGCGTCAAGGAAATCTGGCTCGATACAGAGCTGATTATCAGGGAGTCTACTCTGCGGTAAGAATCCTCATGAACTCATCGCCGCTTATTGTCTCTTTTTCAAGAAGGTAAGTGGCAAGCTCATGAAGCTTAGCCTCATTTTCTTTTATAATCTCGCGTGCCTTGGCATGTGCATCCTTTACGATTGCAAATACCTTCTCATCAATCTTTGATGATGTCTCAGGCGAGCATGCAAGGCTTGTATCCCCTCCAAGGTACTGGTTGTTAACTGTCTCAAGTGCAACCATGTCAAACTCATCGCTCATGCCATAGCGTGTTACAAGAGCGCGTGCGAGCTTGGTAGCCTGCTCGATATCATTGCTTGCGCCAGTGGTAACGTAGTCAGCTCCCAAAATGAGCTCTTCTGCGGCCCGCCCTGCAGTAAGCGTTGCAATCTTGTTAAAAATCTCGGCCTTGCTCATCAGAAGCTTCTCATTCTCATCAACCTGCATCGTATATCCAAGTGCACCGCTGGTGCGTGGCACAATCGTAATCTTCGTAACAGGTGCGCTATTGCTTTGCCTGGCTGCCACAAGAGCATGCCCGATCTCATGGTATGATACGATTTTCTTATCGCTCTCGCTTACTACCATGCTCTTTCTCTCAGCGCCCGCAATTACTGTCTCTACGCTCTCTTCAATGTCCTTCTGAGAAACTATCTTACGGCCGCGCCTTACAGCAGTGAGGGCTGCCTCGTTTATTATGTTTGCAAGCTCTGCTCCGCTTGCACCGGCTGTAGAGCGCGCGATTATATCCCAGTCGATGTTATCTTCAAGCTTTACATCCTTTGCGTGAACAAGCAAAATAGCCTTCCTTCCAGAAAGGTCTGGAAGCTCAACTGGAACACGGCGGTCAAAGCGCCCAGGGCGCGTGAGGGCCGGATCGAGCGACTCGGGGCGGTTTGTAGCAGCAAGCAGCACTACTCCCTTCTTTCCGTCAAAGCCATCCATCTCTGCAAGAAGCTGATTAAGTGTCTGCTCCCTCTCATCGTTTGATGAGAAGCCGGAAGTATCCCTTTTTTTACCGATTGCATCAATCTCATCAATAAATACTATGCATGGAGCCTTCTCATTTGCCTGCTTGAAAAGGTCCCTTACCTTTGCTGCCCCCATTCCAACGAACATCTCAACGAACTCAGATCCCGAGATTGAGAAGAAGGGAACGCCAGCCTCTCCCGCAACTGCCTTTGCAAGTAGGGTCTTGCCAGTTCCCGGAGGCCCTACAAGGAGAACGCCCTTTGGAAGCCTTGCACCGATTTCGGCATATTTTTCAGGCTCATGCAGAAACTGCACGACTTCTTTAAGGCTCTCCTTGGCCTCATTCTGCCCTGCAACGTCTGCAAATCTTACTCCGGTCTTGGCATCCTCAACATAAACCTTTGCCCCGGACTTTCCAAACTGCATCGCATTTCCAAAGCCCACGGAGCCTCCCATTCTCTTCATCAGAAAGCGCGATAGAATGTTCCCGATTATTATGAAGAAAACAAGCGGGAATACCCAGTTTGTAAGAAATTCCATTATAGGGCTTGCCTGGGTAGGAATGGATGCGCTGAATGTGATATCTGGATTAGACCTCAGCTGCTCTAAAAGACGCTCACCGTCATTTGGCCAGATGCCTGTGACATACACACGCGGCATCCCTTCAGTCTCTGCAATGAATACATAACGGCTGTTTGCATCATCATAGGCAACCTGAGCAACAAGTCCGGAGTCTATCATATCGAGGAACTGGCTGTAGCCCACCTCGATTACCCTCCTGTTGTTCATTGAAGGGAAAAAGAGTGCGTTAAGAAGCAATATGATGAATATTGCAACTGCGTAATAGTAAAGAAGTGGTTTCTTCGGCTGTTTGCCATTCTCGTTATTAGGATCTTTTACTTCCTGCATAGTTCTGCTCCTCTCTTATAAAATAAAGGAAAAAAGAAAGAAGCGGCAAGAAGATAAGTCTGCAAAACCTCTTCTTTCACCACAAGTAAAAGCCAGTCTTTCTTCGTCAGCGTCGGAGGCTCATTTTCACTAGCTTGTTCAAACACAAACTCCTTGCTTTTCAGGCCTCGACTACCAAAAGCGGGCGGGTACTGGACTCATTTTCATCTGGGTTTTTATCATACTTATAGGCAGAAGAAGCACTCTTCAGATAATAGTTCATTGCAGCTATTGCAGATGCTTTATCGCCTTTTATTTCTGTCCATGAGTAGTTCTTATCATCAACTTGGTAAGTGCCACTAGAAGAGCCCCATCCACTACCTTCCGAATCGCTCGAGTAGTAGCAGGCGGTGATGCTTCCTGCGTTGTGTCCGACGATGCCTCCGACATTACCACTGCTTCCTGAAATAGCTGCAGTGCTGTAGCAAGCAGTGATGGTTCCGGTTTCGTAGTTGCGTCCGACGATGCCACCAACATTACTACCAGTAGCGTTAACACTTCCCGTGCTATCGCAGGCGGTGATGCTTCCATTGCTGGTTCCTGCGATGCCGCCGACATAATCGCTTCCTGAAACAGTTGCAGTGCTGTAGCAGGCAGTGATGGTTCCATAGTTGGTTCCTGCGATGCCGCCGACATAACTACTGCTTC
>CAZHQL010000058.1:0-10320 GCA_964534915.1 uncultured Spirochaetaceae bacterium | reverse complement strand
GCTTGTAAGTGTCTTGTTAAGGCTCTTTGTGAGCCTGGCAGCTTCCTCATACAGCTCAATTGCCTTCTCAAGGCCCGTATTCTCATCCTTTAAGCATTCTGTAATCTCTTCAAGGCGCTTTAAATCACTTTCAAAACTCATATATTTTCCTCCGCTTTTCTTACTTTTACAGATCCGTCTTTGAGCGTTACGCTGTATATTCCATTCTTCTTAATGCTTTTCTTGCTTTTTATTATTTTGTTACTTTCATCACGGACTATCGCATAGCCGCGTGAGAGTATTGCCATGGGATTAAGGTCCTCTACGCTGTTCGAAGCTATTAAAAGGGCCTTCCTGTTGCCCTCCATCCTTTCTTTTATGCTTGTTTCTACATATCT
Source organism: uncultured Spirochaetaceae bacterium (assembly GCA_964534915.1). Taxonomy (GTDB): domain Bacteria; phylum Spirochaetota; class Spirochaetia; order Sphaerochaetales; family Sphaerochaetaceae; genus Ornithospirochaeta. The sequence continues at coordinate 9,943 of CAZHQL010000058.1, read as the reverse complement.
TGAGAGAGCGCTTATCTCATCCCTTTTCTCTCTTGAGAGCTCCTTAATGTCAACTGAGAGGCTCTGCTTTGCGCTTCTAAGGCGCTCTGAAGCGCTCTGTATCAGATTTAAGAGCGCTCTTTCAATTTTGTCTTCTGAGCTTGCTATCTCGTAGTTGATTGAAGTTATCCTGTTCTTGATAATCCTCTCAAGGGCATCAGATTGTCTTATAATCCCCTTATAGCGCTCAAGCTTCTTATAAATCAGTGATGGGTTTATCCTTACCTTTGCAAGGGACATTTCCTTCTTTAAAAAGATTGCTCTTATCTCATCGTTTAGGCTCTTGTTCATCTGAAGAAGCTTCAAGCGCTTTTTATACGCGCTCTCTGTGGCAATCTCAGCAGCGGCTGAGGGAGTAGGGGCTCTTAAGTCTGCTACGAAATCTGAGAGGGGAAAGTCAGAGTCATGCCCTACAGCACTTATAACAGGGATTGCACTCTCATGGATTGCTTCAATTACCTCACTTGATGAGTAGGCCGCCAGGTCCTCCTCGCTTCCTCCTCCGCGGCATACGATCAGGATGTCGCATGCCATGAAGTTATTTGCCTGCCTTATCCTTCTTGCAATGCTCTTATCAGCATCCTTTCCCTGCACAAGGGAAGGAAAGAGCAAAAGGTTGATGCTCGGTGCCCTTCTTCTAGTGACGCGCATGATGTCATGTATGACAGCGCCTTCTGCACTTGTTATGATTCCGATTGTTTTTATTTCGTCTCCAAGAGGCTTCTTGTTCCCTTCATCAAAATACCCGAGGCTCTTGTAGTATGCTCTTCTTTTCTCAATCTCCAGGCGAAGGTTTCCCTCTCCCTTAAGGCGGATGGATTCAGCGTTAAAGGAAAGGCTTCCGCCCTTTGGCCAGAATGAAAGGCTTCCTGTGAGAACTACAACTTCCCCGTTCTCAGGCTTTCTTTCCTTCCAGTTGTGGCCTGCAAAGCATGTGCAGTTAAGAATGCTTCCATCATTGTCCTTGAGGGAAAAATACCAGTGCCTCGATTGATTTAAGCGGAAATTACACACTTCTCCCTCGACCTTAAGGCCATAGAACATCTCAGAGACTGTATCCTTTATTATCAGGCAGAGCTCAGAGACACTGAAGATTCTGTCGAGGGGATTTTCTTCTTTCATGAGCTTGATTATAGCAAATAAAAAATGGGTAGAAAACTCTACCCACTTCAGTGAATTCTTGCTCTTAATCCTCTTCGATAGCACCTGTAGGACATGCAGAAGCACATGTTCCACAAGAGATGCAGGTATCTGCATCGATTGAGTAAATGTCGCCTTCGCTGATGGCGCCTACCGGGCACTCGCCCTGGCATGTTCCGCATGCTACACATGCATCTGTAATCTTGTAAGCCATAATAGTCTCTCCTCTCTTTAAAAAGTTTTTTAGTTCCGCTTACAGTATAGCTTTCTCACCTTGCAGGGTCAACGAAAAAGGGCTAAACGAGAGCCCTTTATGATAATTTGGATTATTTTTCAGCGAAGCGGGATTGTGCTTCTCTTTTCAGGGTGAGCCTTAAATAAAGTCAATAAAGTCGTGAGCACCTGTAGGGCATAAGCTTGCGCATTTTCCACAAGAGATGCAGGAATCTGCATCGATTGAGAAAACATCGCCTTCGCTGATAGCGCTTGCGGGGCACTCAAGCTTGCATTTGCCGCATGCTATGCATGCATCTGTAATTTTGTGAGCCATAATTTCTCTCCTCTTTTAAAAGCTTTTAGTTCTCTTGAATTATAGCCTTTCATCCCTTTTCAGGTCAACTTTCATTTTCCCTGCCTCCAGAAAGCCTTGTTTTCTCCCCTCATTCTCCTTATACTCAGCTGAGTATGAAAAAAATTGTTATTGCTGAAAAGCCTTCAGTTGGAAGGGAAATTGCGAGGACTCTGGGCCTCAGGGAGAGGCATGAAGGCTATATAGAAGGAAATGATTACATCGTTACATGGTCACTTGGCCATCTTGTTGAGCTTGCGGAGCCCTCTCATTACTCTGAGCGCTATAAGAAGTGGTCTTTAAATGACCTTCCGATGCTTCCAGAGACACTGGATCAGAAGGTAATTGAAGAGACAAAAGGCCAGTTTGAAATAATAAACAGCCTGTTAAAGCGAAGCGATATATCATCAGTTGTAATTGCAACGGATGCAGGCAGGGAAGGAGAGCTTGTTGCCCGCTGGATACTTAAGAAAGCAGAGTATGAGGGAAAGTGCGAGCGCCTCTGGATATCAAGTCAGACAGAGAGGGCAATCCTTGAGGGCTTTGAGAGCCTTAAGGATGCTTCCTTATATGACAATCTCTATAACGCTGCAGAGTGCCGCGCCGCAGCTGACTGGTATGTCGGCATGAATGTAACGAGGGCCTTAACGTGCTTTTATGATGCAAGGCTGAGTGCAGGGCGCGTTCAGACGCCGACTCTGGCCCTGATGACAGAAAGGGAGGATGAGAGGGAAGCGTTCCTCGGCTCATACTACTACACAGCACGAGGAAACTTCGGGCTCTTCGGTGCATCCTACTATCCTGAGGAGAATACTGTGCGCTTCACAGACGACGCTCTTGCAGAGGAATTCTCTTCCTGGAAGGACAAAATAGGCTTTGTAAAAAGCATAAAAGCGGAGGAAAAGGAAGATCCAGTTCCTCTTGCATATGATTTAACAGAGCTTCAGAGGGATGCAAATAACGCACTTGGCTTTTCTGCAAAGGAAACACTGGATATTCTTCAGCGCCTTTACGAAGTTCATAAGATCGTGACATATCCGAGGACTGACTCAAGGTATATAACAACGGATATCGCTCTGACACTGAAAGAAAGGATTGAAGCGCTTAAGAATACTCTCTTTTCCCGCGTCGTGGATGAGTATCTGGAATCAGGGTGGATTAGTGACAGCCCGCGCTTTGTAAATGATAATCGGGTCTCTGATCACCATGCAATTATCCCGACAGAGCAGAAGGTGGATGCATCAAAGCTCTCAAAGGATGAGGAAGCGCTATGGAAACTCATTGCAATGAGGTTTCTGGAAGTTATCGGGACAAGCTATGTATATAGTACTACTACAGCTGAGATCTCAGTTGAAGAGAAGATCTTCAAAACGCGCTTAACTGTCCCTGTTAAAAAGGGCTACAGGAATGTTGCAGAGGCTGCAGGCATTAAGAGCACTGCAGAAACATCAGAAGATGATGATAATTCATTTGCCCTCAGGAACCTTAAAGAGGGCGATGAAGTAACGCTAGCTTCAGTGAAGGTAAGAAAGAGTACTACAACTCCTCCTGAGCGCTACACGGATGCAACGCTGCTTTCTGCTATGGAACACGCAGGGCGCTTTGTTGAGGACAAGGACTTGAAGGAAAACCTTGCAAACGGACTTGGAACTCCTGCAACAAGGGCCGATATGATAGAAAAGCTCTTGCAGAACAGATATATAGAGAGAGATGGCAAATTCCTGGTTCCGACTGCAAAAGGGCGTGAAGTAGTGCGCCTCTCTCCTTTAGTCCTGCGCTCTCCTGAGATTACAGGAATCTGGGAAGGAAGGCTTGAGAAGATCAGCAAGGGAAAAGAGGACAAGGATGCTTTCATAAAGGATATAAAGAAGATGGCATCAGATCTTGTCAGGGAAATCGAGAAAAGCACTCTTAAATTCTCTCCTTCCTTTGAGGGGGGAAAGAAATGCCCGTACTGCGGAGAGCTTATGATGAAGGCTCAGGACTCAGACGGCTCTGTTCATTATATCTGCCAGAAGCTTTCCTGCCAGTACGAGGAGAAGGAAGTAAAGGTTCTTGTCACTACCGGAGCAACGCTTAAGAAAGTCAGCCCTTATACTCAGGATGGCAAGGTAAAGCTTGTTATAAAAAAGAGCGCAGCCCAGCTTCCAAAGAAAGTCTATGAGACAAAAATTGAAGTTGTCCGCCCCTCCAAGAAGGCTTTAAGGCGCGATAGCAGGGATTTTAGGGCAAGCGGAAGAGAAAGGACAGAGCGCGAGGAGAGCAATGTCTACTCAGGCGGAACCATGGCTGACTTCTTCCTTAAGAGCCAGAGAAGGGCAGAAGAGGATAGGAAGAGGAAGAGAAAATAATAAATTTGTTACTATAAAAACATTTTGTTTCTATATGGACATTTTTATAGCATTTAGCTAATATCATGGAAGTATGAATATAGCAATTGTTGGATATGGAAAAATGGGAAAGATGATACGCTCGTGTGCCCTGGAACAGGGGCACAGGATAAGCGCTGTCATCGATCCTGTAAGCAGTGAAAGCGCAGTAAGCGGAAAGGCTTTAAGCGACATTCCGCTTGACAAAACTGATGTCGTAATAGATTTCTCAGCTCCTGAGTCAGCTCTTGAGAATATCCTTTTCTATGGAAAAAACGGAGTAAGCGCTGTAATAGGGACTACAGGCTGGTATACAGGTCTTGACAAAATAAAGTCTTCTCTTGATTTAAGCAGGGCTTCAATCATCTACTCAGGCAATTTCTCAATAGGGGTAGCCATCCTTCTTAAGACTGCTGAGTATCTTTCAAGGCTCATGAACAAGGCCGAAAGCTATGATGTTGCCATTTTCGAGGCACACCATAGTGCAAAGAAGGATGCGCCATCAGGAACTGCTGAGATGATAGCTGCCAAGGTTCTGGAGAATATTGACAGAAAGACACGTGTTCTCTATGGCAATCCTGAAGGAAAGATCAACAACACGGATCTTCAAATTTCCTCCATGCGCCTTGGAGCAATAAGCGGAAAGCACAGCATCATATTTGACAGCGATGCAGACTCAATAACGCTTTCTCACAGCGCAAAAACAAGGCAGGGCTTTGCATCAGGGGCAGTTGCAGCTGCGTCCTGGATTTATGGAAGAAAGGGCTTATTCAGCATGGATGATTTTATTAACGACTTTTTAATGGAGGAGTAGCTTATGCAGTTCAGAGGAGTCTATACGGCGCTCATAACGCCATTTACAGATTATAATACAGTTGACTATGCAGCACTTGAGCGCCTGGTTGCCTTTCAGATTGAAAGCGGAATCGATGGCCTTGTTCCATGCGGAACGACAGGAGAAAGCCCGACGCTCTCGCATGAGGAACATGACAGGGTAATTGCACAGACTATCAAGTTTGCATCCGGCCGGGTTCCGGTAATTGCAGGTACAGGGAGCAATGCCACAAATGAGGCAATAAGGCTGAGCCAGCATGCAGAGGATGCAGGCGTTGATGCAGTCCTGCTTGTAAATCCATATTATAACAAGCCGACGCAGAAGGGGCTGTATCTTCATTTCAAGGCAATTGCAGAGAGCGTATCAGTTCCATGCATTGTCTACAATATCAAGGGCCGGACTGGCGTCAATGTAGAGACTGAGACCCTTTTAAGGCTTGCTGATGAGTGCGAGAATATAAGGGCTGTTAAGGAAGCAAGCGGGGACCTTGTACAGATAGAGGATGTTATAAAGAGAAGGAAGGATTGCTTTTCCGTCCTCTCAGGGGACGACAACATATCCCTTGATGTAATCAAGAAGGGAGGCGATGGCGTTATCTCAGTTGCATCCAACTTATTCCCTTCTGAAATGAGGGCGCTCATTCACAGCGCGCTTGAGGGGGATTTTGAGAGAGCGGAGAGAATCAACTCGTGGTTCTCTTCTTTCTTCAAGGACTGCTTCATTGAGACCAATCCCATTCCAATCAAGACTGCGATGGCACATAGAGGCTACTGCAGGGAAGTCTTCCGCCTTCCGCTATGCAGCCTTGAGAAGGAAGAGCACAGGAGGAAGCTTCTTTCCACTGTTGATAAAATGATTGATGATATTAAAAGAGGTGAAATCTGATGGCACATGTGAATGAGAATTTTCTCCGCCTTGCATCAGGATATTTGTTCCCTGAGATTGCAAGGAGAACGAGATCCTGGCAGGAGAGAAATCCTGGTGCGAAGGTGCTTCGCTTAGGAATTGGAAACACGACAGAGGCACTTACGCCATGTATTTCCTCTGCTATGCATAAAAAGATTGATCTGCTCTCTGACCGCAATACATACACAGGATACGGCGATGAGCAGGGGGATAACGTTCTTCGTGAGGCCCTGAGGGACTTCTACGAAAAAGAGTACGGCGTATTTCTTCCTGTCGATGCATTCTTCATCTCAGACGGCGCAAAGAGCGATGCAGCGAACATCCAGCAGATTTTCTCATCCGATTCAGTTGTTGCTGTACAGGACCCTGCATACCCTGTATATGTTGATTCAAATGTTGCAGGCGCTCGCACGGGAGCATATAACGGTGTGAACTACGATGGCCTTGTCTATCTTGAATGCAATGCCGAGAATTCATTTATTCCGTCAGTTCCAGAGCAGCATGTTGATTTAATCTATCTGTGCTCACCAAATAACCCGACAGGCGCTGTTGCAACAAGAGAGGATTTAAAGAGATTCGTTGACTATGCAATTCGTGAGCACGCAATCATCATATTTGACTCAGCGTACTCAGACTATATCCGGAGCCCCGGCCTTCCTCACAGCATTTACGAGATTGAAGGCGCAGAGCGCTGTGCAATCGAAATAAGCTCATTCAGCAAGAACGCAGGATTTACGGGCGTTCGCCTTGGATGGACAATAGTTCCAAAGACGCTTATCTCTGATGAGTCTGAAGAAGGTGTTATCAACAGGCTCTGGAACAGGAGGCAGACAACGTTCTTCAACGGGGCCTCAAATATTGCCCAGTCAGGTGGCCTTGCAGCCCTGAGCGCTGAAGGAAGGGCTGAGTGCAAGGGCCTTGTGGACTATTACCTTGGAAATGCAAGGATAATAAAGGAAGGCCTTGAGGAAATCGGCATCAAGTGCTACGGGGGCGTAAACAGCCCATATATCTGGGCAGTATGTCCAGAAAATCTTTCAAGCTGGGAGTTCTTTGATGAGCTTTTAGAGAAAGCTCATGTTGTAGTAACGCCGGGCTCAGGCTTTGGTCCTGCAGGAGAAGGCTATGTAAGGCTCTCCAGCTACGGGCACAGGGAAGATATTGCTGAGGCCGTATCCTCAATAAAGGAGCACATTCATGTCTGAGAAGAAATTACCGTTAAACAGCAGCGAGTTCTCATCCCTTTTATCTAAAGTACAGACGCCTTTTTACCTTTATGACGGCGATGAGATAAGAAAGAACGCAGAAGAGCTCTATGATGCATTCTCGTGGGCCAGGGGCTTTACTAACTTCTTTGCAGTAAAGGCACTTCCTAATATCAACATACTGCGATTTTTAGCAAGCCTTGGCTTTGGCGCAGACTGCTCAAGCCTTCCAGAGCTTCTTTTGGCGCGCGAGGCAGGAATAAAGCCTGAAAAAACAGTGTTTACAAGCAACGACACAGCGCATGAGGAGTTCAAAGCGGCTCTTGAAATGGGTGTTATCCTGAACCTTGATGACATTACACACATTGACAGGGTTCTGGAAGCAGGAGAATTCCCGAAGACCATATGCTTTCGCTATAACCCGGGCCCCGAGAGAACTGGAAACGCAATCATAGGAAACCCGGTTGAAGCAAAGTACGGTGTTACAAAGGACCAGATCATAGACTGCTATAAGAGGGCAAAGGAGCTTGGGAGTAAGGTTTTCGGGCTTCATACGATGGTTGCATCCAATGAGCTTGATGAGAGCTATATTGTAGAGACAGCAAGGATGCTCTTTTCACTTGTCAGGAGAATAAAGGATGAAGCGGGAGTGAGAATAAGCTTTGTAGACCTTGGCGGAGGTGTTGGAATTCCATACCGCGAGGAAGATGAGAGGATAGTTTTCTCATCCCTTTCAGAAAAGATAAAGGCACTCTATGATGAAATGATAGTAAAAGAAGGACTTGATCCCCTTACTATCACATTCGAGATGGGAAGGGCGATAACAGGGCCCTATGGATACCTTGTCTCAAAAGTGCGCCATGTAACTCATAAGTACAAGGACTATGTCGGCCTTGATGCGACTATGGCAGATCTGATGAGGCCTGCAATATACGGCGCATACCATCATATAACAGTCCTTGGAAAGGAAAATGAGAAGAAGGACCATGTATATGATGTAACAGGGAGCCTCTGTGAGAACAATGACAAGTTCGCAATAGACAGAAGCCTTCCTGAAATAAATAGAGGCGATGTGCTTGTAATACACGATGCAGGTGCGCACTCTCATGCAATGGGCTTTAACTACAACGCAAAGCTGAGAAGCGCTGAGTATTTAAAGCGTGATGGAAAGATCTATAAGATACGGCGCAGCGAGACATATGATGACTATGTAAGGACGATGCTCTTTATGCCAGAAGAGGTATAGATGGAGTTTACGTACACTCAGAGAGTCTATTACTCGGACACGGACTGTGGCGGCATTGTCTACCACACGAAGTATCTTGACTTTGCAGAGCATGCAAGAACTGAGATGCTGAGAGATGCATTTCCAGAGCTCGGTCAGGGCAGGATGAAGGATGATGATGGCATTATCTTTGTCGTAAAGAGCATAAAGATAGACTACAAGGCGCCAGCGTTTCTTGATGATATGCTTACAGTAAAGACCAGGATGATAAAGGCAGAGCGCTTCAGTGCAACATTCTCTCAGCTCATCATGAGAAAAAGTGATGTTCTCTGCAATCTTGAAGTGAGGGTTGCATCCGTATCTTACAAGGACAAGAAGCTTGTTCCCATTCCTCAAAAGGTTCTGGATGCCCTCTCCTGATATTGCTATATTAGAGCTATGAGAATCACAGGCTTTCAGAAGCTTACGCTTGTAGATTACCCGGAAAAGCTTGCATGCATCCTCTTTACTGCGGGGTGCAATATGCGCTGTCCGTATTGTCATAACAGCCAGCTCGTATTATGCCCGGATGCCTTTCCGGCTGTCCCGGATGAAGAGATCTTCTCATACCTTGATGAGAGAAAGAAAATCCTTGATGGCGTTGTAATCTCAGGAGGCGAGCCCACAATCCATAATTCCTTATATGACTACATTTTAAGGATAAAGGAATATGGCCTTCTTGTTAAACTGGATACAAACGGGACAAATCCTGATGTAATAAGGCGCTTAGTTGAAAGCCGCCTTGTTGACTATGTTGCAATGGATGTGAAGAACAGCCTGGATTCATACTCAGAGACAGTCGGGATTTCCTCCTATGACACAACAGCAGTTAAAGAGAGCATAGAGTATTTAAAAGAAGGGCATGTTGATTATGAATTCAGGACAACGGTGACAAAAGAGACTCACAGTGAAAAAAATTTTCATTCTCTAGCGTCCCTTCTCGAAGGCTCTCTCTCGTACTACATACAAAACTTTGTGCCTAATGAAAATACCATGACAAAAGGCCTTCATCCCCTTACCCGGGATGAGCTTGAAACTTATATTGGAATACTTAGAAAACGTATTGAAAACGAACAAGTTATAAATACTTGAACTACGCTATATATAGCGTCTTAAAAATTAGCCTACACTTTATATTGAGTTTTGTCTTGCAATGTTTTAATGCTCATGCTACATTATTCCTTACGGATTTGGAGGATAGTAAATAATGTACAGTGTTTTAAAACGAGACGGGGCTTTAGCAGATTTTGATATAAGGAAAATAAGTGCCGCGATAAAGAAGGCTTTTGACGCGACAAACTGTGAGTATAACGATGACATCATAGATTTCATAGCCCTTAAGGTGACTGCCAACTTCAATAAGAAGATCAAGGACGGCAAGGTCGCTGTTGAGGACATCCAGGACTCAGTTGAAAGCGTGCTTTCCCAGGCAGGATATAACGAGGTAGCCAAGGCGTACATCCTCTACAGAAAGCAGAGGGAGAAGATCAGGAACATGAGGTCTACGATTCTTGATTACAAGAACGTCGTGGATAACTATCTCAAGCTGAATGACTGGAGAGTTAAGGAGAACTCCACTGTTACTTATTCTGTCGGTGGCCTTATTCTCTCAAACAG
>CAZHQL010000057.1:0-10471 GCA_964534915.1 uncultured Spirochaetaceae bacterium | reverse complement strand
TAAAGAATTTCACAATTTCATTCCTTTCTGCTGTACAATTAGGCTAAGAAAGGAGAACTTATGAGAGCAAACATCATTTTCCACTCCATTTCAGGCAATTTATTCCTGATTGCGTCCTCAATAAGGGATGCGCTGAGAGGCGAAGGCATCGATGCGCGCCTTTACAGGATAGAGGACAGCGATTTGCATCTTCTGGCAGCAGAGAGAAACGACGTCAACGAGTACTATGAGGACATACTCGCGCTTCCGCTTGCAAAGAATGAGAAGCTGTTAAGCGCAAATTTGATAATGCTTGGAATCCCGAGCATATTCGGAATGCCGTCAGCCGAGTTCAAGACATTCCTGGATGGCACGATGGTGCTCTATGAAAAAAAGAGCCTTGAAGGAAAGCTCTTCTATCCATTTGCAACCAGCAATATAAGCTATAAGGACTCGCTTGATGCAATTGAAGCTGTTGAGAACTGGGCTCACCTGATGGGCCTTGTCTCTCTCGACTGGCCCCCGTACATGCATAAGGATGGATCCATGATGCCAAACAGGCCCGGCGAGGAGCTTGAAATCTTCACATCGCGCTTAGCATCGTCAGTGAAATCAATTCTTGTTTAGCTTTGAGAGGAAGTACTTGATGTATCTGATAAAAGTACTTCCTCTTGTTTTCTCCTTTACATCCCTGGCAGCTTCGAGAACCGGGATATCCTCCCTCTTCTGCTTTCTCTTCATCTCATCCCAGACCCTTACAAGCCAGAGATACATATCTCCTTCGGTAGAGCCCGGGAACTGAAAAAGAAGGTGCTCCTCCCTTATTGCAGAAATAATCGGGGAATAAACATTTTCATACCAGCTTACGGATGCTTCCTCGAATGAGATCTCCTCCTTCTTTCCCTGGTTTATATAGTACTTGTGCACGAGGATGTGGTTTACCATCTCAGGATATGCTCCAGGGGATGTGAACACGATCTCTCCCATCGGAAGGTATGATGGCTTGTACTGCTGAATGAATGCATTGCGCTCATACGTTACTACTCTCCTTTTAAGAGTCTTCATGGTCATTCCTTCCTCAAGGGGAATCTGGCTGTCAAGCTCAACAACCTCTGCATCTATGAACTCAACGCCCTGTGCCCTGGCAACAGAGACCCTGTGGTTCCCGTCGCGCACAAAATACCATCCTCCAATTGAAAAAACTGAAATCGGGGGAAGGACGATGTCGCTTAAAACTGCCCTGTCAACGCTTTCCCAGCGGCGGCGGAGCATCTCCTTCTTTGGAAGGAAAGCAGATGAAAAGTCATGATAGCGCCCCTCAGATCCTATAATCTTAGCCACCGGTATGCACTGCATGCCCTTATATGTCTCGCTCTTTGGCTTTATGATGCTTGTAACCTCGTAAAAGGACAGAAGATCCGAGTTCTTCCATGTAAGCGTGTGAAAAAGAGACTGGAAGCGTGCACGGGCCTTTGCCCTGGAAAAATCCTCTCCAACGTTTACTGTGTCGCCCATTTACTTTTCTCCGATCTCATCATCCTCAAGGATGTAGGACTTGTAGACGTTTATCACTTTCGTATCCTTATATTCCCTTATCCTCTCTGCGTTCATGTCAAAAAGATGGACATGACCGTGAAGAAGATACTTTGGCTTGAATTTTTCCATGAACCAGAGAAAGCATTTAAAGCCCCTGTGGCAGAGATCTGCCCCATCCCCAAGAGATGAGGCAGGGGCATGCGTTACAAGGATGTCCACATACCTTCCGTAGCGGATCTTGTTGTAGATCAGGGAAGGAAGGAGCTTGAAAATTCTCATTTTCATCTCACGCTCTGAGTACTGGCTCTTTCCGTAGTTATAGAGCATTGAGCCGCCAAGTCCTGCAATAAGGAGGCCTCTCTTTTTCAGCCGGATGACCTTTCCATCTGCAAAGATTCCCTGGTAGACCACGGGCATGAGAGGCTTGTAGTCAGGCATGAGAGGTGCCGTCTTTCCCATCGCGTGGTCAAAGTCCTCAAGATTATGGTTCCCGTAGACGTAGATTACGTCCTTTTTAAGCACTGTCTGGATATAATCGTAATAGCGCAGCGGAAGATCGCCAGAGCTTATTACAAGGTCAATGTCCTTATAGCGCTCCGGAGCACTCTGAGAATATATGAGGCTGTCGATTGCATCCGAGATGCCGAGAATTTTCATGGCCCAATTATATAAAGAGAAAATCCCTTCAAGCAAGAAGTGCTCAAAGGGACCGGGCTCTCACCATCTCCTGATCGTTTCCTTTATCAGGGCCTGGAAGCTGTCCTTCACGCGCGCGCTCGTCTCAAGAACTTCCTCGTGATTCAGTTTCTGCCTGAATATCCCTGCTGCCATATTTGTCATGCAGCTTATTCCGATTGTCTTTAAATTCATATGAGCTGCCGCTATTGCCTCAGGAACTGTGGACATGCCGACAGCGTCTGCTCCGGCCAGGCGTGCAAAGCGCACTTCTGCAGGGGTCTCGAAATTGGGGCCTGAGAACATCATGTAAATGCCTTCTTTCAAATCAAGTGAAACAGCTTTAGCAGCTTCCTTTACCTTCTCCCGCCCTTCAAGCGAGTATGTCTCGCTCATATCGAAGAACCTTGGCCCGAGCTCTTCTATATTTTCTCCCCTGTTCGGGCACTCAGCAATGAGCTTTATATGGTCTGTTATGAGCATCAGGGTCCCGGGCTTCCAGCTTTCATTCACGCATCCTGCTGCGTTTGTGAGTATGAGCTTGTCTATTCCAAGGAGCTTGAATGTCCTTATCGGATAGACAACCTGATCCATGCTCCATCCCTCATAGAAATGGAAGCGGCCCTGCATGGCTATTACCCTCTTGTTCTCTAGTGTCCCTGCAACAAGGCATCCCTTGTGCCCCGGGGCAGTAGAGTGAGGGAAATTGGGAATCTCATGGTAATCAATGACAGTTTTGTCCTCAATCTCATCTGCAAGATCCCCGAGCCCCGAGCCGAGGACCAGGGCATATTCATACCTTTCTGAGCCAAGATGGCTCTGAATGTAGCTCACGCTTTGTCTTAACTGTGCTATCATAATGCCTCCTTAAAACGGCTCCCCGCATGCAGCTGGCGCTGAGCTCTTCTTGCTTGAAAGCACCAGGGCAACGAGAGTTGCCACATATGGGAATAAGCCTAAATAACCGGTTGGAATGCTCTTGAAGAGCGGTATCACGCGCCCCATGTTTGCAATCGTCATGCAGATTCCGAAAAAGAATGTGGAGCAAAGGATGCCAAGAGGCTTCCACTGCCCGAATATAAGGGCCGCGATTGCAAGGAAGCCCAGTCCGTTGATGCCGCTTGTTGAGTTGTACTCGCCTGCGTATGTTGCAAGTATGCACGCACCTGCGAGGCCTGAGAGGACTCCCGATAAAAGAACTCCTGTATAGCGCATCCTGTGAACGCTGACTCCTGCTGATGCTACTGCAGACGGGTGCTCGCCCGAGGCCCTTAGCCTGAGACCAAAGCTCGTCTTATAGAGCAAGAAGTACGAAAGTGCCCATATTAGAAGGCAGATCCATGTCGTCCAGTATGTGCGTGTAAATAACAGCTGGCCGATTACAGGGATTTTAGAAAGGATTGGGATGTCCTTGCGTATTATGCCCCTTAAGACTGTTACGTTTCCGCTTCCGGTGATAGTCTGTGCTAAAAAGAGCGTGAGCGCGCTTGATAGCATGTTTATTGCAGTTCCGGATATCACCTGGTTGCTCTTTAAATTAATAGCTGCAAAGGCATGCAGAAGCGAGAGGATGCCGGATGCAAGCATGGCAGCCAGGATGCCGCATGCAATTGAGAAATTATAGCCAAAGCCAGAAGTCTGCATCAGGTATATCGTTGTAGCTGATGCAAAGCATCCTGTGAGCATAAGGCCCTCGATACAGAGATTTGTCACACCGCTTCTCTCTGAATAAAGACCGCCAAGTGCGCCCATTAAAAGAGGCATCGTGTAGGCAATTGCCGCAGGAACTATGCTTGTTATTACTGCCCAGAGACCCATCACTTCACCTCCCTTTCTTCTTTAAGCATCTGCTTCCCAGTCTTTATCAGCTCCTTTCTCTTCCCTCTCGTGAGGCTCTCAGGATCCGTGTTCTCCCTTCCCTGGGACTTTATTTTATCCTCTTTTTTCTCAAAGCTCCTTTTGAATCTCTTGTTCCAGAAATTTGCAAGGATTACATTGGTTGCTGTGAAGTAGATAATCGTTGCAATGATTGCATCTGCAATCTCTGTGGGAATTCCAGTTGCTGCCAGAGAGCCCCTTCCCATCTTGAGGATGCCGAAGAATATTGCAGCAAAGAAGAGGCCTAGAGGAGAGCAGTTTCCAAGAAGGGCAACAGCAATGCCATCATAGCCTTCGTTCGGCATCTTTCCCATCTCCATGATGTTTGAATACCCGCAGTAGTATGAAAGGCCTGCAAGTCCTGCAAGGGCCCCGGCTGCTGCCATCGAGATCATGATTGACCTGTTTACCCTGATGCCTGCATATTCTGCTGCGTAGCGGTTGGACCCTACTGCCTTAAGGCGAAAGCCGAGTGTGGTCTTTTCAAGGATGAACCATACAAGGATGCATGCTGCTATTGCAATCAGGAAGCCGTAATTGAGCGTTGAGTGCTTCGTGATGCTTGTAATCCAGTCAGCTCTTAATGTATGAGAATTCTCAATCGGCTTTGATTTGACTACGATTGCAGGATCTACTATAAAGCGCTGTATCCAGTCATACACAAGCCAGTATGCAATCCAGTTGAGCATGATTGTGGAAACTACCTCATGCACATTGAACCTGGCCTTTAGAAATCCTGATATAAAGCCCCAGAAGCCGCCGGCAAGGCTTGCTGCAAGGACAATCGTTATTAAATAAAGCGGCCTCGGCATGCTCGCAGGGATGTAGTATGCGAGTATGCTTCCCGTAATTCCTCCCATCAGCATCTGCCCTGATGCCCCGATATTGAAAAGCCCTGTCTTGAATGCAAACGCAACTGAAAGTCCTATGAGAATAAGCTGCGTGGACATTCCAAGAGTGTTTCCTATCCTTCTTATATTAGAGAGCGCTCCAAAAAGGATTCTGTCATAGCCTCTGACTGGATTCTTGCCGATAAGCACAATGAGCACTGCTCCCGCTGTCAGCCCCAGAAACACAGCTGAAAGGCTTACAAGAAGAGGAGAAGCCTTACGCGATTCAAAAGATCTGTTCAGCATTTTATTCTTCACCTGTTCTTTCCCCCCTCTTGATACCGGCCATCATAAGGCCTACTTCCTTCTCATCAGTATCCTTTGTGCATACAACGTCGATAAGCCTGCCAGCATTCATTACAGCAATCCTGTCTGAGAGATTGAAGATCTCATCAAGCTCGAAGGAAACAAGAAGGACTGCCTTGCCCCTGTCCCTTTCCTTCAGGATCTCGTTATGGATGAATTCGATTGCCCCTACATCCAGGCCCCTTGTAGGCTGAACGGCAATCAGGATCTCCGGCTCTGCCTGGATTTCGCGCCCTATTATTACTTTCTGCTGGTTCCCGCCGCTAAGCATCCCGGCCATCGAGTGTATGCCCTCGCCGCTTCTTACGTCGAATTTATCAGCAATTGCCTGGCTGTAGCGCTCTATTGCTGCGCTTTTCAGTATTCCCCTCTTTGAATAGGGCTCCTTATAGAATTCCTTTATTACGAAGTTCGTAGTAAGCGGGGATGAGAGTATCAGGCCCCTCTTCTGCCTGTCTTCAGGAATGTGTCCCATTCCAAGCTCGTTTCGCTCCTCGATGGATGCATTTGTAATATCACGCCCTGAAAATATGATGCTTCCGCTCTCGGCTTTCCTTAAGCCGGTTATAGCCTCAACGAGCTCACTCTGCCCATTTCCATCAACGCCTGCAATCCCTACGATCTCGCCACGGCGGATTGAGAGCGAGAAGTCCTTTACGCCAAGGACCTTCTTATTGTTCATTACATTAAGGTTCTCTATCTCAAGGACAACATCTCCCGGTGAGGCCTCTCCTTTTTCAACCTTGAAATTGACAGGGCGCCCTACCATCAGGGAAGCCATTTCCTCAGTGGATGTGGTCTCTACATTTACAACATCTATCAGCTTTCCACGCCTTATGATCGTACAGCGCCTTGCAACTGCCTTTATCTCTTCAAGCTTATGAGTGATCAGGATTATTGACTTTCCCTCTGCAGAAAGATTTCTCATAATCTCAATAAGCTCATCTATTTCCTGAGGAGTAAGGACTGCTGTCGGCTCATCAAAGATGAGAATGTCAGCATCGCGGTAGAGCATCTTAAGGATCTCAACTCTCTGCTGCATTCCCACTGTGATGTCCTCAATCACCATATCGGGGTCTATTGAGAGGCCATAGCGGTCAGAGATTTCCTTTATTTTCCTGCTTGCTGTCCTGATGTCGTAAACAAAGCCGCCTTCTTTTCCCAGTATGATATTCTCAGCGACAGTGAAATTATTAACAAGCTGAAAATGCTGATGCACCATTCCGATTCCAAGATCAAATGCATCGTTGGGGTTGCTGATATCAACTTCCTTCCCCCTGACCTTAATGTGCCCCTTGTCAGCATGATAAAGTCCGAAAAGGATGCTCATCAAAGTGCTCTTTCCAGCTCCGTTCTCTCCAAGTATTGCGTGAATCTCCCCCTCTTCTACCTGCAGGGTTATATCATCATTTGCAACAATTCCGGGAAATTCCTTGCGGATTCCGATCATCTCTATTACGTGACTCATTACATCTCCTGATGAGGGTAGTTAAAAAGCCGCCAGGTACAGGCGGCCTTGAAAGAGCTGGTTTCTGTTATCTGAAAAGGCCATCCCCGGTTGCCGGAACGACATACTCTCCTGCCCTGATGAGCTCGATTACTTCCTTTACAGCTTCCTCAATCTCAGGCGTGAGGTTCGGGTTTACCTCGGGAATTCCTGCCCTTCCCTCAGCAATGCCGAGCTCGATGTGCTTTCCGCCCTCGTATGTGCCATTTGCGGCTGCCATTGCCTGGTCGTAAGCAACTCCTGCCACATCCTTCATGGCACTTGTGAGGATACAGGACTCGCCATTTCCCATATCTCCTACAGAGTACTGGTCAACATCAACTCCGATTGCCCAGACATCTGCTCCGGAGAGCCTTCTGTTCTTTGTCTCGTTGATAACACCGACGCCAGTGCCGCCAGCTGCTGCGAAGATGGCATCAACGCCTGAGTCAAACATTGCTGTTGCAAGCTGCTGTCCGAGAGCAAGGTCAGCAAAGGATCCTGAGTATACGAAATTGTTCTCGCTCATGCCGATATTCGTTCCGAGGTTCTCGTTTGCATAGATGATTCCCCTCTGGAAGCCCCAGTTGAACTTCTGTACTGATGGAATCTCGAGTCCTCCAACGAATCCTACCTGGCCCTCCCCGAGCTTGAGTGCTGTTGCAACTCCTGCTGCAAAGCCTGCCTCATGCTCGCGGAATGTGATGGCTGCAGTATTTGCACCGATGCCTGCTGAAAGAGCATCGTCAATGATGACGATCATGAGATCCTCATACATTTCCTGAGCCTGTGCTACAGCCTCAGCAAAAAGATATCCCGGGCATGCGATAAAGCGGTATCCCTGATCGTAAAGGTCAGAAATAGCTGTTAAGTAATCTGTTGTAGTTGTTCCAGATGGGCGAAGATATGTGCACTCAAGTCCGAGCTCCCCGGCAGCCTGAGCAAGTCCTTCCCATGTTCCCTGGTTGAAGGAGCGGTCATCAATTGTACCGGCATCCGTAACCATTCCCAGCTTTAAAGCGCCAGATCCGCTTTCACTTGTGCCGCTGGCAAAAGCAGAAAGTGACAGAGCAATCACTAAAAAAACTGCTAAGATTTTTTTCATTTTCATCTCCTCCAGACTTTATAAGGTAATTGTATAAGTCATGATGGGGACTGTCAAATGAAATGAGGCTCCTCATTGGCTCTCCTCATTGGCTCTAAAGCAAACGGGAAAGACAGCCTAGAAAGAGGATTACGGCTTTTTGCAGCATACCGGTTTATGAGACTCCAAAGAGGCTGAAGCCGCTTATTCCTGCATTATGTGCCACTCTCTCATAGTTCATGAAGTCCTGAATCTCAAAGCATGCATGCATTTTTACGGAGATTTCTAACCTCCCTTTAAAATCTCCGTAAAATATTGTATGCTTTATCCATGATCAAACGACTGATTGAAGAGCAGATGCTCTCATCTATGACACGCTATCCATCAATTACAGTTTATGGGCCCCGGCAATGCGGAAAGACAACTACAGTCCGCCATCTCTTTCCCTCTTTCTCATATGCCAATCTGGAAGATCCCAATACAAGGAATCTGGCAATCCAGGACCCTTACGAATTCTTTAAGCAGTTTCCAGAGCCCGTTATCATCGATGAAATCCAGACTGTGCCTTCCCTTCTTGGCGCGATACAGGTGCGCATCGACAAAAAGAGGGAAAACGGCAGATATGTTCTCACTGGAAGTCAGCAGATACCGCTTAAGGAGGCAGTATCCGAGTCCCTTGCAGGAAGAACCTGCATTCTTCACATGCTCCCGCTTTCACTGAAGGAACTTAAAAATGCTGGTGTGAACATTGATCGTGACACACAGCTTCTTGCAGGGCTCTATCCATATCTGTACAAGACGAAAAATGCTCAGCCGAATGAATATTACAAGAACTATGTAGAGACGTATATCGAAAGAGACATCTTAAAACTCAACCGGATTCATAATCTCATCTCATTCGAGTCCTTCCTTGGCCTCCTTGCAGGAAGGTGCGGAAGCCTGATTAATGAATCATCGATAGCAAGCGATGCGGGCATTTCAACTCCTACAGTGAAAGCATGGCTATCCATTCTTGAGGCAAGTGGAATAATCTACCTTTTGAAACCCTACTACACTTTTAGGACCAGTCAGATTGTAAAGACACCAAAACTCTACTTTACAGATACTGGTCTTCTTTCCTATCTGCTGAACATTGAAAACCCAAAGCAGATGTTCCGCGATCCCTTAAGAGGGAATATCTTTGAAAACCTCATAGTAACAGAAGCCCTTAAGGCCAGAAGGGACAAAGGCAGAAATGAGAACCTCTTCTTCTTCAGAAACAGTAACGGAGTCGAAGTTGATATCATAGACACATCTGGCACTTCTCTTGATATCTTCGAAATAAAGAGCGGAAGCGCTCTTGATAAAAATGATATCAGGAACATGCAGCTGTTCTCAAAGAAATATCCGGTATCTACGATGAATCTGGTATATAGCGGAGAAGATTATGATTCATTCAACAATGTGAGGTACATTAATTTCCACAATGTCTATGACTTCTTCGCTCCTGAGGAAGATGCATTCACATTCAATGTTAACGGAGATTTCTAACCACACTTTAAAATCTCCATAAAAATACTCATATGAGCGTAAAGCCTGAGATGCTTTTTCCCCAAGGCACGTCAAGGGTCTTCACACCATGCTCGCTGCAGAGAATCCTTGGAACGCGTGCATGGATGTAGCACCGGTACTGGAAGAAGTAAAGATGATCTCAGACTCTTTCCTTTTCATCATATGTCCTTGCTTGCTTGCCGCATACAGGACAAGTGAGAGTGCTCGACTCTTCAAGGCTCACGTATATGTGCATCTCCTGCCTCTCCGGATTCTTCTCTGACGATATAAGCTGTGTGTCTATTACCTTCCACGGCTTTTCGATTCCAAGTGCAACTTCAAATGGATTTTCATTCATCTCATTCCTTCCAGAGCCAGTATAAGAGGCTTTTCCCCCTCTTTAATCCTAGTTTTTCCTGCAGCCTTATGCTTGCCTCATTGGATGTGTAGACATTGCAGAACGGCTTTATTCCCCTTCTGATGGCCTCGTTTATCATATAGCTTTCCATGTAGTAGCCTATTCCTTGACGGCGGTACTCAGGAAAGATCTCGAGAATACCCATAGACCCTTCAGAATGAAATCCGCCAAAGCCCATCAGAGTGCCATCCTTCTCGATAGCAAATATATTCTTTTTCCCTATTTCCTCCCTGACGTATTCCTCTGAGGCGCCATAGTGCCTTACTACGATATCAGCTTCATCATTGCCCATAATCCTGTATTGATAGTCTCCCGTATCGAGAGGTTCTCCCTCATATGAGAATATGTAGCACGGGCCCCTGTCACAGCGATAGCCCTTATCAAGGTAATGCCTGTACATCACTTCAGAGTGCGTGCAGCAGAGATCTGCATCCCCTATCGCCTCATAAAGATCATCAAGGCCCAAGGACCTGAACGCAACGGTAAAGACTGTTCCCGTGCTATGCCTTATGGCAAGCCCTGCTTCCTCATCGTAGAAAAGAATGGTGCTTCCATCACTCCTTAAGGCATGGATTAAATCTATATGGCTGAGCCTGTCTGAGGCCTCAAGCTTCAATGCAATCTCTTCTTTCATATCCATCAGAAAAGCTTAGCGTGAAAGAGGGATGAATGCAAGGCAATGAAAGACG
>CAZHQL010000056.1:0-10601 GCA_964534915.1 uncultured Spirochaetaceae bacterium | reverse complement strand
CCCTGCTTTTGGACCTTGTAATGGCTCTTGCCTCAATATTCATGCGATTGCCCTATTAGTTTGAGAAAAACCCTTGATTTATTCTTCTTCTTGTGGTATTCCTACTAGAGCTTTAGATTTGAAGATACGCGCCTGTAGCTCATTTGGATAGAGCAACTGCCTTCTAAGCAGTAGGTGATTGGTTCGATCCCAATCAGGCGTACTGGCCTTGTTTTAAACAGCAGGGCCTTTATTTTTGAGCTTTTGATTAAAGACAAAAAAACTGGTACGCTGAGTACCAGATAAGTCGGGATGAATGGACTCGAACCATCGATATCCTGCTCCCAAAGCAGGCGCCATA
Organism: uncultured Spirochaetaceae bacterium; assembly: GCA_964534915.1. Taxonomy (GTDB): domain Bacteria; phylum Spirochaetota; class Spirochaetia; order Sphaerochaetales; family Sphaerochaetaceae; genus Ornithospirochaeta. The sequence continues at coordinate 10,261 of CAZHQL010000056.1, read as the reverse complement.
GCCGCTAGGCGACATCCCGGACAACGAGAGAGATGATAAAATAAAAATGGAAGCTGAGTCAATAGCGATTTTTGATATACTGGACAGGGCATATCCGGAGGAAATACGCTTCATCAAGGAGAGAAATCCATTCCGTTTTCTCTGCACTGTCATCCTCTCTGCATCCTCAACGGACAGGCAGGCAGAGAAAGCAGAGCATAATCTGAACAGCGCTCTTCCAACGCCCTCAGATATTCTGAGTGCAGATATATCCCTGATAGAAAGCCTTATTAATGGAGCAGGACTTTCTAAGAGCAAGGCAAGGAGCATAAAGGCTCTTTCTGAGGTCTATCTCAGGGAGGGAAAAATCCCTGAGAGCATAGAAGAGCTTACCAGGATTCCCGGAATCGGGGTAAAGACTGCAAACTGCTATTTAGTAGATATCCTCTCAAAGCCCGGAGTGATTGTCGATACGCATTTTGCACGCGTCTCGCACCGCCTCGGCCTTACATCATCAGAGAACCGGAGCAAGGTCTACAAGGAGATAAGAGAGAGCTTTCCCTGTGAATACTGGGCACGCCTCAGCATGACTCTCAACCTTCACGGGCGCCTCTATTGCAAGGCAAGAAAGCCGCTGTGCAGGGATTGCATGCTCTCGTCTATCTGCCCGTCGAGAGCTTCTTTCTCATAAAGATTCTGAATGTATTTTCTCCCACTTCTGCAAGGGCAATGGAATCTATGCGGATTCTCTCAAGGGGGAGGGGAAAGCTGATTATCTCATCTTTCATGCTCAGGTGCAGGCCAGTATCCATGGCCTTAAGCCCAAGTTCGGCCTGGATCTTTGCAATCTCGCTCTTTTCCTTAATGCAATAGTATGTACCGTAATCATTTACTCCAAGATCCTTGTCTGGATGGAAGCTGATGCTGAGCGTTATATGCCTCCTTATATCGGATTTTTCTCCAAGCACTATCACAGGATCCATCAGGTAGACAGAGAAATCCGATGTTTTTCTGAAATAGCATGTGTATGCCTTCCTGGCTTTCAGGCGCTCATCCTCCTTGAGCGTAAGCACTGTGATGATTCTCTTTTCCATCAGCAATATTATGTAAATGAAAGCTGTAATCTAATCAAGGGAAGGCAGAGAGCAAAGTTTCTTTGAGAACTATAACGACTTAATATAATTGTCGACTTCAGATAAAGCATCTGCATCAAGGCTCTCAAGCCTTTTTGTGATGTTCTTAAGCATGTACTCCTTTCTGAGCTTCGGGCCCTCTCCTGAGAGCAGCCACTCATGTGAATAACCGTATAAATGTTCAATCAGGAGTGCCAGCGTAGGGGAAATAAGTTCTTTCTTCCCATGGATTATCATTGAAATGTAATTTGGCGTGACACCAACTGATTTTGCGAACGTTGTCTGCCTTGCGTTGCATTCCTTGATGACGGTTTCCATTCTTTCTGCCAAGGTGCTGTACATATAAATCCTCCTCTGCATCCATCACTCAGAATGCTATGTTTGTATAACAAATGGTATACAACTCGCCCATATTCAATTTTATCCAAAATAAATTCTCTATGTCAAGTTTTTATGTAAATAAAGCGGATAATTAGCTTGAATATGTAATAAAAATGCATTCAAAATAGCATATTTATGCATTAATTTTTCTAAGGAAAATGAGACAAAAACAAACAGAGTTAATTATTTAGAAACCTAAGTAGTTACATAGTCAAAACTTATCTTTGCCAGAAAAATGAAATGTCAGCTTGAGGGGAAAAATTATATATTGCACGCTTTATGCATATTTATAGAGAAAAGAATTTTGCGTATCCTGATTCAGATTTTACCAGGTATCAATTCTGATTGCGCTTCATTGAGCGATTAGCTCTGATATTTGCTCTCATTATCTATTTCCTCTTTTCCTAAAGTCGCTATAATAACAAGTGCTATGGAAGACAGAGAAAAGATTGTTAGGCTTTTAGAGTTCATCAGGAAGAGTCCGACTGCATATCAGGCAGTTGATAATTTCTCCTTATCTGCTTTAGAGCATGGCTTTATAGAGCTTGATGAGAAGAAGCGTTTCTCACTTGAAAGGGGAAAGAGCTACTTCATTACGCGAGGCGGGACGAGCATGATACTCTTTCGCGTTCCCAAAGAGGATTTCTCATCCTATTCGATAATAAGTGCGCACACGGACAGCCCGACATTCAAGATAAAGCGTAATGCAGAGTACTCAGCAGCGCAGCTTTATACGACGCTTAATGTCGAAGGCTATGGCGGCATGATAATCTCTTCCTGGCTTGACCGTCCGCTTTCTGTAGCAGGGCGCCTCTTTTACAGGGAAAAGGAGAAGATAAAGGAGCTGAAGGTCAATATCGAGAGGGATCTTCTGGTAATTCCAGGCCTTGCAATACATCAGAACAGGGAAGTGAATAATGGCTATGCATACCACATCCAGAAGGATGCAATGCCTCTCTTTTCCACTTCGCATTCATCATTCTCTGCTCTTCTTGCATCTGAATGCGGCATTAAGGAAGAAGATATCCTGGACTTTGATCTATATCTTTATAACAGGACTCCGTATTCCATATGGGGATCAAAGGGCGAGTTTATCTCATCTGCACGCCTGGATGATATGGAATGTGCGTATATAGCATTTACCAGCCTTATGGAAACAGAAAGCTTCAGGGCGCTTCCAGTCGTTGCTCTTTTTGACAATGAGGAAGTCGGGTCTGCATCCTGCCGGGGAGCGCTCTCTGATTTCCTTGCAAATACTCTTAAGCGCATTTCATCATCCCTGGGCCTTGATGGGGAAGAAGAGCTTATTAGAGAAGCATCATCTCTTGTGGTGAGTGCAGACAATGCTCACGCAGTTCACCCGGGCCACGCAGAGAAGTCGGATATCACGAATAAATGCGTCTTGAACGGCGGCGTTGTTATCAAGCATGCTGCAAACCAGAAGTATACAACTGATGCATATACTGCAAGCATAATCAGATCAATCATGCTGGATAACAAGATCAAGTGCCAGGATTTCTTTAACAACTCAGATGTCCAGGGAGGCTCTACGCTTGGAAACCTCAGCATACAGAAAGTAAGCATTCCGACTGTGGATGTAGGGCTTGCTCAGCTTGCGATGCATTCAAGCTATGAGAGCGCAGGAAGTGACGATGTTATCTATCTCGAGCGCTTCTTCAAGGCTTTCCTTAAGCGTTAGGTTCCTCTTCAGCTCTCTTTTTCTTTAAGAGCAGCACGCCGAAGTTTTCTAAAAGGATGTGCCCATTCGCGCTGAACTCAAGTTCGATAGTTATTATATCTCCGCTTCTGACGTCGAAGTATCGTGCAGTCATGAACTCTGAGTAGCCTTCGAATCTGCGGTTTATCATGCCGTTGATATTAAGGGTAATCGCGCTTATCTGGTCAAGTACTTCGCCTGATGTAAAGAAGAACGCTGCAATCCTGTCATAGCCTTTGGGAATAATATAGTAGCCGATGCTCTTTGTAATAAGATCATCGCTTGTGATATCAGGAGGGATGTATTCAAATGGAGGAAAGGGATGGAAGGTAATATCGTATTGCTTATCCGCCTCATCTATGAACAGGGTCCGCTCTTTCATTGCCATGCTTTTTAAAGCCTCTTTTTCCTCCTCACTGAGTGCAGCATAGCCTTCCTTTCTCTTCTTTTCCCTTTCATTTCTTTCCTTATTCAGCCTTTCGATGTATCTCTTTGATGAAAATCTCTTATAGAGAGCAAAAAGGATTACAATGACAACTAGTGCTGTTAAAAGGAATATCTCTCTGAGCATATGGCCTCCTGAATCAGATAAGAAAAGATACTTGTAGCTGAGATGATTATAATATGATATTTCTATGGAAAACATCATCCAAGTAGCTTATGATGGTTAAAAACAGAAATGGAGGGGCCTATGGCCAAGAAAAAAAGTTACACGCTATATGACCTTGCAGAAAATGAAGTGGATATCATCAAGGATTCTCTGGAGCTTGCTTTCATGCATTTTGGGCGCATGCTCGCAACCATTGATGAGGCCCTGTATGATTTCTATGATGAATATGATGATGAGGACTACGATGAGGAAGAGGAAGATGACGGGCTGGAAATGGTAGGAATTTCAGACGAGGATGAAGATGATGGCGGCGAGGATGAGGACTACGATGATGATGAGGATTACGATGATGACTACGATGAGGATGTAGCAGTTTTCAGCCTGTTTGAAGATTATCTTTTCATCGCAAGTCTCATGGTGCAGACCAACAGCTTATTAGATAGATCCCTTGCCTCCCTCAAGAGGCTTGGTCCGCTTTCGAAAGTGGAAAACATAGACAAGAAGGAAAAGGCAAAGATAAGGAAACTCGAAAGAGAGGCCTCGGCCCGTGTTACAGGCCTTGCAGAGGCATTCAGGGCAGCTTACGACTCATTCACGGAAAGAATGGCTAAGACGCGTGAAGGCGATGCAGTAGACCTTATGCTGGCTAATCTGGAAGAGCTCTTTACTGCTCTTAAGGAAATAATAGCAGGGCGTGTTTATGATGTGCTTTCCTGGATCAGCCCGGAGTTTGCATCCTTCTATGAAAGGCTGCGTAAAATCATGGAGAGAAGCGGTTTTATCTTTGATAGTGAAGATAGCGAAGGAGAAGATGAGTAAAAAGGGAGGATCTTATACTCCCGCGCGTATATTTTCCAGGGCATCTATGAGCTTATCAAGGGAGTCCTTGATGTCTGTAAGACTGTCATAGAGCCCTTCAAGCTCCTGATAGTCTTCATTGTCCTCCACATCTTCTCCCTCTATCTCTGCATCATCCCTGATTGCATCCATTTCCCCCTCAACTTCATCGAGCATGCTCTCAAGCTCGTCCTCAAAGGAATCGATTTCATCATCGACATTAAAAAGGAATGTGCTTGATAAATCAGAAAGCCTGTCCTCTATTTCCTCTATGAAGCTATGGTCCATAATCATCTCCTTTTTATGCAAATAGGATAGGGGAAAAGGATTTTTCAATCAACATTTTTATGTATTGGTCATCACAACCCTTTCACAGACATCTGCTACGTGCTCAGCAGCATCCATGCACTTTTCAAGGTAAATGAGGATTTCCCTCCATGTGATGATCTTGATCGGGTCAGATGTCTCAGTGTGCAGCTTCCTCATTCCGTCGATGAAGAGCCTGTCGCCAGCCTCTTCGAGAGTGTTGATCCTGACGATGTTGTCATGAAGGGTCTTTGATTTTTTGAAATTGCTGAACTCCTTGAGCATCGCTACCATCTCCTGGCAGATCTCGATTACGAGACTTGCCATTGCCTTTGCAGGCTCGAAGATGCTCTCAATATTATTGCAGTACATTCTGAGCGCTACATCCTCGATTTTATCCGTCACCTCATCAAGACAGTTTGACAGAAGGAGTATGTCATCCCTCTCAATAGGTGTCATGAAGGCCTTCAGGAGCACTTTAAGGATCTGATGCTTCTTTGTATCTGCTTCATGTTCAATCTCATGCATCCTGTCTGCGTATTCCTTGATTGCCTCAGGGCTGTAATTGTTCATCATCTCAGAAAGCAGAACAGCTGCTTTCAAGGACTGCTCTGCGCATTGCTTGAAGTTATCAAAATAGAATGTATCCTGTTTTTTCACTCCTTTCCTCCTAGAACAGAAGCATGAACAGCTTCGTCATGAAAAAGCTTATTAACCCGCAACCGGGGAATGTGAATATCCAGGTAAGGAGCATGTCCTTTACCACGGAAAAGTTAATCGCAGAAAGACGCCTTGATGCGCCAACTCCCATTATTGCACTTGTCTTTGTGTGCGTCGTAGACACAGGAATGCCAAAGAGAGAAGAAAATAATAGGCAGAGGGATGCGGAGATATCCGCACTGAAGCCCTGGTATTTCTCAAGCTTGACCATGTCCATTCCGACGCTCTTTATAATCTTCTCTCCGCCCACGCTGGTGCCCACAGCCATCACGATGGAGCAAAGGAGCATCAGCCATATGGGAATCATGGCATTCTCAACTCCCGCCTGGCCATTTGAGAAAGCAAGGGCAAGAAAGAGAACACCTATGAACTTCTGTCCGTCCTGTGCTCCATGCATGAAGCTCATGGCCCCGGCTGCTGCAATCTGGGCATAGGAGAAGAAAGCATTGGCCTTGCACCTTTCGGCTCTTTGAAAGAGGAATGCAACGGTCTTTGCCACCACAAGGCCAAGAAAGAAACCCAAGAACAGCGATGCAATCAGGCCATAGATTACCTTGATCCACTCAGATCCGTTTACTCCATCAAGGCCGTTCTGGGTTGCAATGGCAGCACCTGTTAAGCCTGCGATGAGCGAGTGGCTCTCACTTGTGGGGATTCCCAGACGGGATGCAGCTGTTGAATATACTACGATTGAGAACAGGGCCGCAGAGAGAGAAGCCAGGGCAGCACTGGTATCACTTCCGAAATCGACCATGTTTGAAATCGTCGATGCGACGCTTGCATTCACATGCGTCATGATGAAGACTCCAAGAAAGTTAAGAACGGCACTCATCATTATGGCTTTCCTTGTTGATAAGCACCGTGTGGTGACACATGTTGCGATTGCGTTAGGAGCATCCGTCCAGCCGTTGACAAAGATTACAGCCAGCGTCAGGAATGCTGATATAAGCAGCATGGGGGATGAGAAAACTGCAGTAATGAAATAAGAAAAAGTCAAGTCCATGTTTTCACCAGATCTGAGCAGTTCATTGCTTTCATAGCTGTAGCTTAGCATATCTGGAAAAGCTTTATACAGTAGAGAGGAGCATAAAACGGCATTTTTATTGTATAAACCTTAATTACTCCTTGAATAACTGAAAATTCCGGATGTTTTGAATTAAAACTTTTAGCCTTTTGCATCATTTTTCTTATTTCGAATGAAAAATCATGTATAATCTGTTTATGAGACTTTTAGTTGCTGAGGATGAAAAATCGCTATCCAGGGCATTGAAGGCCATTCTGGAGAAGAATAAGTATACTGTGGACACTGTATACACGGGCAGCGATGCGCTTGAGCATTTTAAGAGCGCATCCTATGATGCGATAATCCTTGATATCATGATGCCGGGACTCAATGGCATCAGAGTCCTCAAGGAAATCAGGAAAAGATGCAGTGATGTGCCCGTAATAATACTGAGTGCCAAGGCTGAAGTGGATGACAAGGTCTTAGGGCTGGACAGCGGTGCTAATGATTATCTGACAAAGCCATTTGATGCAAAGGAGCTTCTTGCTCGCATCAGGGCTCTTCTTCGCCCTAAGGATCAGGAGGACTCGAGCGTTATTGAGCGCGGAAATGTCAAGCTTAATATAAAGTCATTCGAGCTTACATCCTTATCCGGATCCTATCGCCTGACTAATAAGGAGTTCAAGATAGCTGAGATTTTATTCCGTCATCCTAATGAGATAATAGGGGCCAGCTATCTTCTTGACCATGTCTGGGGCTATGAGCTCTCCGATATCTCCACAGTCTGGGTGTATATCTCATACCTGAGGAAGAAGCTGATGCGCCTCGGCGCTGATATCGAGATAAAGGCATCGAGGAATGCAGGCTATTACCTGGAGGTAAGCCATGCGTAGCAGACTTCAGGGAAAGATGATAAAGGTAATAGTTCTTTCCCTTGTTGTTGTCTCTTCTTTGTTCATCCTCATCGTAACAATCTTCAATTACCTTCATATAGCCCGTGAGGCAGACAGGGTATTGCTGGACTATATGGTAATAATCGAAGGACGCGGCCCTGTTACAGGAGCGCCTCCTCTGCCTCCGGAGGAAAGAACGCGCATGGGCTTTATACTGCCTTTCAATCTTCGTGATGTAATACATCTTTGCTTCTCAGATGGCGGAAACATAATAGAGGAAATATACTATACCAATGATCAGGCTCTGGTCAGCCAGGCCATCAGCGCATCTGAAAAGATCCTTAACGGAAGCAGGGAAAAGGGCTACAGCGCGCTCTTCAGATATATGAAGATAGAGAGCCCGGATGCTACAGATATCTATCTGGTAGATGCCAGGAAGTCCTTCAGCAACTACGTATTCTTCACGCACTTCATGATTCTCGTTAATATTCTTGTGGCAATTGCAGTCCTGGCCCTGGCATGCATTTTCTCTAGCAGGTTAATTGCTCCAATAGTAAAGGGCTATGAGAAGCAGAGACGCTTTATCACTGATGCAGGTCATGAGCTCAGGACTCCGCTTACTATAATCGATGCGGACTGTGAGGCCCTTGAGATAGAGAAAGGAGAGAATGAGTGGACGCATGATATCAGGAAGCAGGTAAAAAGGCTTTCCAGTCTTACATTCGACCTTATCTTTCTCTCGAAGCTTGAAGAGGATGATAAGAAGAATATGATAGAGCTTCCTTTCTCAGATATCGTGAAGGATGCAGCTCTTTCATTTCAGAATGTAGCCAGGATGGAGAAAAAGGATATTGTCCTCTTATCCGATGATATGGTGGAAGTCTATGGGGATGGGGTTATGCTGGAAAGGCTGGTATACATTCTTTTAGATAATGCAGTGAAACACAGCACTGATGATTCAAGGATTACAGTAAGGCTTTCAGATACAGGCAAATACGCATGCCTTGCAGTAAGCAATTTCACAGATGAGAAAAACCTTGAAAATCTTGGCCTGATATTCGAGCGCTTCTATAAGGCTGATGACTCCAGGAGCTCTGAGAAAAAGGGCTTCGGAATAGGCCTTGCAATTGCCAGGGCAGTAGTTGAGAAGCATGAGGGCAGGATAGCAGCAAGAAGTGAAAACAGCAATGAAATGACGCTTGAAGTGCTTCTTCCAAAGAAGAAGGAAAGAAAGAGAAGGCAGGCATAATATATGAAGAAGATCCTTTTCACTTTATTACTCGTTTTTGCCCTCTCAGCACCCCTTGCTGCCGATGGCGGGATAGCACTCGGCGTTTCATCTGGCTTCAATCAGCTGATATCGGTATCCGATTATGCTATGAACATGATTGCCCTGAAGCTTGATGCCATGTTCTATTTTGGAAGCCGGTTTGCTCTTAACACAGCTCTGGGCGTTGACTTCTATCTTGGAGATGATGCTTTGGGCCTCGATGCAGACCTTCTTGCGTATTACCGCCTGAGCTTAGAGGGCAATATGGACCTCTTTCTTGGAGGAGGGCTTTCCTATAAGAGCCTCTGGTTCCTGCTGAACTACTTATCCCTCCTGGCATCCATACGCTTTAATTTCGGTATAACTGAGAACATTGACTTATTCGTAGCAGGGGAGACAGGCTACAATCTCTGGAGTGGATTTCTTGACGAGACTATAGATGAAAACATAATCCCATGGGCCTTGAAGGCAGGACTGAGCTACAGGTTCTGAGCCATACATCCTTGATTGTCGCTTTTGCTGACTTTGGTCTCCCGTATTTCTTCTATATGGGGGCTTTTTTTCTTTGAAAAATGTTGTACTGTATCAGGTGATGTTGGATGTGATTTTAAAGGCAGCGTTCTTCTTCTGCATGATATGCTTAAGCTATGCACTCAAGCGTGCAGGGCTGCTGAAAAAGGATGATGCAGAGGTCATTGGCAGGGTGATTATGAATATAACACTTCCCGCTGCTATACTGGCCTCATTCAGGACATATGTATTTGATCTTTCCATGATGGCCATACCCTTGATCGGATTTCTATCAACCATTGTGATGTTTTCAATCGGCTGCCTTATTTCGAGGAATAAGGAGAGGGAAGATAAGATATTCTACATGCTCAATCTCTCAGCATATAATATCGGGAACTTCACGCTTCCATTTGTATCTGGCTTCCTCGGAGCCATCGGCACTGTCGCAACATGCCTCTTTGATATGGGAAATGCGATTATGTGTGTGGGCGGAAACCTAGTCTTCACAGAAATCGCAGTGGATGGAAAAAAGAGCGGAAGAAGCATTCCTTTATCGCTTTTAAAGGTATTCACAAAGCCTTCGTTTACTATCTATGTAATCATGATGATGCTCTCGCTTCTGAGCATCAGGCTCCCTGATGTCATCTTTGATTTTGCTTCCTCCATAAGTCCTGCAAATGGTCCCCTTGCCATGTTCATGATAGGGCTTACATTTGAGCTTTCGTTCTCAGGCGAAAAGATTAAGGAGGTTGCCTCTGTAATGGCACTTCGCTTGCTGATGGGCACTCTCATTGCATATCTTTTCTTCTCATTTGCGCCTTTTGCATACGAGATAAGGAAGGCTGTTGCCATCACGGCATTTGCACCGATAAGCAGTGCAGCAAGCCCGTTCTGCCAGGAGC